>CAYWMV010000034.1:0-17389 GCA_964459055.1 uncultured Ignavibacteriaceae bacterium | reverse complement strand
TGTGAATCATTATTCTGTGTATGTCTGTTTTATGATGATTTTCTAACAAATATAAATTTCATCAGGAAAAACAATAAAAATTATAATTATTTCATACCGAATCTTTCATCTGTTTTAATATATTAAATGCCTCGAGCGGAGTGATATTATTTAAATCCACTTTTTCCAGAATTTTTTTCAGTCTGTCATCCTCCGTTATTTCAAATAAACTGATTTGAAAATCATTGGATTTTTTTCTCGCCGATTCTTTCTTTTCAAAAGTGTGTAATATTTCTTTTGCCCGGGCAGTTACAGAATCCGGAAGACCTGCCATTTGCGCTACCTGTATCCCGTAACTGTGGTCTGCCGTACCTTCAGTTATTTTTCTCAAAAAAATTACTTTATCATTATATTCTCTTACTTCAACCCTGTAATTTTTAATTCTGTCATACATTTCTGCGAGCGAATTCAGTTCGTGATAGTGGGTTGCAAACAAAGTTTTTGCTCTGAGATTCGGATTTTCGTGCAGATATTCGGTAATCGCCCACGCAATAGAAATTCCGTCATAAGTGCTTGTTCCCCTGCCGATTTCATCAAGCAGCAGTAGTGATTTCGTAGTTGCATTATTCAATATATTTGCGGCTTCGTTCATTTCAACGAGAAAAGTACTCTCGCCTTTGGCTATATTATCAGATGCACCGACCCGGGTGAATATTTTATCCACAATTCCGATTTTTGCAGACTCCGCAGGAACAAAACTTCCAATTTGTGCCAGTAATACTATCAAACCGGTTTGCCGTAAATAACTTGATTTCCCGCTCATATTGGGACCGGTCAGAATTAATATCTGATTATCTTCAGTATCAAGGTACGTGTCATTCGCTATGTATTTTTCGCCGGCGGGCAGTAGTCGCTCTATAACCGGATGTCTTCCGTTTTTAATCTCCAGAATATCTGAATCGTTAATAACCGGTTTTACATAATGATACATATCCGCTGTTTCCGCAAATCCCGTTAATACATCAATTGTTGCAATTGTGCCGGCATTTTTTTGAATGTCTTCAGTAAACCGGAGTATATATTCCCGAAGTTCGCTGAATATTTTATTCTCAAGTATCGAAATCCTTTCTTCCGCATTGAATATTTTATCTTCATACACTTTCAGTTCTTCGGTAATATATCTTTCACAGTTAACAAGTGTTTGCTTTCTTATGTAATCCTGAGGTGCTCTGTCCAGATTTGCCTTCGTGATTTCTATATAATATCCGAATACTTTGTTGTAATCAACTTTTAATGAATTTATTCCCGTTCTTTTTCTTTCTTTGCTTTGAAAATTTTCAATCCACGTTTTTCCGTTTAGATGAATATCTTTCAGTTCATCCAGTTCCCTGCTGTATCCCTTATTAATTATTCCGTATTTATCGTTTCCTTCGAGATAATTTTCGTTTACAATTTTCGATATTTCATTAATAAGTTCGGGAATTTCTGTAATATTTTTCTTCAGAATCTGAATTGCTTCAGATTCAAGTACCGTTAAATATGTCTTTAGTTCAGATGCAATTTTAACGGAATTTTTTAACTGCATAATATCTCTCGGGACTGCTTTGCCCGTCGCTACCTTTGAAAGCAGCCGCTCTAAGTCAGCAATAGATTTCAGGCATTCCGATATATTTTTTCTTGTATTTTTATTTATAAATAAATCCTCAACCGCTTCGAGCCTTTTCAGGATATTATCCTTCCTCTTTAACGGTCTTGCAATCCATTTTTTCAGCAGCCTCCCTCCCATTGCCGTGCGTGTTTTATCAAGAATAGAAATTAACGTACCTTCTCTGCCTCCCTCATTTATGGAAGTAGTTATCTCAAGATTGCGCTTTGTAGCAGGGTCAAGTATTATGTAGTCGCTGTAATCATATTTATATATCTTCGTGATATGCTTTAGATTGCTTTTTTGTGTCTCGTTCAGATAATATATAATGCAACCTGCGGCAACGATACCTTCCTGCATTTCTTCAATACCGAATCCTTTCAGTGAATGAGTGTTAAACTGTGTTGTCAGTAATTCTTTTGCGTAATCCTGATTAAAAACCCATTCATCTATTTTCGTAAATATCAGTTTCTGTCCGTCAGGGTTCAATAAATCCCCGGGATGATAATTGATAATTTTGAAAATTTTTTCCCTGTCTCTTTTAGAAATAAGAATTTCGGCAGGATTAATAATATCTATCTGTGATTTTAACTGGCTGATATGCATTTCGGCGGCAGAAAATTCTCCGGTGGAAACATCGCAAAAAGCAAACCCGCATCTTTCATCTCTTACATATATTGCGAGCAGAAAATTATTTGACTTATGATTCAGTAATTTTTCGGAAAAATTTGCACCGGGGGTTACAACTTCTATTACGTCCCGCTTGACAATTCCCCTTGCAAATTTCGGGTCTTCAAGCTGCTCGCAAACCGCTACCCTGTATCCTGCTTTAACAAGTTTTGGAAGATAATTGTCGAGAGCGTGGTGGGGAAAGCCGGCAAGAGGAACGTCCGATGCGGCGCCGTTTGCCCGTTTTGTCAGTGTAATTCCCAGAACTTTGGATGTTATTATTGCATCATTTTCAAATGTCTCAAAAAAATCCCCCATCCGGAAAAGTAATATCATTTCGGGATATTTTTCCTTTATTTTCCTGTACTGACGCATTAAGGGGGTTTCCTGCTGTTTGCTCATTAATAATGACCTATCTTGTCTTTCAAAAACTTATTTAACAATTCTCTTGCTCTGAATAAATGTGCCTTCACCGTCCCAAGGGGAATGTTAAGTTCTTCCGCAATTTCCTCATAATCCTTTTCTTCTTTATGTCTTAAAATGATAACTTTCTTATATTTAGCCGGCAGACTCTCAATTGCTTCTTCTATAATATTCTCGCGTTGTTTCTCTATAATTTTTTTATCGGGCTTATGCTCTTCATCGGGAATTTCGAATCTTAAATCTTCATCTTCTGACGAAATTTCCTTATCAATGGAAAAGGTAGTCAGTTTCTTTTTTCTTAAATAATCTATACAGTTATTCGTGGCAATTTTATACAGCCAGGTCGAAAAAGCAAATTCCCTGTCAAATTTATGCAATGAATTAAATGCCTTTATAAATGCTTCCTGTGTTAAATCCTCAACATCTTCTTTGTTAAATATCATTCTGTAAACCAGAGACTGAATGAGATTATAATACTTCTTCATTAGCCTGTCATAAGAACTTTGCTCGCCTGCAAGTGCAGTTTTTATAAGCAGTATGTCCTCTGCCTTCGATGCTGCCGATTTTTCCTCTCTCTCTTTGTTATTCTGCATTATTCAATCTCTTAAATCATTTAATTTAATCAATACAATAATAATTCTAAATGTAAATCAGATTTAACCGTAAATACTTATAAGTCTGAAATATTTGTCAATTTGAGGCGTTAACTTAAGTAAAAACATATTCTTCCAATCACGGTCAGTATTTTTTATACAAATTCCTTTTTAACTTATTATTTTTCAATAAATGCTTTATTTTTCATTAATTATGAATGTAAAAAAACATAAAGTTAAAATATTGACTCTCGGATGCTCGAAAAACCTTGTGGATTCTGAACATCTGATGGCTATGATGAATGCAGATGGGATTGAAATTGTCAGGAACAATTCAAAAACGGATACTTTAATAATTAATACTTGCGGGTTTATAGAATCAGCAAAGGAAGAATCCATCAATGAAATATTAAATGCAGTAAAAGAAAAAGAATCAGGAAAAATTAAAAATCTCTACGTTGCCGGATGTTTGTCTGACAGGTATAAAAAAGACCTCGAAACAGAAATTCCGGAAGTTGATAAATATTTCGGTTCGACAGATAAACCAAAGACAATTATGCAAATTCTCAGGACTCTTAACATTGATTATAAAAGAGAATTAATCGGCGAGAGAACAATTACAACTCCCGGGCACTATGCATACCTTAAAATAAGCGAGGGTTGTAATAATCCGTGTTCGTTCTGTGCCATTCCGATAATGAGAGGAAAACACAAATCCAGACCGCTAAATGAAATAGCAGCGGAGGTAAAACTGCTGGCGGCTAAAGGCGTCAGAGAGATTATTGTTATTGGTCAGGATACAACTTACTGGGGATATGATATTCACAGAAAAAGAAATATATCACATTTGCTGAATGCATTATCAGATATCAAAGGCATAGAATGGATACGCCTAATGTATGCTTATCCGTCAAGATTTCCCGATGAACTAATTTATACAATTAAGAATAATGAAAAAATTTGCAATTACATAGATATTCCGATTCAGCATATATCAGATAAAATTCTTAAGTCAATGCAAAGGGGAATAACAAAAAAGTCAACGATTGAACTTCTGGAGAAATTTCGTAATGAAATTCCCGATATATGCATCAGAACCACATTAATTACAGGTTATCCCGGCGAAACCGGTAAAGAATTTGATGAAATGCTTGAATTTGTAAGATATTTCAGGTTTGACAGACTCGGCGTATTCACATATTCACACGAAGAAAACACGAAAGCATTTAATCTTAAAGACATAATTCCGGAAAAAGAAAAACTTCAAAGGCAAAAATTACTGCTCGACGCTCAGCGTGAAAATTCACTAAAAGCAAACGAATCATCACTCGGTAAGTTAGTTAAAACAATAGTGGATAGAAAAGAAAATAATTATTTTGTGGGCAGAACTTATAAAGATGCACCGGAGATTGACCAGGAAGTTATTATAAAAAGTTCAGATAAATTAAAACCGGGCTGTTTTTACAATGTCAGGATTTATGATTACGAAGATTTTGACCTTTTTGGAGATGTCGAATTGAATTGTAAATAAATTTTATTATACAATTATTTAAATATTAAAAATTTTTATTATATGAAAACATTACTAATTCTTTTAATACCGGTTCTTCTGTTAATTCCCGTAAATAATTATTCTCAGATTATAGAAAATTCAAACATCCTGTTTCAGGAACAGTTCTTTTATTCCGACCCGCTGGTTTTTTACATCAAGGACAGTATGAAGGCAAGGGTTGATATATATATACAGATTCCGCAAACTACCCTCTCATTTAAGAAAAATCAGAATACACAAAAATTCGATGCAAACTTCGACCTTGCCGTTAATATTTATAACTCCCTCGGTGAAAACATATTAAGTAACACATCTTCAGAAACAATTTCAAACACCGGTGAACAGCAGAAATTTCTTGCCGATAATCCCGAATTCAGAATAAAATCTTATTTTCTCAAGCCCGATTCTTATAAAATGGAAACAACTCTGCGTGACAGAAATAACTATATGGAATATAAAATTGATAAAAGATTTGAAGTTCAGGATTATGCAAGTAAAGAAGTATCAGTTAGTTCGATTATGCTGTTATCAGACTTTAAAAGCGATTCCCTCGGTAAAAAAGTTATATATCCGCTTGTTACGGGAAATATTGGCGACTTGAAGGATATTTATATATTTTTCGAAATATATAATAATTCCGAAAATGCATTCCCTGTATCAATAAATTATAAAGTTTTAAATGAAAAAGGCTCGTCAATAAAAGAAGGAAGTTTCAGTTATGTTCTTTCTCCCGGTATTAATCAGAGAATAGAGCGTCTTGCACCGGTTGATTATACTACAGGACTATACAGACTTGAACTCTCAAGCAAGGCATATTCTTCAATTTTCACTCAAAAAGATTTTGTTTACAAATGGAGTGATTTGCCAATGAATATAACGGACCTCGATTTGGCAATTAACCAGATGGTGTATATTGCTTCGAGTGACCAGCTAGACAGCCTTAAAGAGGCACCCTCAAAACCTGAAAAGGAAAAAAGATTTCTGCAGTTCTGGAAGAACATTGACCCGTCACCAAAAACAGCCAGGAATGAAGTGATGAATGAATATTATAACAGAGTAAAAATTGCAACGGACAAGTTTACTAACAGTTATATGGAAGGCTGGAAAACCGATATGGGTATGGTTTTCATTATTTACGGTAATCCAAGCAGTATTGAAAGACATCCGTTTGACGAAAATTCAAAACCTTATGAAGTCTGGGAATATTTCGACATTAATAAACAATTTATTTTTGTTGATTACACGGGATTCGGTGATTACAGACTTATCACCCCTATTTGGGACAAAAGATTTAAAATCCGCTGATATTCTTACCGGGATTAATATATTACCGGAAATTTTGTAGTGAGGTTTTAACAGGGTTTTTACATCGGAATGTAAATGATTACACTACGATGTATCTGTTCTAATGGTCTAATTCTGCTTTTTTCTCTTGTTTAGATACCTGAGCAAAGCAATATCAAACGGTGTATCAGTTGTTATTAATTCGTAATCAATGTTATTTCTTATGCATTCGTTCTTGTACTTATCAATGAACTTCTTCATCGCTTCTGTATAATATACCTGCATCGTGTCCGTTTGCGAAAACATTTCCTCCCCCGTTTCCATATCGACAAGAACGAGTCCGCCCCCGTCCAGAAAAGTCTTTTCAGTAGGGTCCAGTATCTGAAAAAGTATAACTTCATTTTTATTATACCTGAAATGTTTTAGTGCGTTAATTACTTTGTCCTGGTCATCAAGCAAATCACTTATCAAAATTATAAGTCCTCTTCGTTTAATTTTTTCTGCAATTGAATTCAGACTTTCGGCGGTTCCGGTAGCACCCTCCGCTTGAATGCCGGACAACTCCTTTAAAATTTGTTTTAAATTGCTTTGTGTTGACCTCGGAGGTAAAAACGTCCTTATTTTTGTGTCGTATGTTATCAGAGATACTGCATCCCGCTGAATCATCATCAAATATGCCAGCGAAGCAGCCAGATATGATGAATATTCTATTTTGGAAATCAAACCGTTTTTTTGTCTTAATTCTCCGTTTTTCTTTTTAAACAGACTGAATTTCCCTTCTTTTCTTTCCTCATTTTCAAAAACGTAACTCATAGAACGGCTTATATCAAGTATGATATATGCCTTTAAATTCGTTTCTTCCTCATATTGCTTTATGTAATATCTTCCTGTTCTCGCAAGAACTTTCCAGTCAAGATATCTTAAATCGTCCCCCTGTGTGTACTGGCGATGCTCGGTGAATTCAACACTGAATCCGTGATACGGGGATTTATGTAAACCTGCCATAAATCCCTGTACAACGAACTTTGCTTTTAATTCAATATTGGATAATTTTGCTACTACCGACGGATTTAAATATCGCCTGTAATCCGTTTTTATCATTTATTATCCTGAACCTCTGGCGGTGCCTCCTGAACCTTTCTCTGTTCTTTGGGATGCTTATCGGTATTTTCATCCGGCTTTGGTTCAGTCTTTTCATTTTTTTTCTGTTCTTCCGCTGCTTTCTTTTCGTTTTCCTCGATTAATTTGATTATATCGTCTCCTGATTCAAGTTTCTCTATCATTACTTTCGCTGATTCACTCAATTTTTCTCCTTCTGCATCCTGCGGATATTTTTCGAGAAATTTCTTGTATGCCGCTATTGCTTTATCTTTATCCTTTAAGGTTTCATCATATGTAAATGCAACCATGAACAATGCATTTTTCCCGTCTTTTGAATCGGGATGCTTTTCGGCTAATTCAGAATATGTTTCTATTGCCTTTGTATAGTCCTTCATTCCATAATATAAACCGGCAATCTGATTGTATGCTTCGGTAATTTTAGATGAAGTAGGATAATTTTTCAGAAATTCCGAAAATAAACCAATTGCTTCTTTACGCAGGTTATCGTCATTTAACTGAGTGGAACTGTCAGACATTTGTTTTGCCTGCTTGAATAAATCTTCTTCGTTTAAACCGCTCGTCTTGTCTCCGCAACTGGAGATAAGCACTGCAAAAAACGTAATTACAAATAACGGATAAATAAATTTTTTCATCATTTTTTTTACTTATATTAATTCTATAATTATGTTAATTTAGTGAAAATGTACAATATTTTTAATGATAAAACTCAATCTTAACGAAAATTTCATTTCCCGTATCTGGGAGGAAAAATCTTATTATTCCGATTTAAAAACAACCTGCGGAAAAAATGTTGTCGTTTTGAACACCGGGAGGAAAAATTCAGATGAAGGACCGGATTTTAAAGATGCGAATATATATATTGATGATAAATTATATTCCGGCGACGTTGAGATTCATAAATCACTGTCTGACTGGAATTCTCACAAACACAGGAAAAAAGACAAATACAATCTAGTAATCCTTCAGGTTGTTATGTGGGATAACGAAAGTCCGGATTATGAAATTCCAAAAGCAAAAAAATCAAGAAATATTCCTACTGTTATTTTATCAAGGCATCTGACCAAATCAATTCATACAATCTGGCGGGAAATAATAAATAATCCTTCACCTGATTTTAAAATTCCCTGTCACCCGGGCAATTCGGTTATTCCATCAGAAGATAAACTTTCTGTGCTGGAAAATATGGGGAAAAAGAGACTGATGTACAGAATGGACAGAATTTCAAGCCGGCTTGACAATTTGATTTTTAAAGGATTTAATCCGAAAAATAGTTATACGTGGGAGCAGATTCTTACCGAATTTGTTTTTGAAGCTCTGGGATTCTCAAAGAATAAAACGCCGTTTCTTAAACTGGCTCAGAACATCGACCTGAAAAAAATCCGTCACCTTAATTTATCTGTTTTACAGATTGACGCTTTGCTCTACGAAACGGCGGGTATGCTTGATAATTTAAAATATAAGGACGAATATATTTTAATTTTAAAAAAATACAGAAATGAATTATTAAATGTTTTGAATTTTGAAAAACTGGATTTGTCGGAATGGAATTTTTTCAGACTGAGACCTCAGAATTTTCCTTCGGTTAGATTATCTTATGCATCCGCTTTCTGTTATTCGCTGATAAATAATGAATTACTGAAAAAATTAATTCTTTCATTTGAACAAAATCCGGATCCGGCTGATGAAATAAGAAAAATTTTCCTTGATATTAAGCCTTCTGATTACTGGAATTCTCATTATAATTTGGGAAAAACTGTTAAAAAAGGAAAATTTAAAATCGGTACAGAAAGAATAGATGACATAATAATTAATGTCATATTTCCGTTCTTACTTCTTTATTCAAAATTTTTCGGTAGAAACCCGGTAACAGATAAAATATACACGGCATATTCAAAAATGAAAGGATTCACGAAAAACGAGATTACAAAAGTGATGGAAAAACAGCTTGATGTTAAAATTAATAAAACTGTCTGCAGTCAGGGAGCAATTCACCTGCACAATTTCTTTTGTGTTAAAGGAAAATGTAATGACTGTAATATTGGTAATAAAATTTTTGTTAAAGAAGAACCTCTCAATTACTTAAAAATTATATTATACTAAACGAAAAAATATTAATAAATGAGAAAACTGATTATTGTATTATTCATATTCACTTTTGCCATCAGGGTTTTTCCTCAGGTTGAAAACGCTCCGCTATCATATCCGATATACGATTTCATAAAGGAAATGACGGTAAAACAAATAATATACGGTTATGATGACGGAAACAGCAATCTTTCACGCGGAGAAATTATGAATTATCTTAAGGAAATTAGGAATAACGAAACGCAATTAAGTAAAACGGAAAAAAAACTGCTTTCAAAATATGAAATTGAATATATACCCGAAAAGCAAAATGACGAAAATTCACTGGTTATATTTGACGGGAAAGATAATCTGATTAATAAATTAGGAGAAACATTTACTGATAAATATAAAGAATTGTATAAGTATGAAAAAGGCGGCAACAATCTGCACCTTAATTTTATAGGTAATGTCTTTATCGGCAAGGAATTTAAACCTTTTAGCAAACACAATGCGGCAGTAATGGACGGCGGAATCAGAGCGAGAGGTACTTTGTTCGGTCATCTCGGTTATTATCTTTCAATAAGCAAAGGAGCAATTTTCGGACAGCAGGATATAGCACGGCTTGTTCATCCTGCACTTGAATCAGACTTTAAATTCAATGAAAATTCGGAGAAATTAAAGAATTATGATTTCACAAATGCGTATTTAAAATACGGATTGAAACCGGCGGATAATATGGATTTGAGCATACAATTCGGCAGGGAAAAAATTACTTACGGATTCGGCTACGGCAGCAGATTGCTGCTGTCAGGGAATACTCCCGATATGGACTTTCTGAAATTAAATTTCAAATACGGAGTACTTAATTATTCTTATATTCACGCGTCAAGTGCCGGAGATTTTAATATAGACAGGGAGAAAAGATATACAAAATATTTTGTTGCTAACAGATTGATGATTGCAGTTAAGGATGTTTTGAATTTCAGTCTGGCAGAATCAATAATTTATAACGGAAGAATTGAATTTGCATATTTAAATCCGATTCTTTTTTATGGGTTTGCGGAAAAATCGCTGCAGGACAGGGATAATAAAAGTTTTAGTGTTGATTTTCAAACGAAATTTCTGAAGAATGCGGAATTTACTTTTTCATCTTTTATTGATGATGATGAATTATTTGCATTTGTGTCGGGAAAATCAGACAAAACGGAGAAAATAGGTTATCAAATCGGGGGGTTTTTTTATGAGCCGCTGGGGATGAGTGATCTGTCCATATCTGTCGCATATACAAAGATTCGTCCTTATGTTTATTCGCATTATGATGATAAAAATGCATATACGGCTTATGGAATCAGTCTGGGACACCGAATCGGACCAAATTCAGACGAAATTTACTCACAATTATCTTACAATGTCAGTGACTGGGGGAGACTTGAACTGGAACACAGATTTATAAGAAAAGGAAACAATATTTACGATGAATCTGGAGCATTAATAAGAAATGTGGGCGGTGATATTAAAATACCGTTCAGGGACGGAATTGATGACGAGGATGCAAAATTCCTTGAGGGTGAACGGGTAAATTCGAATGAAATAAATTTCGGTTTCAGATTTCAGATTATTCAGAATTTTACATTCTGGCTGAAATATATTTACAGAATTGACAATAATATTACCAAAAGTTCTATAAGTGATGTGAGTTTTGCATTCCTGCGTATGAATGTAGATTATTAAACGGTTTCCGGAAGGTTGCTTGTATCAGGATTCCTGCCGCTTTCGTCTATCATTTGCTTTATTGTCTTATTGATTGACAGATACTGAAGCTGTTTAATATTAACGGGAATCACCATTCTCCAGTTAGTATCATTCTGAATTCCGGGATAATTAAATCTGAAATTCTTGTTCGTAAATGTTTTAAGGTGTTCGTCATACAAACTAAGCCACTCCGTTAATAAATTAATTGCAAAGACAGAAGAAGACTGAAGTGTTTTTTCGAGAGCCTTTTTTTGAAATTCCGGATTAATTTCGTCATATTGTTCAATACCGCTGAATTCAAGGAATTTCCTTCGTTCATTGTAACTCTCAAGATACACGGTTATAAGTTTGTAACTTTCATCTCTGTTTAATTTTAATATATTAAGCAATTTATCAACACTGTCAATTTCGTTTTTCCAGAGCAATCTGTTTTCCGGAAAATGTGATTTGTCAAATAATAAATCGGTTACTTCATTATATCTGTCATCTATTATATTTTTTTCAGAACACAATCTTCTGAACAATCCTTCATCAGCCGTTCCAATTTCTTCTTCCCACCATTTTGCGAATGAAGATGAATCGTGTGTTGACAGGGTCGCTACGGAATTAATTCTGTATTTATCCGGACTGGTGAAATTATATGTGCTGTTCCAATCCCTTGTCCATCTCTGGACATCAATACCCGGAATTCCGTATTCCTCAAGCACTCTGTATGAGCAAGGCGGAACAGTTCCGAGATCTTCGGCACAGGGCATAATATTTTCAATTTCAAGCATAGCATCAAGAATCTTTTTACCGTGAGCATCCCATATATTTTCATCTTCGGGTATAAACTTACCTTCGAGTCCTCCCGTCTCAAGCGGAACACTGTTTTCAATAGACCAAATTCTGAAAATCCCTATGAAATGGTCAATCCGGTACAAATCGTAAAAATTTTCTGCGTATTTTATTTTTTCCTTTAAATAAAGAAAATTATCGGCTTCAAGATTTTCCCATTGATATGGAGGCATACCCCATCTCTGACCGAGTGACAAATACATATCAGGCGGTGCACCTGATGAATAATCCATTCTGAAATAATTCCTGTGTGACCAGACATCCGCGCTGTCTCTGCTGACGAGAAACGGTATGTCTCCAATTACCAATATGGAGTTTTCCGATGCAAATTTTTTAAAACCCTGCAACTGTTCAAACAACTGCCACTGCATCCATTTGTAAAATTCCGTTTGTTTCCCGTATTCTTCCGATAATTTTTTCAAAATATTCTCATCCCCTGACTTCACATCTTCACTCCAGATTTCCCATCCCTGACCATCGTATTTTTCTTTCAGTACTTTGAAAAGTGCATAGTCATCAAGCCAGTATTTATTATTTTCTTTAAACAAATTAAATCTTTTCTGGTCTTTAACATACGAAACCGAATAAATTTCCTTTAATAAATTAATTTTTTCTTCTTTTATACCATAATCGAGAATACTGTTTCCGTTTTTAAATTTCTTTCTTAAATCCCTGAACTTCTGTTTGAACGGTTCAATGTTAACTCCTTTCAGTTCTTTAAGAGAAATATACATCGGGTCTAATGCAAAAGAACTTACAGAATTATAAGGTGAAAAATCCGAGCCAGTATCGTTTAAAGGAAGCAACTGCAATACGGAAATATTTGTTAACCGACACCATTTCACTATTTGCTTTAAATCGCAGAAATCCCCTATCCCGTTGCTCTTATCCGAATAAATGGAAAATAAAGGAACAACAACGCCTGCTCTTCGCTTGAATCCGAGTTTTTCCCAGTTTTTTTTTGTTCTGACACTGTTAAAGTAGTAATTAAAATAATTCACATCATTCTCCAAGTTTTAAATAAATCTCCTTCCCGTTCTCGAATCCAGGAATATTGCTTTGCGCTTTCTGAAGTTCTTCCAAAAAATCTTCCCGTAAATTCAAACCTGATAAAGATTCCCCTGATTCTAAAGCACGTTTTGAATATTCAAGTATTTTTTTTGTTTCCAGTCCGCTTATATCAGCAAAGAACCATCCGCAACTTGTAAACATATACATTGCATATTTCTGCATTTCCAGCATATTCAGACAAAATTCTTTTTCACCGGAATTAAGTTCCCTTTTACTGTATCTGCTGAAGAAATTATTTATGTTATCCGGCGAATTGTCCAGAATTATGTTTATGTATTCATTTCTTGCCTCCCACACATCTTTGAAGTAATCTCTTCCGAGAATTTCGTAAACAACGCTAAGTTTATCTCTCAAAGAATTCAATCCGTCTCTTAACGGTTCACGCCATTTTTGATTCCAGCCGGGCTGACTTCCCGTATTGCAGCCGCAGTCCTTTTTCCATCTGTCAACTCCGTGCAGGCAACTCCAGGAAGAACCTTCCAGATTATAACCGTCTTTCAGGACTACTTCCCATTCCGGTTGGTGAATATCCAGAAATTCGGCATAATTTACAACGTTGTAACCACGTTTGGAAGCAAGTTCAGAGAAAAGATATGCTATAGTCCTTTCACTGAATTTTTTGTGATGCCCGAAAGTTTCTCCGTCAACTGCAATGCTTAGTAACTGTGGAACGGAATATCCCGGTATTTTCGCTGTGTCAATTCTGTCTAAAAGTCTTTCTGCACTGAAAATTAAATCATCGAAAGCGATGTTTTTCGATATTGGACCGTCATAAAAAAATATATCAATATAACGTGAATTGTTTTTTTTTGAAAAACACCTGTAAGGAAATTTTGGATTAATATTTCCGTAAGCGGCATCGAGAAAAGCCGAATCTCCTATTTTTCTGCATTTTAAAGCCTGTGACGGGTCTAAAATTATAAATTTGATATTCTCATTGATTAAATCCTCAATCGTGTCATAATTAACCGCAGTTTCCGAAAGCCATATTCCTTCCGATTCTCTCCCGAAATGATGCCGGAAATATTTCATTCCCCATTTGACCTGAGTTATCCTGTCACGACTGTTTGCAAGAGGCATTATAATATGGTTATAAACCTGTGCAATTGCATTACCGTGTCCGTTTTTTGCTTCCGCACTTTTCCTGTCTGCTTCAATAATCGTATCAAAGGTTTTTCTGTGTTTACTTTTAATCCAGTCAAGCAAAGTCGGTCCGAAATTAAAACTCATATATTCATAATTATTTACACGATTAACAACACTGCCTTTTTCGTTTATTATTACCGCTTCGGTATTCGGTTTGTAGCATTCCTGGTATATTCTTTCATTCCAGTCGTGAAACGGAGCCGCGGATTCTTCTTTCGGAACCTCGTTTGTCCAGGGATTTTCCCTCGGGGGCTGATAAAAATGTCCGTGTATTGTTAAGTATAATTGCTCTTTTTGCTTCATTAAATTATTCTAATCTCCTTCGTACTTAAATATATTCACTGCCAGCGGCGGCAGATTTACGTAAATCGAATCATTACATAAAAATCTTATGTGCGGAACGGTTTGAACTCCCCCCATATTTCCCATACCGCTGCCTCCGTATTCCTTAGCGTCACTGTTCAATATTTCCCTGAAATAACCTGCGTAAGGCACACCGAGTTGATAGTTTTCTCTCGGTACGGGTGTGAAATTAAATGTGAAAAGCAATATTTCTTTATTATCTTTTGAGCGTCTCAGAAAACTTGCAACACTGCTGTCGGAATCAGAAAAATCCACCCACTGAAAACCTTCACCGCTGAAATCAACTTCATATAAAGCAGGTGAATTTCTGTATAAATGATTTAAGTCCTTAAAATAATGATTTAATTTTCTGTTGAAATCATAGTCAAGGACAAACCAGTCCAATGACGCACTGTGATTCCATTCATTATGCTGCCCGATATCATTACCCATAAAATTAAGTTTCTTGCCGGGATGTCCGAACATAAATCCAAAAAACAATCGCGTATTGGCAAATTTCTGCCATAAATCTCCCGGCATTTTCGAAAGAAGTGCACCTTTTCCGTGGACGACTTCATCGTGAGATATAGGCAGTATAAAATTTTCACTGAATGCATACCACAACGAAAATGTAATCAGATTGTGATGAAATTTTCTGTGAATCGGTTCTTTTGAAAAATATGTTAGAATATCGTTCATCCATCCCATATTCCACTTCATATCAAATCCAAGTCCGCCTAAATAAGTAGGTCTTGAAACCGCAGGAAATGCTGTTGATTCTTCCGCAATCATTAACGTTCCGGGATGATACAAATGCGTCAACTCGTTTAATTTCTTTATAAACTGAATTGCTTCCAGATTTTCACGTCCTCCGAATACATTGGGCTCCCATTCACCGTCGTTTCTCGAATAATCAAGATAAAGTATTGAAGCAACGGCATCAACTCTTAATCCGTCAATGTGATATTTCTTAAGCCAGAAAAGTGCATTTGAAATTAAAAAATTTATAACTTCGTTTCTGCCGTAATCGAAAATCAATGTGCCCCAGTCTTTATGAAATCCTTTCTTCCAGCTTTTATAAGCATATAACTGTGTGGTATCAAAATTATTTAATCCGTAATCATCAGTCGGGAAATGCGCGGGAACCCAGTCAAGAATTACGCCAAGCCCGTTCTGATGACACAAATCAATGAAAAACATAAAATCCCCGGGAGTTCCGTATCTGCTTGTCGGTGCAAAATAATTTATGACCTGATATCCCCAGGATTCATCAAGGGGATGTTCCATTACGGGCAGAAGCTCAATGTGAGTATATCCCATTTGCTTTGCATAGTCAACAATTTCATAGGCAAGTTGTCTGTAATTTTTATACCCCCATTGGTTATAAAAGTCCTTATTATTGTAATCTCTTTTCCAGGAACCCAGATGAACTTCATATATCGAAATCGGATTGTGCTGAAAATCAAAATTCTTTCTGTTCTCCATCCATTCGTTGTCATTCCACTTATATTTGTCGATATCATAGACAACTGCGGCTGTTTTCGGCCTTAATTCAGTACAGAATGCATACGGGTCGGTTTTTTGGGAAATCCAGTCCTCGTGATGAGATTTAATCGCATACTTATACAAATCCCCTTCCTTTAAACCGGGAATAAACAAAGCCCATACTCCCGAATTCCTGACATTTTCCATTACATCGGATTCGGGATTCCAGTCGTTGAAATCGCCGATTACGCTGACTTCTTTTGCATTCGGCGCCCAAACAGCAAACTGAACTCCTTTTTTTCCTTCAATTTCCATCAGTTTTGCACCGAATTTTTCGTAACTTTCAAAATGATTTCCTTCTCCAAGCAAATACAAATCGAAATCCGTAATATCGTATAATTTTTTATCCATAAATTTTCTGTGTTCTAATAATTAAAACCAAAAATTTTTTATAAAATTTCAGTTATAATGTTTAAAATTACTTATATTAAGTATGAATATAAAGGCATAGAAAAAAAACCTCATCCGATGAATTACGTTCATTGGATGAGGTAAATTAATAATCCGATTGATAATAGAATATTACATTCCTAAAGAGAAATGGATACCGAGATTAATCTGCACAGTTGACATACTCCTTTCTGCGCCGATAAAATGATCCGTGTTTGTGCCGTAAAGCGGGTCTTTTCCGTCATTTAAATTCGTGTAGGAACTAATCCTTTTGCTTGGATCATCGGATTTGAATTCTTTACCGGTAAGATTTAAAATACTATACTTGACACTTAAATCTATCCCGATTTTTTCAAGTTCAAAACTCAATCCGCCTGTAATACCGAGACCGATTCTTGTAGCAGTCGGTATTTCATAAGTACCTGAAGGGACTGAAGATATGCCCTGAAATGAAGTTTCTCCGCTGATTGAAACAATTAAAAGTTCAGCAACGGCAAAGGGCTTTATTGGTGAATATGGAATCGGGAGATTATATTGCGGTCCGATACCGATTGTAAAGATATTGTGTTTATTCTTGACTGTACCGCCTCCGAAACCGACACCCGGGCTACCGTCATTTGACAAAGAAGAGTAATTAAGTGATACTCTTCCGCTTAAAACCGGAGTTGACAAAGAGGCATATCCTCCGATATTGAAGCCCGTAGATAAACCATATTTCAATCCTGAATAATATTCAGCCATAGTACCGCCGTAATCACCCATCGGAATAGTAGCACCTCCGTTGATACCACCCTCAAAACTGATTTGAGACCAGCCGGTGGAAAATGAAAACAAGAACAACGGAACGAATAAAAATGTAATTAATTTTTTCATATTTTTAATATTTAATTATTAAAAAAAGTCTCTTTTTTCAAACAACTAATCACTAACCACTAATCACTAACCACTAATCACTAACCACTAATCACTAAC
>CAYWMV010000033.1:0-17984 GCA_964459055.1 uncultured Ignavibacteriaceae bacterium | reverse complement strand
TCTTTTATCCCGTAGGGATTTAATATCGGTAACATTAATATTGTCACAGTCTTTTGCCGTAATTTGCCGCACTAATTTCGCTGTTCCGCACAAAATTATAATCCTGATGAAATAATATAAAACCCGCCTTAACCGGCAAAAAATTTTTACACTTATTGAGAAATTTATTTTCCGTAATTTATATTATGTTCGGAAAAAATGACATTGTTGAATTTTTTGAAGAGGACGGATTACTCGCCCGGTACTATCCCGGTTATGAATTCAGAAAATCTCAACTGGATATGGCTTTGTCTGTTTTCGAAAATTTGCAAACTAAAACTCATTTATTTGTTGAAGCACCGACAGGTATAGGAAAAAGTTTTGCGTACCTTGTTCCCGCAATTTATTATGCAAAAGAAACAGGTAAAAAAGCACTTATTTCTACCCATACAATTAATCTTCAGGAACAGTTGATTTATAAAGATATTCCCGTGCTGAAGGAAATTCTGCCCGTTGAATTTAAATCTGCTCTGCTGAAAGGAAAAAATAACTATCTTTGCCCTAACAGACTCGCAATCGCATTGCAGAAATCAAATTCGCTTTTTGAAACAGAGGAACGTAGAACTCTTGAGAAAATTTATAAATGGGCTGTGGAAACTGTTGACGGTACTATCTCTGACCTCGATTTTAAAATTGACCATAACGTATGGAGTTATGTCTGCGCCGAACACGGAATCTGCACGAGCAAAACCTGCGGTCCGGTCGAAAGTACTAAATGTTTCTTTCAGAAAGCAAAACATAAAATTGGCGAAGCGGATGTTGTTGTTCTGAACCATCACTTGTTTTTCACCCTCTTTCATCTCACTATGAATGAAGATTCGGAGGGCTATCTCTTTCATAATGATTTTGTAATTTTTGATGAAGGTCATACTCTCGAATCGGTGGCGTCTGAACATATTTCACCCTCCGTTTCACGTGAAGCAATTAAATACCGGCTGAACAGATTATATAATCCTAAATCAAAAAAAGGATTTTTAAGTTCTTATCCCCTGCTTCTGAATATTATTCCCGACATAGTTGACCTTAATTATAATGTTAATGAATTCTTCAGGAATATTCGCGATACTCTGTTTTCGGATTATAACTCTGAAAAAATTGCCGTCAGAGTGTTCGAAAAACAAATAGTGAAAAATACTCTGAAAGATGGATTCCTCAATCTGATTAATCATTTAAAGGAACTGATTAGATATTCAAAGTCTAATTTAGAGGAAAATCAACTGAATGATTTTATTATGAGATTCGCGGAATTTGATTTAATTATTGAAGATTTTCTCGGATTGAAAAATATTGAGAATGATTTTGTTTACTGGGTGGAATTGTATTCGAAAAAACCGGGCTCGAATGTCTCTCTTTGCTGCTCTCCCGTGGATATTTCGGATTTTTTCAGACGTTATATTTTTAAAGATGATAATTCCTGTGTTCTGACAAGCGCTACTCTGTCTATAAACAGAAGTTTTGATTATTTCAAAAACAGACTCGGAGGTGAATCGGCAAATGAACTTAAACTGCCTGCACAGTTTGATTTTGAAAATCAGGTGAAAATTTATATTCCTAAACATATTCCGCCCCCGCAAAGTGAAAACTCAAGGGAATATATTGAAAATATGCGGGACTGGATTTATTATTTCATTAAAAAAACACACGGTAAGGCACTCGTTCTCTTTACAAATGCATACCTGCTTAGAACAATAAAAGATGAAATTGACTTTCTGAATGATGATAATGAATTCGATATTTTTATTCAGGAAGCAGGTGTCTCGAGAAAAAATCTTCTCGACAAATTTAAGTCGGATATTGACTCGGTTTTGTTCGGTCTTGACAGTTTCTGGCACGGAATTGACGTTCCCGGTGAATCTTTAAGCAACCTTATTATTACTCGACTCCCTTTTCAGGTTCCCGACCACCCGCTTATTCAGGCAAAACTCGAGTATATTGAAAGACAGGGCGGAAATAGTTTTATGCGGTTTTCTCTCCCGGAAGCCGTTTTTAAATTCAGACAGGGTATCGGAAGGCTTATAAGAAGTAAATATGATACCGGAATTGTCGTAATCCTTGACAGCAGAATTATTAATAAATCCTATGGAAAACACTTCATAAACTCTATTGATAAATGCCCCGTTATCCTGATTGATGAAAACTATACGGAATTGCAGATTTTTTAAAGTATAGTTAATTCAGTTTTTATTGTGTGCTCATTTGATTATTTTTAATTATGCAGGACGAAAATTCTTTAAAAGATAAAAATACCGCGGACAGTAATGAACCGGCTCACGGACAAGAACCCATTCCGCCTTCGGTATTAAATTCCGAAGAAAACAATAATTTAATACAGGGCGAAGATACCGATTCCCCGGAACAGGGACATTTGAGACCACTTGAGGAAGTTGCCCTCGAAGACTCCGATGAAATAAAAAAAATTATAAAAAACAGGGACGATTTTGACCCCGGTAATAATATGAATTATAATAACCCCTTGTACAAAGACGCCAGAACCTGTGCAGTGAAAATTATCTGCCGCTATGAAAGATCTGACGCTTATCTCGACAGATTGCTTGATATCGAATTCCGAAATAACCATTTGTTAAATGATTTCGACAGGTCCCTTCTGAATGAACTCGCTCACGGCGTTGTCAGATGGCTCAGACGCCTGGACTGGTTTTTAAATGGTTTTTACAGAGGTAATTACGAAAAATGCATTCCGGAAATAAAAAATTCAATGAGAGTTGCATTATATCAGATACTGTTTCTTAATAAAATCCCTTACTCTGCTGCAGTTAATGAAGCAGTTGAATTTGTAAAGCGTATTCACGGGGATAAACACGCAGGCGTGGTTAACGGCTTATTAAGAACTATTATCAGAACTCTGGATTCGCTGGTATGGCCCACAAGAGAAATTGACGAGGTTAATTATCTGGGAATTATACAGTCCCATCCAAACTGGCTCGTGAGAAGATGGGTGCAAAGATACGGCTTTGATGATACGCAAAAACTGTGTGAAGCAAACAATAAGAGACCCCCGATCACAATGAGATATAATAAACTTAAAATTACAGAGAAAGAATTTACCGATTATCTGATTGCAAAAGGACTTGTATTTTCCAAAGCACATTATATTGGTGAATACTATAATGCGAAAATTTTCTCGAAAATTTCGGAAGATGAGTTTTTTAAAAAGGGCTATTTTTCCATTCAGGATGAAAGCGCCGGTCTGGTATCTTTGCTTGTTGACCCTAAACCTAACGAACTCATTTTTGATGTCTGTGCAGCTCCCGGGGGAAAATCTATTCATATGCGGGAACTGGCAAACGGCAGGTCAAATATTCTTGCTGTTGATAAATATTTATTAAAAGCCGAAAATATGAAAAAAAATTTCGACAGGCTCGGAATTGAAAATATTGTCCCTATCCACGATGATGTTTCAAATCCCACAACAGAAGCATTAACGAAAAAATTTTTAGAGAAATTTGATAAAGTTCTGGTTGATGCTCCATGTACCGGATTAGGGGTTCTCTCAAAAAAACCTGACATTAAATGGAAAAGAAATTCCGAAGATATACTGAAAATGCAGAAAATTCAACTTGAAATACTTGAGAATTCAGTCAAATATCTCAATAAAAGAGGAGTGTTAATTTACAGTACCTGTACTATCGAACCGGAAGAAAACATAGAAATAATTGAACTATTTCTCGAAAAGCATCCGGAATTTTCAATTGATAATGCAGAAAAATATGTAAAAAAAGAACTCGTTGGTGATAAAGGATTCATTGAAACATTTCCTCATAAACACAATATTGACGGTGCATTTGCTGCAAGACTCGTAAGAAATTAAATTTCTAAAAATAAAGTGTTTTACATGTTGGAAAGCAACTTCCTGATAAAGTAACAATCATAATATCGAATATCTCAGATTTTTCATATCTTCAAATAAAAATGGCTCCATATGGAGCCATTTTTATTAAAAATTTCAAAATATTTATAATTATTATCTTTCTTCGTAGAAGTCACCGATTTTAAACCTTGCGTTCAGCATAACAGTGACGACACCAAAACTACCGCTCGGTGTTTTTGTTAATCTTACCGAAGGTCCGAATGCAAATGCTGTCAAAGAAAATCCTTCACCGATGTCTGATATCATAGTTTCTGCAAGCAACTGCCAGTTTCTTTTATTCCCAAATGTGGCATTAACACGAACATCAAAAACTGAACCCGCAAGACGCATTTCCCGACCTGAAAATCCGATGTGATATTCGCCTAAATAACTTGCAACATAAAACTTAGCCCTCGTAGAACCGAATGTTCTGAAAGGATATCTAAATTCCCAGTTAAAATAACTATCGTCAACAATAACGTGGTTTTGCATAAATGTGGTATCACCGTTAACACGAATTTTCAAAGGCGGATCATAATCACCCGAATCCAATACTGTAAAGTAACCTACCTGAAAGAAATTACCGAAAGGAACGACGTAGCTAACCTCGAGTCCGAGTTTTGGAGTGAAGAGGTTATTATAATTTCCGAAAGTACTCTGGTTTTCTCCGGCTGTCGAACCGGCTGCACGTTTAATTACAAATTCTTTGATTCTTGTACTTACACCTACAGATGCACCAAGTAAATGGAAGTTACCACCGATTTTGTCAGTCTCTAAAGGTCCTGAATATGGTGTCCCGGTATAGAATGAGAAACCAAAACCTCTTTTAATAGGAATTCCAAGTGCCTCACCGCCGAAAACTTGCAGATAAGGATTAATGTATGCAGTTGTATTAACAATTTCTCTTTTCTTTTGAGGCGGTGCTATTAACTCTTTTAATTTGATTTTCTTGATAGCATCAAGGAACACGGAACCATAATTTAATTTTCTTGGATTCAGATTAATTTTGTTTGTCCCCGTCCAGTTCACTAATCCATCCTGTATCGGTTTTGATAATTGCGAGAATGAATATCTAAGAGCGTCAGGGGATGTTTCGTCACCAATAATTACAGATTGATTTATAGGATTCGGATCCTGAACATTAATTGTAACAGCGAAACTTTCGAGTTTCGGCTCGATTACCAGTTCCTCCTGAAGTTTATAGAAAACACTGTCGTCAGAAGTTCTGGCGTTAATTCTAAAATATTTCCAGGTTCTCGGGTCATCTTCTCTCTCTTCCTGAGCATAAAGTGAATTCACTTGCATAAGCAGAATAGCCATAAAAAATACCGCTAATAGTGCAAGTTTCGGGTAAATTAACTTTTTCATGTTATTATTATTTATTAAATGATATTGAATTTTATTAAAATCACCATTCGCCGAATACAAACTGACCATTTCTTGTTATCTTCGTGCCTGCAGCATCCACTACGGTAACGTTAAATCCGACTGAATATGGTTCATCTTTACCTTCCGTATAATTATCAAAGGCTGATTTCGACGAAAGAAATGCAAGCGTAATATCATATACACCTGCACCGGATTGCGTTACTCTTACAGGACCGCTGATATTAACTTTTAACTGGTCAGGTGCAAGGTCCCGAATTGATACTCTATATCCGACCTGACTTTGAATAGTTCTCAAAGAAACTTCGTCTCCCGAAGGTGCAAGTCTTGTCATAGATATTTCCGGAGGCGGTTTTTTGTTAATTGACTTAGTGTCCGAAGACTCTCCTACTCTGAATGTGATACTGCTCTCACCGCTAAGGGTAAATGAAGAAGAACCACCTTGCGGTATTGATGCGAGAGTTCTACCGTCTGCACTAATCACTAGCGTTCCATTATATGGATTTTTCACACTGTAAGTTAAATACTGAGTATAACTTCCGCCGATTTGTACATTAGACTGTATTTTTTGTTCATCAACCTTTATTTCTTCTTCCTTTTTTTTCTCCTCCGTAATTTCGGGCATGGTTATATCAGGTCTGACAAAGGTAGGAGAGGTTTGAACAACCTGTAACTGAGACTGCATTACGCGAAGTTTTTCCTGTAATGCGGCAAGGTCTTCAATTTTTACATTTGTATCAAATTCAATTTTGGGCACTAAACCAAGAGCTAAGAGCGAATCTATATATGCTTTTAAAGAATCAGCATATTGCTTTTTTACAACGTTCTCTTTGGCTATAACTTCAGACAAATCCAAATTAGCCCCTTTTAATGCTATAACGCACACCACAAAGATGTACAGGACCTGATAGATTACGAACTTAACGTCCCTTTCACCCTTCATTTTTTTTCAAAATAAAATTAATAAAATATTTTTTTATCTTTTGCCCGCAATGAATGCAAGATTTTCAAGACTTTTTGTTGCACTCGGGTCTTTCATATTAGTAATCGTCTCTGATAGAAAATGCGCCGTCATCTGCAATTCTTTTAATGATTTTTCATCGGGCAAATTAATTGAAAGTTTATTTATTTCTTCACCAAGTTTATGTATCGCATCAAGTTGCTGTTTTAATATCATTGAATATTCAGCCGATTTTTGAACAATACCGGCGATATTGTTTATGGTTCCGGAGATCTCATTAAATTGTGAAACCAGTTTTTCATCGAACAATTTTACGTGTTTAAGGTCATCAACAGTGTTTTTAAATGACGAAATATTTAAAGCAAATTCCTTGGTTATTTCGTTTGAAATCTTTATTAACTTATAGATATATTCAATTTCTTCTTTTGAAAAATGTTTTAACCCGGCACCGCTTGACATTACAATTTCGGTTAATACTTTACGATTTTCCGCACTGAGTTTCGTTATTAAGTCCTCCTGCATTTTCTCTCTGTTCTCATAATAATACTCAGTTTCCACATTTTTGACTTCTTCAACAATTTTAGTGTAGCGTAATCCCTGTGCTTCAAATACCGCACCGAATAACTTTGCCATAGCAAGAATAATAATAGATTTAATTTCAAACGGCACAGAGAATCCAAGGAACATCTGGGGACCGATTTTAATTGAAACAAGAAGAATTGCAGCACCCAATAAGGGTAATGCAGTACCGATTGAATCTACGAGTCCGCTGTATTTTTCTTCGACTTTTGAAATAATGCTTTCGGATGCACCTTTTGCCAGGATTTCATCTTTGAAAGTCTGATTTGCACGCAGAGCAAAAACGATAAATACCAAATAAAAAAGAATCGGCATCCACCAAAGTGCTACCGGTTCAAGGGTAACATTTACAGGAGGAGACCCGGGGAATAACATCTGTGAGAAGGAATTTGCTACGTGTCCGAACATAGGAACGTAGGCTACATCAATTAAAAATGAAAGCAATAAAACGATTAATGAGGGAAGAGCAGATTTAAAATAACTAAAAGTCCCTTCCTTTTCCAACTGACTGATGCCTTTTTTAATGACATGGTCTGTCAGATGAATTAGTTCAGAATCCTCTTTCTGAAGTTTCTGAATTTTATCTTCTATTAAGGTATTATCCATAACAGAAACCTGTTCTCTGCCGGTTGTAACTTTGCTATCTTCCATTAAATTTTATTAATTGTTATAATAATCGGTTTTTTTAAATTTTATTTGAGTAAATTGCTTTTATTTTTATTAAAAATCAATATATAAATTGAAATCATTATTATTCCTTTACTTTACAGCCGTTTTATATTTTCTCCCTGCGGAATATTTTTTTTATTTTTTACTACTCTTCTCAATATGTGGTTGAATAGATCCGGTATATCTTAGTTTTATTCCTATAAAATTACTAAATATAAATTATTAAAACAATAATTAAATAAATTTAACCAGTAAACCTAAACTGCAAATATAAAAGCACCAATTGACATTGATTTAAATAAAATTGTAAAGAAGTTTATATGATATTTCAAAAGAAGGCAAAGAATTTATAGAATACATTGAAAAACTAAATTAAAAAGATTAACTTGCAAATCGATAAATAAGCCCGGGTGGCGGAACTGGTAGACGCGCAGGACTTAAAATCCTGTTGGCTGCAAGGTCAGTGTCGGTTCGATTCCGACCCCGGGCACTCGAGAAACCTCTGGAAGTACATTTAAAATATAGGCGTCCTGAGGTTTTTTCTTTTAGGGATGGTTTTCCAGTGTAAATCTTAATAATGGCTTCCGAGAGTAATTTTGTTAAGCACTTTGTTAAGCACTTTGTTAAGCACTTTAATGTAATTCTTAATAATTTCAATTTAATTTGTTTTTAAATTTAAAGATAATGTTATATCACCATATTTTTTAAAAAATTAAATTTATGTAGTTTAATATAATAATAATTAGTCAGTTGCATTAAATTATTAACAATTAGGATATTTGGTTTTAACTAATAATTCTATGATGTAATAACAATGTTAGCCAATGTAAACCCTGAAAGGACACCCAAACCACGTACTCCATAAAAAATTGATTCTTTGATGGAATTTATTCCGATTTATTAGAAATCCCTGGCACGGAAAATATTCATAAATGCATTTGTATTAGAGGGTTTTTGTTTTGATTGTAACCTGTTTGAAGTATAATGGGTTTACCAAAAAGTTAGCCTTGATTTAATAAAGTTGAGTCTGATTTTCCAGAAACTTCTGAAGGGAAAGAACTTCCAAAATGTGAGTTTCTTAATCCCGAAAGATTTTTTAAAAAATAAAAAAGCCCTGAAACCAAACTTGCAGGGCTTTATTTAACTCGTTTAAAGTTTATGGAATTATTAATTCCTGTCCGGGGTAAATTTTATTGGGATCGGATAATTTATCTTTGTTTGCATTAAAAATTTCCATGTATTTATTCGCATCACCATAAAATTCTTTTGAAATTGCACTAAGGGTGTCTCCTTTTTTTACAACATAAATATTGCTCCCTACTTTTATATCGAGCACCAGGTCTTCAGGTGTTCCACCTGTAAGTGTATTGATTTGTTCCAATATTTTATCTTTGTCTTCCTGTGACGGCACTGATGCAGTTAAAAAGAGTTTACCTTCTTCTTCTTTCTGGGATAAGATTTTTGCACCCAATGATGGTGCCATGTTAATAATTTGTGAGTATTTCTCCTGTAAGGACATAAATAACCTCCTGTATTTTAAGTTTTAAGTTTTTAAAGTTATTTAAAATGTATTAATAATATAAAGATTTTATAAATAAATGTATATACATATTCATAGCCCGGACGTACAAATTGTTTATATTATCAATCATTTATCTAAATCACAACAAAAAATATTAAGTTTGCTACAATTTAAATAATAAAAAATTTACTTGGCCGGAACTTACTTCGTCAGAATCATTTTCTTCGTCTCTTTGTACCCGTCTGATATGAGAGTATAATAATATATTCCGCTTGAAAGATTCGCTCCGTTAATTTCGGCATTATAGTACCCTGCCTCCACAAAACCATCCAGATACGTTTCAACAAGTCTTCCCGTAACATCATAAATTTTCAGACTTGCATATCCGCTTTCAGGTATGGTAAATTTAATATTTGTTACAGGATTAAAAGGGTTCGGATAATTTTGAGAAAGTTCAAATTTCGTGGCTTTTACAGTTGGGTCATTAATTCCTGTTAATAATATACCTGTCTCAATCGCCTGCTGAACTTCCGCCATATTCAAGGGAGAACCGTCTTTATAAACGAATACTTTCAGTTTGCAGTTGCTTTCAATCCATCCTGTTCCGAGTGTTGTCGAAAAAGTTTTGTTGATTACCTGACCGTTTGTCCAGGTTCCTCCCGTATTCACATTTTCACCCGTTGCATTGTTCACCATATTTCTAACAACCCATTTGTGAACATAATTTGAACCACCCGTGCAGTATGAATTCCCGGACTGAGTATATACCAAATTATCTTCGGTGATAACATAATTTATTTTATACTGACCGGTTAAATCTGTAAGTGCAGTAGCATTTAACGATACTTCAAGAGTCCTTGTACCTGAATTATAATTTTTTGTAAGGATATCAATTTTTACCGGTGCAACTGGCAGATTTAAGTATCTCATAAACGGTCTTTCGACAAAATTACTGTAACCGCAGCTCCAGGGGTCTATCTGCCTGTCAATTGTTCCAAGGGGATATGCTGTCAAACCTAACAGAGAAAGAATACTGCTTCCGTTAAAATTAGAAAAAGGGTCAGAACTTCCTCCGTGATAAGCAAGTACAACCGTATTAGGATAAAAAACCTCAAGGTCGAGAATTCTCTGTTTACCGCACGGACACCATGAACACCAAGTTCCGGTACTGTATTCTATTAAAACATTTCTCCCGTTATTTGATACTATGTAATAATTGTAAATCGTATCATTAGAATTATTCTGGTCTCCGCTAAGTGTTGAATATGCTTTCATTGTAATATTACCCGAGGACGGTGCAGTCCATTGCGGGAATGCGAGAAGTGTTGATTCACCCGGGGCAAGAGAAGATGCGGTCTGAGTTTGTATGTAACTTCCGGGAGTAATAGTGAGAGTAACAGATATTGATTGTGCTGTTGTTCCGTAATTTCTCACGTACACTTTCGGAATGTCGGTGCTGTTCGGAACAATTGTTTTTATAAAACTTTTAAATCCCGATGCACCTGCATCATTACTATATCTTGTACCGATTTTTATATTATCCAGGTAAAGGTTGTTACCGTAAGCAGAGACAGCGGTAAATTTAAGTTTATTTGTACCCGCAGGTAAAGAATATCTTTTTGTCGCCCACTGTGAAGATGTCGGAACGAAAGCCGCACCCGTTGCGGAAGCCGTAACAAGTTCTCCCGATGTACCGCCGTTAAGAAGGACAAGTTGTGTCCAGCTGCTTCCGCCGTCGGTTGAATACCAGATTTTCAACTGGTCGTTGGCAGTGCCGTACGTTGCATAAGCGTGGTCAAAAATAAGCGAGTCACCGGATACTGCCGGATTGAATTGCGGCGTTATGATGTCAAAAGTCATTCCGCTGTTTGCGTCGGAATTATCTGCTTTAATCGAGCCGTAACCCAGCCCGTATCCGCTGCAAATTATAGCCCAGTCCCAGTTAAAAACATTTGTTGTGTTTAATGTCCATCCTGCAGGCGGAAAGTTCGGATTATCAAAATCCTGCCAGATGTAAAATGCTCCTGTATTACTGAATAAAAGTGTAATAGCAAGAAACAATGAAATGGAATAAATTTTTTTCATTTATTTAAAATTAAAATTGTATAAATTAATTGTGAAATTATCAAAGTAATAATATTTGTACTGTCAAATATATTTAATTCAAATTTAAAAAATAAAGTACAAATTTATGATATGGCACCTGACCTAAAAAAGACCAGGTGAAAATACTTCCCGATAATTTCCATATTTTGATTTTCAGAAAGAAAAAATAATTCTTTTCTAAATCTCTTTATATTTGAAATTATATCCGATAAATTTGAACAATAAAAAATTCAGAAAAGAAAATAAAATGGGAAAAGCAATAATAATAATGGGTTCCAAAGGCGACCTCGACTGGTCGAAAAAAATTGCCGAATCGTTAAAAAAATTCGGCATTGAAAGCATTCTGAGAATTGCTTCAGCGCACAAAGTCCCTCTGAAATGCTACCATATTATAAAGGAATACGAAACTGAGAATGTAATATTCATAACAGTTGCCGGAAGGAGCAATGCACTGAGCGGATATACTGATTTCCAGACTCACTGCCCGGTTATTGCCTGTCCACCTTACAGCGAGAAATTCGGCGGGACTGATATATATTCAAGCCTCAGAATGCCGTCAGGAGTTGCCCCTATGGTTATAACCGAAGCGGAAAATGCAGGGCTGGCAGCAGCAAAAATTTTCGGCCTTACCGATGAAAAAATCAGGAAAAAAGTTATTGATTATCAGAATAAAATGAAGGAAGGTCTTGATAAAGACGACAGGGAAATTCAGAATTCATAGAATCATTTATTAAATTACAAATAAGAAATTTACAATGGGCAGCGTTAAAGATTTAAAAATTATCAGAGAAGCAACAAACGAAAATACGGGAATCGGAAGATTTATCTTTTCAGACAGATATTCAATATTCGACTGGGGGGAAATGCCGGACACAATTCCGCATAAGGGAATAGCTATTGCTATTCTTGGTTCATATTTCTTTGAAAAACTCGAACAGACAGGTATTTCTACACATTATCTGGGTCTCGTGGAAAACAACACTGCAAAAAAACTTGCAGATATTGAAAATCTCTCAAATACGATGGAAGTCAACCTGCTTCGCGTTATAAAGCCGGAATTAAAAGGTGATAGGTATGATTACTCCCAGTATAAAAAAGAAAAAGGCGGATTTCTGATTCCGCTTGAAGTAATTTACAGAAATACACTGCCGCAGGGAAGCAGTGTATTCAAACGTTTAAAAAACGGAGAAATTACTCCCGAAGATATCGGACTGAATGAAATGCCTGTACCCAATCAAAAACTTGCGGAACCAATTCTTGATGTTTCAACAAAACTAGAAATCACGGACAGGTATATGAAATGGAATGAAGCACGTGAAATATCCGGAATGACGGAAAATGAATTATCCGAGTTAAAGGAACTGACGAATAAAATAAATTCCGTTATTACAAAGGAATTTTCTCAAATAGGTTTGATTAATGAAGACGGCAAAATCGAGGCGGGGTATGACCTGAGCAGAAAATTAATGGTGGTTGATGTTCTCGGAACATTGGATGAATGCCGCTTCACATACGAAGGATTGCCCGTCAGTAAAGAAATTGCAAGAATTTATTACCGCAATACCGAATGGAGCAAAGCAGTTGACGAAGCAAAAAGCAAAGACAGACAGAACTGGAAAAAAATCTGCTCTGTTTCACCCGAACCGTTGAATCCAAAACTGAAGCAGTTAATATCACAAGTATACTGCACCTGCACTAACGAAATAACAAACAGAAATTGGTTTAAAGATATTCCCCCATTGAAAGAAATAATGAAAGAAATAAAAAACGAATTGAAATTGTAGATTTTTATTCCTGACGTGTAAAATATTGCTTTAGGAAGTATAAATTACAACAAGAGATAATCAATATAAATTAAATTTAAAGGTCTAAAAATAACATTTCTTTACTTTATAATAATAAATTTCTTCGTTTCAGAAAAATCTCTGCTTCGCAGTTTATAAAAATATATCCCGGTTGGTAAATTATTGCCGTCAAACCTGATGATGTATGTTCCCGGTTTTAAAATCTCATTTACAGAAGTTATTACATTTTTACCCGTTATATCAAATATTTCGAGAACAGAATTCCCCGTCCTTAAAATATCAAATTTAATATTTGTAGAGGAGTTAAACGGATTTGGAAAATTTTGGTACAGAAGATAATTTTGGGGAATGCTTGTATTAACAGGAGAAATATTTGTTGTGTACGAATAAGTTATCGTCTTCATTATAACAGGATTTTTATCCGAAGTGTTATAAAGAGCAACGAATTTTTGTATGTCAGGAGTGGAAATCCCCTGCAGATAAGAAACTAACCTCGGAGGTATAGACTGATAGCATACTTCTGCTGTTATAGTATACTGGGAATTTCCCTGAACGGGAATTTTATAATAAATTATGTCCTTTCCTGTACCCTGGGTTGGACCCTGTCTGTTGAAATTCGTATCGGAAACGGCTCCGCCTGTAATTGCGACCGTATCATAACTCGGATGCTGATTTGTAAATCCTTTTGGAGGAAGACGGTTGTCTTTTATATAAGATGCTGCCCGAAGAAGTTTATACGTAAAATTTCCGTTAACATCTTTTAAAGAACCTTCATAAATCTGCACCTGGTTTTGATTTGTGATTTCCGTATAATGTTGTTCATACGTTGAATCAAGTCCTATTATTTCCCCAGATGAATTCCAGTTTCCTGATTCAAATACAACATTATTTGACTGATCTGATACTTTCAGATGAATCCACATTCTTCTGTATGGTATTCCTGTAGGAATTTTATGTCCTGAATTATTTTCAACCGTAACTGCTACATTTAATATACCAGAACTGTAAGCAGTATTTGAAGATAAATTCAAAGAATTTTCTTTCAAAGACTTGTTAATATAAAATAATGTTGTATCAAAATGCTGCGGAGATGCCGACAGGAAAAGACTGTCAACATTGTTCCTGAGTATTTTTCCGACAAAACTGTTTCCCCCCGCAAAAAGATGTTTCCAATAGGGAGTTCTTTTCGTTGTATCAAAAGGCGGGCTTGTGGAAATATCAATCGGAGTATTCGTAACAGGCATATGGCAGGTCTGACACTGAATTCCCCCGGTTTTGTATATGCTGTTCTTCCATTCTATATATGGTGTTTGTTCGGGAAAATAACCTGTAATTTGTCCGCTGTAATTTACGGTCGGTGTGAATAATGTGTGGCAGGTAGCACACAATTCTGACTGGTTTGCCGATGCTGAATAAACCGGAGTATAATTAACGGAGTTTATCATTGGTCCCGCAAGCGGATTCTGATATGGTCCGTAAATACGCCTTTCTGTAGTTATGATATATCCACCGCTGTAACTTGACTGCATTCCGAAATTCGTGTTTTTTATTTGATGACAGGCAGTACAACTCACACCGTCCTTCGCCAAAGCACTCTGTTTCATCTGTGCCATAGTATATCCGGAATCTCCGTTTTGAATAGCCTGCCGCCACCCCATGGGGGCATGACATTTTGTGCAAGTGCTTTCAATTAAAAACTGATACTGCGGCAGTTGATGAACCTCTTCTTCGACAACGGCTCTCCAGAACGGGTCTTTTGAGGCGTTTCCCATTATCGAAGAACGCCAGTGCGTTACAGGTGATATATCAACGCCATTTTCAGATAAAATTATACCATTTCCCGTATGACAGGATGCACAGTTTCCTGACCCTGAAAATAAAGATGAAGTTTCACCCGGTAAGGGTATTTCCTGTATGTATCCGTCAATCAGGAAAAACCTGAGAAAAATAAAAACCGATATTAACAAATCCATTATAACCTCTTTTATTGATTATATTTTTAAAAAACCATACTGCAAAAATTTTAGAAATTGCCCCGATTTTATTATCATCAAACCGAAATTTTGCATTCATAAACTCATTAATTAATACAGAATGTAAAATAAAAGAACATTTGTTTAAATCATAGTATTTTTTCGTAATAATTATTTTCTAAATCTTTTTGCTGTTATAAGTTATAAAAGAAGAGTTAATAAAACAACATATTTCTTTAAAGACATTATTTTAATAAAATAATTGATTTCGTTTCTGAATAACCTGCAGTTTTCATTTTATAAAAATACAATCCGCTCGCTAAATCCGAAGCATTAAATTATTTTAAACTCATCCCTGTCTTTAAGAAAAGGATATTTTCTTCTGAATAATTTTACATCCGTATGTTTTAGCGTTATAGTAAATACTATTTCATTGTCAGAGGCGGTAAACAGTGTTTTCCCGTCAGGTGCAATTACAGACGAATCGCCTGAATGGTATATTCCGTCGTTATCGGTGCCTATTCTGTTAACTCCTATTACAAAAGACTGATTTTCGATTGCTCTTGCGATGAGAAGCGATTTCCATGCATAACTTCTCCTTTCAGGCCAGTTAGCTACATATATAATCATATCATAATCATCGTTATATCTCGACCATACGGGAAAACGAAGATCATAACAAATGAGCGGAAGAATTTTCCATCCTTTATAATTTATAATTACTCCGGAATTTCCCGGGGTGAAATTTACATCTTCATTAACTAAAGAAAATAAATGTCTCTTATCATAGTATTTTAATTCCTTTTCCTGTTCCGTCCAGATGAATCTGTTGTAAAATTTCTTTTTCTCTTTAACTATGAGGCTTCCGCAAACTGCACATTTAAATTCTGCTGAAATTTCTTTCATCCATTTTATTACGGGACTTCTCATTGAGCCGAAATTATCCTTTACGTTCAAAGTAAATCCTGTACTGAACATTTCGGGAAGAATTATTATGTTTGTTTTTTTAACTTTTTGTTTCAGAAGTGAATGTATCCTCATCAGGTTTTCCCGAGGTTTTTCCCACACCATTGAATATTGCAAAAGTGTTACGGATATATTGTTCATTTTTCTGTTTATTTAAATATATTAATATGAATATTAAAAATAAATTTATTAACCTGTGCAGTAGATATAATATGTTGTTTTTACTTTATAAACTGCTTTACAATATTGAATTATAAAATCATTTTTTATAGATTACGGTGTCTGTATATATCCGGACAAATAAAAATATATGAAAAAAATATTTTTTTTAGTTTTGTTTTTTTATTCTGCGTTACTTTATTCACAGGAAAGAACTATTTCCAAACCTTTCAATTTTTCCGGGTATTACGGGTACGAAGAAAATGTATCTCTTGTGATTAATGATCATAAAGTAGTTCGCATAAATTCTCCGGCGGGAATATTATCCGTATTTCCTGATTACAGAATCTTTCCCTCCACCGTAAATCAAAGTGAAATTTCATCTTCAATACTTACATCAAATCCGAATATTATTTTTGCAGGAGCAAATACTGACCCCGGGCAGGGATATTATGTATCAACTAATGCAGGTTCAACCTGGTACGGAAACGATTTACTACCCGGTTCAATTGCAATTTCTACTAATCCGGCTGTGTTAATTGCTCCTAACGGAAATCTTCTGTTTAATTATTTTGACAATACAATTGTTGTTGACCGTTCCGCAAATAACGGACAGTCCTGGGTTGGGAGAGTTGTTATTCCGACTTCGGGCGGCTTTGATAAGAATCACGCTGCAATTGATTATCAGTCAACTAGTCCGTATTATCAAAGACTTTATGTGGGTTTTACACGATGGTCACTCCCTTACCCGATTGTCGTTGTTTATTCAACTAATTTCGGACAAAGTTATTCCGGAGAAATACAGGTCGGGTCTCCTCAGGCGAATCATTATGAACAGGGAGTAAATCTGCAAACAGGTCCCGAAGGGGTCGTATATGCGGTATGGACTACTCCAATTAACAACCTTCCTCATACTGAAGATAAAATAGGTTTTTCTAAATCAACAAACGGAGGTTTGATTTGGAGCACTCCGACATTACCGATTTCAATAAGCGGAATCAGAGGCACAGTATTAAGTTCCAATATAAGAGTAAATTCATTCCCTTCAATGGGAGTTGACAGAAGCGGAGGCTCAAGAAACGGATATATTTATCTGTGCTGGGCGCAGAGAAATCTTGCTCCAGCCGGAAGTGATGCGGATATAATTTTTGCTTTTTCTTCAAACGGGGGGACCAGTTTTTCCACTCCTGTCAGAGTAAATGACGATGCATTAAATAACGGCAAACCGCAATTTTTGCCCTGGCTCACTGTTGACCAGTCAAACGGAAATATCGTAATTATTTATTATGACACAAGAGATGTTTCAACTCTAGATTCCTGCAATACATATATGGCACTTTCTCCGGACGGCGGTGCAAACTGGACAAACTTTAAAGTCAGCAGTTCCCCTCAAAAACCTGTTCCCCTTCAGGGATATGCGACAGGATATTACGGTGATTATATAAGTGTATCTGCACACAACGGAAATATTTATCCTTTCTGGACTGACAACAGAAGCGGCAAGGCTCAGATTTATTCGGCAAAAGTTACTCTTGGTCCTGTTATCGTCCATGATTCTTTAAAAGATACAGAAAATCTCACAGGTCCTTATACTGTTAACACAAAATTATTAACTATCGGCAGTAATATAAATTCATCTTTAACAAAAGTAATATGGGGCAGAGGCGGATTAACCGACAGCATCGCATTGACAAATTCATCCGGAAATAACTGGACAGGAAATATTCCCGGTAATGGTTCTACGGCTCAACACAGATATTATATTAAAGCAGTTGATTTACTCGGAAGGATAAGTTTATTCCCTGCAAATGCACCGACGGGATATTTATCTTTTAATGCAGGACCGGATGTAATAAAGCCCGTAATTCTGCATACACAACTGCCGGATACACCTAAACCCGCCTGGCCTGTTATGATTAAGACAATTGTTACGGATAATATCGGGGTTGAT
>CAYWMV010000032.1:0-18372 GCA_964459055.1 uncultured Ignavibacteriaceae bacterium | reverse complement strand
ACCTCAGTTTACTTTGTTTGCACAGGGTAATTATAAATTCAATGAAATTGGCTTGAATCTTATGGGTTCGCTTCAATACGTATGGTATCAGTACAAACTGACTGAAAATATGCCAAGTGAAAGTGCAATTGGATCTCAGCTTGATTCGGTACAGGCAGTAAATCTTGGCTTGTTAAGTCCTGATAACGAAGGTCCAAAAGGCGATAGGTTTTATATGACTGATGGAAGCCGCTGGTATGAATTTAATCTCTTTAGAGGAGACAGGTCAAGAGGATTCTTACAGCCGAAAGTTGGTGTTAACTGGAATGCGACAAGGAATATAAATATATTTGCAAACTTCGCACACGTTGAAAGAATGGTCGACCTCGGTGTTTATTACGATTACGGAAATGTAAATCCTGATGTTGAAGATGAAAAGTCAAATCAGTTCGAACTCGGTGTGGGTTGGTCTTCAGACTTTATTCAGGCGAAACTTAACGGTTATTATATGCTCTGGGATAATAAATCTGCAAGAATCAGAGACGTCAGTCTGGCAGGCACACCCGGTTATGACAGAGACGGTTACAGATCTGAACTTATCGGAACATCAGAGCACAAAGGACTTGAATTTGAACTAGGAATAAGTCTTGATAAATGGCTGCCGGTCAAAGGATTCGGCTTGAGAGGCGCCCTCACATTTATGGACAATGTCTGGAAAGAAGTTCTTGAAAGTGTGAAGAAAGATGTCAACGGAAATCGAAGAGTGTTCAACACTTCCGCACTCGATGCAAACGGAAAATCATACAGCCTTTATTTCGATGAACTCGATGGAAAACCCGTATCCAGCGGACCGCAGTTTATGACAAGCGGAAGTCTGGTTTATGATTATAAAGGTTTCTTCGGTTCATTTGATGTAAGTTTCTTTGGTAAAGATGTAATTTTTGACGGCGGAACTTATCAGCCAATTAATTCGGAATTTTACGGTTATTCTGCCAGCAACAAAGAACTTTATAAAACCGAATACTCGGATGAACTGCCGACAAGGGCAATATTCGATTTCTCTGCCGGTTATAATTTCAAATTTGAGAAATATCTGCAGGGAACTCTTTCGTTCCAGATTCTTAATATTTTCGATACCGAATATTATGCTTCATCGGACAGATATGGTGTCATCCCCGGATTGCTAAGAACTTTCAGAGTTAATCTTTCATTAGGTTATTGATATAATTAATTATTTTTAAAAAAGACTGTCCTAAAAAGACAGTCTTTTTTTATTATTACCTGTTCTTTATTTCTTTTATAACTGGATTTGGAGAGAATTTAATATTTATTCCAAGTACGAAAATTTCGTAAACTAAGTGAAAGTTTTAGTGACTTTGGTGTTGATAATAAGCACCGCAGAATTCAATACCTGCCGACTCCGGCTTGACACATTTGTTGTCTTATAGTTATTCAAATTTAAATTGCATAAATCAATACCTGATAATTAATACTTTAATATAAGATATACACTTCATATATTTGCCTATGAAAATTATAATACCGGATACCGTCAGGATTCCTTTGAAATCAACAATTTTCAGAGTAAAGCAATTTTACTCGGTCATTGACAAATCATATCTTCCTGATGATGAATTCGGGATATGCAGTATATGCGGAAATTTTTCAAAATTCTGGTATAACAGATTGTTTAATTCTGAAAGCAAAGTTGTTCAATCCTGTAAATGGGATGAAGAATTCACACGCAACATCAACCTTGTTAACTCGCTTCACTGCGGGCACTGCATGGCGAAATTCCGTGTCAGAGTTGCTGCGCAATCTCTTATTGAATATTTCTGGAAGGGTAAAATCAAATCCGTTAACGAACTCGTAAAAAAAATTAAAAGTAATTCAGTAAACTGGACAGCACTTGAGACTTCTTCAACTGACGGGATTTTCTCCGGATTTGATATTCCTTCCGTAATCAAATCCGAATATTATGATGATATTGCAAGAGGCGGTTTCAAAGGAAATATTATATCCCAGGATTTACAAAAACTGACTTTTGACGATGAATATTTCGACTGCGTGATTTCACTTGACGTATTTGAGCATGTACCTGACCCGTGGACTGCCTTTTCGGAAATTAAAAGAGTACTGAAACCAAACGGTGCAGCAATTATTACGGTACCAATCGATAAAAGAAATCCCGCTACGGTAAAACTGGCGGAATTTCAGGACGGGAATGTTATATATTATGAGCCGCCTTCATATCACTCCGACCCTTTAAGGGAAGAAGGAGCACCGGTATTTACAAATTTCGGAACGGATATTCAGGAATTAATGAAAACAAAAAATTACGATGCACATTTGAAGGAATACAGGAATAAAAAGAATACCGCTTCTCAATATGTGATAACAATGTTTAAATAACTGCCGTTATTTCTGCACTGCAATATTTTTTTAAAAAATGTCATTTTTTACTCATAAATGCCGTTCGTGATTTTTACCGGCAATAAGATATTTTTCGGATTTTCAATTGTATTGAATTAATAATTTATCTCAGCAATATTTCAATGTGATTAAAAAAATACTGACTACATATTTATTCTTTTTTCTCATATCGTCCGCAGCACATTCCCAGTTCGTTGACTTCGGAAGAAATAAGGTTATGTACCAGGATTTCGACTGGTATGTGCTCTCAACACCGCATTTTAAAATTCACTATTATAAAGAAGCAAAAGAACTTGCTGAACAGGGGGCGTACCTGCTGGAAGAATCTTACAGTGATTTGCAAAGAAAGTTTAATCATACAATAGGCGATACAAATCCGATTGTAATTTATGCATCGCCGCTGCATTTCAAGCAAACGAATACTACTCCCTATCTGATACCCGAGGGTGTAGGAGGATTTTTTGAATTTATAAAGAACAGGGTTGTTTTACCGTTTGACGGATCCTTATCGCAGTTTAATCACGTTTCCAAACACGAACTCGTTCACGTTTTCACTGTCAGTAAAGTCGTGTCATCTTTAAGGTCACACGGATATATAGCGGAAAGACTGCCACCGCTCTGGTTCATTGAAGGACTTGCAGAATACTGGTCTAATGACTGGGATACTCAGTCCGAAATGGTTCTTAAAGATGCTGTTTTAAATTCTTATCTGCCGGGTATTAACGATTACGAAAGTATTTACGGCTCTTATCTTATGTACAAACTCGGTCAGAAAGCGTGCGAATATATCGCGGAGGTTTACGGAGAGGAATCGATAACAAGACTTATGGATAACTTCTGGATGTCCGACAGTTTTTCGGATGTTATGAAAATTACCATCGGAAAGGATTATAAAGAATTCGATAATGATTTCCTTTATTATCTGAAAAAGAAATACTTTCCGCAAATTAAATTACAGAATGACCCTTCGCAATCTTCAATAAGTATTCACGGCGAAGGTTTCTCACATAAACCTGCCGTCTATAATAACGGGAAAGAAAGTGAAATATATTATATCGGAAATAAAACGGGATATACAAGTATATACAGACTTAATCCGAATTCGGTTGATCCTGAGATCGAGTTGGTGGTCGAAGGAGAAAGTTCGGAAGATTATGAAGGATTTCATTTTTTCAGGACAGGACTGGATATATCAAATAACGGTGTTCTTGCATTTGTTACTCAAAAAGGCGGCTCGGATGTACTGAATCTTTTTAATACAAAAACAGGTAAAAAAAATGCCGATTATGCATTTACAAACATCGTTAATATCGGTTCGCCTTCATTCAGCAGTGACGGAAAAAAAATAGTTTTCTCGGCAAGTGATTTTTCGGGAAAATGCGACCTGTACCTTTTTGAACCCAAAGGAGAAAAAATAAAAAGATTAACGAACGATTATTATGACGACCGTGATGCCGAATTTTCTCCTGACGGAGCCAAAATTGTTTTTTCGTCCGACAGAAGCAATTCTGAACTTGTAAATGCATATAATCTTCATGTACTTGATATAAATTCCTCTGAAATAAAACAGTTAACAAGAGGAAAACATACCGACTATTCACCTCGATTTTCAAATGACGGTAAAAAAATTGTCTATACATCCGACAAAGACGGACCTCAGAATATCTGGATTCTTACATTGTTTGAAGATTCGGTTAAAACATCAAGAATAACTAATTTTACAACAGGTGCCTTTGACCCACGTTGGTACGGTGATGACAGTATCGTTTTCTCCTGCTATGAAAAAGCAATGATTACTATAAGACTTCTCGACAGTGTAAGTTACAGAACAGGAGAAGAAAAAGAAAAAAAAATATTCAATCCGGAGATTACCGGGAACGGGTATGAATTTAAGAAATTTAAGTTCGAATCATCCCGTACGGGAAACCTGAAATATAAAAAAGAATATTCCTTCGATTTCGCAATTTCGGGAGTTACTTCAGACCCGATATTCGGTACTTCGGCAGGAGGTGTTCTATCTCTCAGCGATATGCTCGGTGACGAAAAATATAACGTCCTGATATTTAACAGTTCTAATGCGGATGCAGACTTCTGGAAAAGTTTCAATATAGCGGTTTCCAAGGTGTCGCTTGAAAAAAGACTGAATTATGCATTTGGTGTATATCATTTATACGGAAGAAGATACGATTTAGCCAGTTCGGACTTCGCATATTATGAAAGACTTTACGGAGGTTATCTTTCACTTTCTTATCCCCTGTCTTTTTTCAGAAGAATTGAAACAACTACAAGTTTATCCCAGTCCTATAAAGATATTGATTTCTTTGATATAAGACGGGGTATATTACTGAATAATACAATAAGTTATGTTTATGATAATACATTATGGTATTACACAGGTCCTATTGACGGAATGAGATATAATGTATCTCTCGGTTATACTACTGATATTTCAAATTCAACTGAAAATTTTGTAACTCTGATGCTGGACTTCAGAAATTATTTCAGAATTGCGGGTCCTACATCTCTTGCTTTCCGCGGACAGTTTATGATAAATGAAGGGAAAAATGCCCGCAGATTTTTTACCGGCGGTTCCTGGTCTCTGAGAGGCTGGCCCTTTATTTCCATCAGGGGAACAAAATTTGCTCTGGCAAACGCGGAACTCAGATTCCCGGTTCTTGACAGACTCAGGATAGGATTCCCTGAAAATTTCAATCTCGATTTCTACGGAATACGAGGTGCCCTGTTTTTTGATGCGGGAAACTGCTGGGATACTTATGAACAGTCAAAAGAAGTGAAAGGCAGTATCGGCGCCGGAATCAGAATTAATCTGCTCGGAATTGTAGTGCTTCGTTATGATTTCGGAAAACGTATTGAACAAAGATTTACTAAATTTCAGAAAGGTCTTTTCCATCAGGTGTTTTTCGGATGGGACTTTTAAATCTAATTATATTAAATTGGCAAAGAAAAAAATTGAAACAGGTTATAAAATTTCATATTCGAAACTGATTGATACATTAAGAAATCAGAAAAATCTGCATAATATGCTTTTTTTCCTGAGCAGTCAGATATTACTCGATGAAATCACTGATATTCTCGGGAAAAAATTCATCGGAAAAGATTATAATCCCGGAAAACATCTGAAAAAATTCTATTCGGATGAAGCAGACCTGAACGTAATACTTTCCGAATCCGGAAATCTCGGCTTTTTCACCGAAAAAAAAATAAACCTCATTAAATATGTAAAAAAACAGGGTGGCAGAGGTATCAAAAAGGAAGATAAAAAATCCCTGATTACTTATCTGAAATCACCGAATCCTGATACACTGCTGATTATCGCTGTTCTGGATGAATCAATCAGTCCCGCAATTTTCGATGAACTCGATGTCCCTGAAATACGGATTTTTATGGTTACAAAACCTTCGGAAAAGGAACTTACGGAATGGATGAAAGAAAAACTCCGGGAATTTAAAATCGAACCGAATGCCCTCGAATATCTTCTAAGTTATATAGAACTTTCCTACGACTCTGCTTACGAGGAACTAAACAAACTGATAAGTTTTAATGCCGATAAAGGAATAATTACCATTGATTCAATAAACAAATGTATAGGTTTTACAAAGGATTATGACGAAATGGATTTCGTAAAGGCAATTCTGTCAAGAAATATCTCAAAAGCAATTGCCGTGTACAAGAACCTGTATCTTAAATCCGATATAGAACTCCGCCTGCTCGGATATCTGAATAATGTTTTCCTTAATCTAAGCAAGTTAATTGACCCGTCATTTGACAGAAGAGGCAATATGATGTATGAACTTAAATTATTTAAGGATTATGATGAAATGCTGAAACTTTATCTGGACTACGTCAGAAATATAAATGAACTTAAAATTAAAAAAGGATTTGACTATATTTGCAGGACAGACCTTATGGTAAAGTATTCAAAATACGACAGATACACTGTATTTACATCACTAATACATTATTTAACTAACCTTTAATTTTAAAGGAACTATTTAATTTAATTAAAGTTAAAAAAAAGAAGAGAAATTGCCGGAGACAACAGAGTATAAAAAATTAACAGACGAGGAACTGATTCACAGATTTCAGAGGGATGATTATCAGGCATTTAACGAAATTGTTGAAAGGTATAAAAACAAACTTGTGAACTTTATTTTCAGATATACGGGTAACAGAGATGACGCAGAAGATTATGCACAGGATACTTTTTTAAAATTATACAAATCAAAGCACTTATACAGGGAAATAGCAAGGTTTTCAACATGGTTTTACACTATTGCATTAAACACGGTAAAAACAAACCTTAAAAAGAAAAACAGGTATAGTTCAATCTCCATTAGCGACTTTGACCCCGAAAATGACAAAGATTATGATTTAAAAAGTGATGATGTCAGCCCGGAAGATACGGTAAATTCATCTATCGAGATGGAACTTATTCAAAAAGCAATTGATTCCCTCGACGATGCTTTCAGGGAAGTAATAGTATTAAGAGACATAGAAGACCTCGAATACGACGAAATAGCAAAAATAACCGGATTACCGCTTGGAACAGTTAAATCGAGAATTAACAGAGGCCGGGAAAAATTAAAAATAATTTTAAGTAACAAAATAAAACTTTAGATGTAAAATTGGATAATGAAGATAAATATAAGGAAATCAGGAAAAAGTTAAGAGCACTGCCAAGAATGAATGCAAGTGACGACTTTATGGTAAAACTGCAGCACAAAATAAATTTACTCGATTCCGGAGAAATTCCGACGGAAACAGTAAAAGAACATAAGCCGGCTGCTGAAAGTAAAGGTTTTTGGCTGTTTAAAAAACCTATACCTGCGTGGCTGATTCCGGCTGCAGGTTTCGGCATTTTGCTTGTAATCGTGTTTTCATTCTGGATGATATATAAAGGTTCACCTGATTTACCGGAACAGAAAATAGCAGAGCAGAAAACCGATGGACAGACGGCTCCTGCACCGGTTGAACAATCTGTACCGGAGATAAAATCTCAGACTGATATCAGTAAGAAAGATCTTGCCGTGGATATAAGCACGGAAAAAACCGCAGAAGAAAAAACTCAGACAATGCCCGAGCCAAAATCCGACGAACTTCCCCTAATGAAAGAGCCGGCAGATAAAACCCCGGTTGACCGAATTGAAGATACCAAAGCTTTGCCTCCGCTTCCTTCAACGCGAGAAGAAAAGAGGATGCCCGAATCAATTATTAACGAAAAGAAGATAGAAGCAATGGAGCCCGAAATTAAGAAAGATGAGGGGAAAGTAGAAATAAAGGAAACCGAAAAGAAAAATATTAATGCAATAAAATCAGAAAAAGGTATAGATTTTAATGATAAGAAGGATATTCTCAAAGAGAAAACTGGTGTGATGGAAGAGAAAAGAAAAAATAAAGACGGGATAAGGAGTAAGGTTGATTCCGTAAAAAAAGGTAATGAAAAATAAATTATAAAATACAGAAAATTTGTACAAAGCAAAAATTATCGTTACACTCCGCAAAACTATTCTCGATCCGCAGGGAAAAGCCGTTGAGCATTCCCTGCATTCGCTCGGATATACTCAGTGTCTGAATACAAGAATAGGGAAATATATTGAACTTGATGTTGACACGGATGACGAAAAAAAAGCAACTGACATTATTGAAGAAGCGGGGAAAAAACTGCTATCTAATCCTGTAATGGAAGATTTCTCGTTTACTCTTGAAAAAACGGGGGATAAGTAAATGTCTGTCCCTAAGGTTGGCATTATAGTGTTTCCCGGTTCCAATTGCGACCACGATGCATATTTTGCATTCAAGGATATTCTCGGTGCTGACACGAAATTCCTGTGGCATAAAGAAGGCAGTACAGGAGACAGAAATATTATTATACTGCCGGGAGGATTTTCTTACGGCGATTATCTAAGAAGCGGTGCTATAGCCAGATTTTCCAATATAATGCAGGATGTTGTCAGATTCGCCGAAAACGGAGGAATCGTGCTGGGTATCTGCAACGGATTTCAGATTCTTTGCGAAACAGGACTTCTTCCGGGCGCCCTTACGAGAAACAAAGACCTGAAATTTGTCTGCAAAAATGTTTCATTGAAAGTAGAAAACAATAAAAGTATATTTACTTATAAATACGATATCAAAGAGAATATTAACATTCCTGTTGCACACGGTGAAGGAAATTATTACTGCGACGATGATACACTGACGGAACTGATTTCGAATAACCAGATTTTATTCAGATATAATGACAATCCCAACGGCTCAATTAAGGATATTGCCGGGATTCAGAACAGAAAACGAAATGTACTGGGAATGATGCCGCATCCGGAGAGAGCATCTGATATAAAACTGGGTAACGATGACGGATTAAGACTACTGCAGGGAATAGTCGAAAGTGTAATTTAAATTAAAGGAGAAAAAAAATGTTTGGATTGGGTCCGACCGAAATAATAATTATCGTTCTGATTATTGTAATTCTTTTTGGCGCTAAAAAGATACCTGAATTGATGGGCGGAATCGGAAAAGGTATCAAAGAATTTAAGAAATCTGCTTCTACGGATGAACCGAAAAATGATGTCAAGGACTATACGAAGCAGGCAGATGATAACGCAAAAAAGTAGTACACTTTTTTATCTATTAACAGTTGTGATGTAATAAAGTGAAACTTTATATCTGTCCCGTTAAATTTATTCGGGAATTAAATGAAGAACTTTGGGGAAGAACTAAAACATGAACCTGCCTGAAATACAAACCGGCTTATCAAAAGGCAAATTCACACTCGAATCCATAGTCGGAAATTTTCTAAAAACAACCGAAGAAAACAAAGACCTGAATGTTTTTATTACACTTTTTGATAAGGAGGCAATAGAACAGGCAAAAGAAATTGATTCTAAATTGCAGGCAGGAAAAGCCGGTAAACTCACCGGATGTGTATTATCGGTAAAAGATATTATAGCAGTAAAAGACAAACCGCTAACCTGCGGCTCGAAAATTTTAAGTGAATTTATTTCCTGTTATGATGCAACTGCCGTGGAGCGTCTGAAGAAAGAAGATGCAATCATAATAGGAAAAGTAAACTGCGACGAATTCGCAATGGGATCCTCAAATGAAAATTCTTTTTTCGGTCCGGTAAAAAATCCTTATGATAAATCAAGAGTACCGGGCGGCTCTTCAGGTGCAAGCGCCGTATCGGTAGCAGCGGGTATGTGTAATGTATCACTCGGCTCTGAAACAGGCGGCTCGGTCAGACAACCTGCTTCATTCTGCGGAGTCACGGGATTAAAAGTAACTTATGGAAGAATTTCAAGATTCGGTCTTGTTGCATTTGCATCTTCGTTTGACAGTATCGGAATTATCGGGAAATCGGCATTTGATATTGCAAAAGTTCTTGAAGTTATTGCGGGATATGATGAAAAGGATTCTACATCGGCTTCTTTTCCCGTTGAAAATTATTCCTTTTTACTGAAAAATAAATTTAAACCCGGACAAATTAAGTTCGGATTCCCGAAAGAATATTTTGGCGGCGGCATCAGCAGTGATATTTTGAACGGAATAAAAGGTAAAATTGATTCTCTGAAACAATCAGGATTCGATGTTAAGGAAATATCCCTGCCTCATTCCGAATTTGTTATTCAGGCGTACTATATTTTATCATCGGCTGAAGCGTCAAGTAATCTTGCCCGTTACGACGGAGTCAGGTACGGATTCAGAACGGATAATTGCAGTACACTAAATGAAATGTATGTAAATGCGCGCTCGGAAGGATTCGGTGATGAGGTTAAAAGAAGAATTATGCTCGGTACTTATGTTCTTTCAGCAGGTTATTATGATGAATATTATAAGAAAGCCCAAAAAGTAAGAAGACTAATTAAGAATGATTTCGAAAATGCATTCGGCGAGGTAGATTATATCATAACTCCGGCGACACCTCATACCGCATTTAAAATCGGAGAAAAAATAAATGACCCCCTGTCTATGTATCTGAACGATATATATACTGCTTCAGTTAATCTCGCAGGTATCCCTGCGATATCAGTACCCGCAGGTTTTGATAATAAGGGCTTGCCCTTCGGAGTGCAGATAATCGGCAGAAAATTTGATGAAACGGGCTTATTGAAAATTTGCTCCTTAATTGAAAATCTGTAAATGAAATTCTTCATATTATAAAATTTTTAAAACTATTATATTTAACAAAAATTAATTATGAGGTTGATATATTTTCTGCCCGTTTTTTTCATGTTTTTAATTGCGGGGTGCGGCGAATCACCCTTCATAAACACTGCACAGCAGTTCAATTTCTCAATTGCTGCTTATGAATATTCGGATTCTCACTTTATTCCGGATACTGTATATAAATCAAGTTTCCTTGATTATTCAAATAACACTACAGGTGTCCTATTACTTTCTACACTGGACAATTCTTTGGTTGATACTTTGGTGGAAGTCTGGGTTCAGCATTTTATGACAGATTCCTCCCGGGTTGCTTCGGCAATATTGATGCTTCCGCAAAAACCTGCTAACGGTTATGCGGATACTTTATTCAGACCGGGTATCGGACAACCGTCACAATTTTTTGGATTTTTCAGGAAATTAAATTCAAATGAATATCTGATAAATAAATTTTCGGGATTAATTTCATTCAGAATTGCACTTCCTGATAATTTCGCTGCAGGAATTGTATATAAAACGAGAAATAACAAACAATTCGGTGCCGGCTCCCGGGATTTACCGAATATTCAGGATACTCTGTTGCTTAAAATGTTTAAAATTGCTAATCAGACTCCCGATGTTTCCCCTCTTGCCTGGGAACTGAAAATGAAAAACGTATATAGACTTCCCTCTCCTGTCGTTACAAGAGATTCTCTGTATATTGATGTATTTTACAGGGAAAATGATAACTACGTAAGAAATTATCCGGGTTCAGGTATTCCGCTTATTCAGATGACTGAACTTGACAGATATTCAGGCGATTCGAGAATTCCCCCGCCTGACGGAGCATTTGATTATTTAATTAATTTCACAATCCAGCCATCAACCGGTGATATTATATTTCCGTCATTATATCCTTTCAGAGATAAAATTACAGATGCGAATTATAAATATGATGAATTGTATTCACAGAAAAAAAGTGTTGCTGTTCATTCTCCCAAATCTGTATATTTTTATATAAGAGGATATATGAAAATTTATTAAACTTATTTTGGCATCATGTATGGTTGAAGACAACTTAATAAATAAAGTTGTTTGCTCTTACATATAAAACATATTTATTTTATAAATTCCCGGTTCCGGCAAATTCAGAGATTGTTTAAAAACTACAAATCAAACCGCTTGTCATCCCCACGTATGCAGGAAACCATCGCTTTTTGTTGGTTTTTTCCGGATTACTGACCCGACAAGCAGAAATTTAAAAACTTTAGCAGGAACGATAATAAGAGGATTTTTACACAGTTTCTTTAGTCGTGGGAATAAATTGCCATTCCCGCGAATGCGGGAACCTGTCTTTAACGTTTACAACGGTTTCCTTTTTGCGTAACAGTCAATCCGGGTTAATAATTTATCAGACGGGTAATCCGAATCTGAATTCCGTGCCTTCGCCGGGCTTGCTTTGAACCGATATTTTGCTGTTGTGAAGTTCTATAATGTGCTTAACGATGGATAACCCCAGTCCGCTTCCGCCCATATCCCTAGAACGTGTCTTTTCCACTCTGTAAAACCTTTCAAAAATTCTCGGGATGTCCTCCTCCGGGATTCCAAGTCCGGTGTCTTTTACCGAAATTATTACCTCTTTTTCCCCGGGTAGCGTCGATATCACAACCTCTCCCCCTTCAGGAGTGTATTTAATTGCATTGTCAATTAAATTCTGTATTACCTGCTTTATGGAATCCGAATCACACAATACCTGCGTTGAATCTTTCACTTCAAAAACCGTTTTTATTTCAACCTTTTTACTCGATGATATGAAGTGAAGTGAATGCACTACCTCGTTTATCAGGTCATTTATTCTGACATACCTCTTGCTGAGTTTCATTCCGGTTTCAAGTTTCGAAATGTTTATCAGGTCATTTGAAAGTTCACTTAAACGGTTTGTATGACTTAATGCCCTGTTCAGAAAATCAATATTCACATTATCGTCTTTTACGGCTCCGTCAATTAATGTTTCAATTGATAACTGGATTGCACAAATCGGCGTGCGAAGTTCGTGTGCAACATTTCCCAGAAATTCATTCCTGTTAATTTTAAACTTTTTTGTATTTGTCAGTTCTTCGGTAAGTCTGTCCGTTGTTTTCTCAAGATTTGCATATATTAATTTTAATTCCTTGTCGTGCTGTTTTTCTTTCAGTACGGTAATTTCTTTCTTTAATTTATTTAATTCCGCAATCCTGCTGTCAAAATTGTTCTTTTCTTCCATATCGTATTTCTCCGCAATTTTTTTCAGTATGTCATTTATTTTGTTCGTGGAATTTACGTAATTTTTTTTGAGAATAACGGATATTACAGTGAAGGCAATTGCGTACAGCAGACAAAATCCGATAATAGTTACGTGCGGAGTATTTGCGATTAGTAAAATGATTACTGTTATTATGAACAATAAAACCAGTATGAAGTTTAATGTCTTATAAGTAGTCAAACTGAATTTTTTAATCGTTGTTAAATCTGTATCCGAGTCCTTTTATTGTATCAATATATCCTGCATATTCTCCGAGTTTTTCCCTTACTTTTGCTATGTGAACATCAATGGTTCTGTCAACAACATATATATTCTCCCCCCAGATTTCATTAAGCAGTATATCCCTCGACAGCACTTTCCCCCTGTTTGAAAGCAGAAAATGCAGCAACTGGAATTCCTTCTTCGGAAAAAATACTTCTTCATCGTTAATTCTGACCGTGTGTGAAACCGTGTCTATTTCGAGATTTTTGAATTTTATGTATTCGTTTGTTGCCACGAATTTTTCTGATTCCGCGTTCACTCTTCTTATAACGGATTTGATTCTTGCTATAATTTTCCTCGGCGATATCGGTTTCTGAATGTAATCGTCGGCACCGATTTCAAGTCCGATTATTTCGTCAATTTCATTTTCTTTTGCGGTTAAGAATATAACAGGTATTTTTGAAGTTGGCGCATAGGTTTTTAACTGCTTGCAAACATCAAATCCGTTGATTTCAGGCATCATTATATCGAGAAGAATTAAATCGGGCTTTTCTGTTTCTGCAAGTTTCATTGCTTCTTTTCCGTCAAATGCCGTAAGAACTTCAAATTCCCCCTCGAGTTCAAGATTATACTTAATAATATCAACAATATCTTTTTCGTCGTCAACTACAAGAATTTTGTTTTTCATTTTCTTTTTTTTCATAAACATAGTTCTGTTAAGTTAAGGAATTCACAATTTTATATTAAGAAATTGTTAACAGCAGCCTTTGAAATAAATAATAAAATATGATTTACTTTCAGTCGAATCTTATTTCTTTTCCGGTTTTGGCTGATTTATACACGGCATCCACTATTTTCATTATTTTCAGCGATTCCTCACCGGAAGATACAAGTTTATGCAATTTCCTCGATGCTCCGACAAAATGCTTCATCTGAAATTCAAAACTGTTTTTAATCAGATTTGTCTGTGGTTTATTTGTCTTTGGAGTTATTTCAAAAAGTTCGCTGCTGACCTTTTTGTAAATTCTGAACGGATTAATGGATGTACTGCCGCCTTTTCCGAATACATTGCAGTAATAAAATTCTCCGCTCCTGAGGAAACTCCAGCTGACCTCTATTGTTAATAATGTTCCGTTTTGAAATTTTATAAAAGAAAAATTAGAATCCTCGACAGATTTTGTATTGTGGAAATAATTTACCGCCGTGACACTCGATACTTCGGGAAAATCAAACATCCACATCCCGAGGTCTAACATTGCAATTCCGTTATCCAGAAAAACACCACCGCCGGCTTTTTCTCTTTCCAGAAACCACTTTGTAGTTGAACTCTGCGTTTTAAGCCATCCTGTCTTAACATAAAATAACTCACCGATTTCTCCCGCTTTTACAAAACTACGCTGAAGCATTGTATCCCCCCTGAATCTGTTGTTCATACCTGTCATCAGCAGACATTTTTTTTGGGCAGCGGCATCCACCATTTTTTGAGCTTCTTTGTAATTCCTTGCGATTGGTTTTTCAACGAAAACATTTAAACCGGCGTCAAAACATTTTAGTGCAATGGTCAGATGCATATCAGTCGGAACTGAAATTACGGCTGCATTCAGGTCTTCGTTTTCCTTCAGCAGAAGGTCAACATCTTTGTATATTTTCTTAATATTATATTTCTTTCCGATAAACTTAGATTTACCATAGTCAATATCGCAAATTGCCGTTATTTCAGTTTCCTTAATTTTGAGTAAATTCGGTAAATGCATTACCTGCGCAATACCCCCGAGACCGATAACCGCTACCTTAAGTTTTTCCATTAAAGTATTTTTAATTCTATAAAAAAAGTCAAGACACCCGAATCACATACAAGAATTACTTACCGTTGCTTTCTTCCGAACCTGGCGGGGTTGGGCAACCTTGTATTGTTCGGGGCTTGACCAAATTGTAAAAAATCTTTATTTAAAAATCAGTTAATGTTTGAATAATATAATCAAGACGACTTTAACAATAAATACAATCCGAATAACCCTAAAATAATATTCACGAGCCACATACCCAGAAAAGGAGTTATGATTCCTCTGTCAGCCAGTTTTTCACCGCCAATCAATGCAGCCCAGTATAACAGGAAAAATGCCAGAGACAATCCTGCCGCAATGCCAAATCCGCCTCTCTTTACGCGGTAACCAAGCGGTGCACCTATCAGGGCAAATATCAGACAAGCAAAAGGAATTGAATATTTTTTATATATTTCAACAAGATAAACATCAATCTGGTCGTCCATCATACTATTGTATTTCACTGAACCCGAAACATTTCCGGGGACGCCCAGCATTTTTCTGTAAATCATAATCGCTGAATCGGTTAAAACCCCGCTCTGCATAGGAATAAGTGTGTCTTTATAGTAAAATGAACTCAGAATTTTTACATTCTTCTGCTGTTCGGCAATCAGATTCGATGTGTTAACCCTGACCTGTGATTTAATACTGTCTATAATATCTCTCATTGCCTTTGATGATAATTCCCTGTCGCCTCTTATTAAAGCATTATCACCCGTTCTTTGAAATCCGAATCCCTCTGCGTCAAATATCAGTCTGTGTTTTGTAAATTCAATACGCCTGTATTTCTCCGCCGGATTCTGATTATTCATCTGATGAATTTCACCGTTCTCGAGATTCATTACTATGTTCTTAAAATCGGAAGTGAAACCTATATCACCTTTCAGTGCAGTAACGATATTTCTTGTATTCGGATTTGAATAATCATAAATATATATTCCTTCGAGATTATTGCTATTCTCGAAAGTTTTTTTCACCAATATCTTGACACCGCTGATATCTTCCGAAAATTTTTCCGATTCAAGTATAAATGTCGGTTTCGTTCGCGATATATCTCCAAGCAGAAGTCTTGCCTGATGATTTGCTTCAGGCAGGATGTCATTATTAAATACTACCAGAAGATAAGTAAGAACGCCCGATGCAAGCAGAACCGGTATTATCAGTTTGTTCAGCCCGATTCCGCTGGCTTTCATAACAGTGATTTCGTTATTGGCGGCGAGAGAACCGAATGCCATCAGGGTTGAAACCAGCACCGCCATAGGAACAGCAAGCGTCAGCATCCAGGCAAGATTTAATGCAATTAACTGCGTAATTACCCAAATACTTAGTCCCTTTCCCACAAGTTGTTCGATTGTTCTGATTAAAAACTGAAAAACAAACAGAAAAATCAGAGTGAATAAAGCAAAAAGGAAAGGTCCTATATGCGCCTTTAATATGTAACGGTATATTAACAATTAAATAACATTATATTTTTTCCCTGTCTTTTCAAAAGCAGAAATGCACCTGTCAAGGTGTTCCTTTTCGTGTGCAGCCGAAATCTGTATTCTGATTCTCGCCTGACCTTTTGGTACTACAGGATACGAAAATCCTACGGCATAAATGCCTTCTTCATATAATTCTTTTGATATCATTTGCGCAAGATGAGCATCGTTGTCAAATTTTCTGAATAAAACAGGAACAATCGGATGAACACTTTCAATTATATCAAATCCGAGTTCTTTCATTGATTTCCGGAAATATAATGTATTGTTCATTAATTTCTCTCTCAAATCATTGCTTTTATCCAGCAGATTAAATGCTGCAATTGCCGCAGATGTGATTGCCGGTGCAAGTGTGTTTGAAAAGAGATATGGGCGTGACCGCTGACGCAGAAGTTCTATAATTTCTCTCCGACCCGTGGTGAATCCGCCTGATGCACCTCCCATAGCCTTACCGAGAGTTGAAGTAATTACGTCAACTTCGCCGAGCACACCGCAGTATTCGATAGCACCCCTGCCCGTTTTTCCGAGGAACCCAGTGGCGTGCGAGTCATCAACCATAACTATTGCATCATATGTATTCGCAAGTTTCAAAATTGGCTTTAAATTCGCAATATCACCGTCCATAGAAAAAACTCCGTCTGTTGCAATTATGATATTTTTTGCGGGTATGGGTTCGTGTGCAAGTCCTGTGTGTTCCCAGATGTCCGAGCCTTCTCTTGCAAGTTGTAATTTTTGCTCAAGCGACCTCATATCCGAATGCTCGTAAATCAACCTTCTCGCCCTGCATAACCTTATACCGTCAATTATACTCGCATGATTTAAAGCATCTGTGATAATAACATCATCTTTACCGAGAATACTTTCAAATAATCCGCCGTTTGCATCATAGCAGGATGAATATAAAATAGTATCATCAGTCTGATAAAATTTTGAAACTGTTTCTTCGAGTTGTTTGTGAATATCCTGTGTCCCGCAAATAAACCTGACCGAAGCAAGTCCGAACCCGTGCGTATCAAGTGCTTTACGGGCTGCGTCAATAATCTCCGGATGATTTGCAAGTCCAAGATAATTATTAGAACAGAAGTTAAGTACTTCTTTAGGCTGTGAACCTGCAGGATAACTGACGTCAATATTTGCCTTCTGGTCTGACAGTATTATCCTTTCATCTTTGTATAATCCGGATTCCTTGATTACATTTAATTCCTGCCGCAGGTCGTATTTTGTCCGTAAAAACATAATAATATAATTGTTTTATAAATTTCCTGTTAAAATAACTAATATTAGTATAAGTTTTTATACAAAAAATATATCGGAATATGAAAATCTCTGCCGCACCGATGCCTGAATCCGCAGGTTTTGACTCTTTACAGATAAAAACGTGCCTTTCAAAGATAAAATCGTCTGCTATGCGTATTCAATGTTAAAATTCTTAAACAATGGAATAATTAATACGTAACATAATCAACTAAACGAAAGGATACAAAAATGAAAAAAGTAATTTTTATTCTGATAATGCTCACGATGACAGCAGGGTTATTTGCACAGGATATGCCTGCAGCAAAAAGCCAAAATGTTCAAACTCTTGACAAATGCAGTATTACCGTTCGTGGTATCTGGGACCCGATGCCGGGATGGATTGTACACGATTTTATAATTAACATCTGGGAAAAAATGCCTGCCTGGAAAGTTCACTGGTAATTTTTAAGTGAGTATTAAACAAAAAGCCGTCTGTAAAGCAGACGGCTTTTTTTTTGGAAATTCCGAAAGGATTCATAAATCCGCTCCAGACATAAAAAAAACATCCGGTAGTTAATTAATTACCGGATGAATATTTTATTGCAAACCTGATTGAGACGGCTAAATTACGAACCGTACTTTTCAATAATTTCGTTCTTGGTTTTATGCAGAATATCATATTTCCTGCCAACCTTTAAAAACGCATCGAGTGCTTTTTCCAGATGATGCATATCGTGCGCTGCTGATAACTGTGTTC
>CAYWMV010000031.1:0-19459 GCA_964459055.1 uncultured Ignavibacteriaceae bacterium | reverse complement strand
TAAATCTGGAAAAAAGGCAAAAAAACATATTACGACCGAAGAATATGTCAGGGGCGTTTTAAAAGGGGACAGAACTATTCTTGCCAGAGCAATCACACTGATTGAAAGTAATTCTCATTCTCATTACGAAAAGGAGAGGGAAGTATTGAAAAAATTACTTCCGTATTCGGGAAAATCCTTGCGTGTCGGAATTACCGGATTCCCGGGTGCCGGAAAAAGTACGCTAATCGAAACCCTTGGTATGTATCTTATTGAAAAAGGTCATAAGGTTGCCGTCCTGGCAATTGACCCGAGCAGTACATTAACTAAGGGCAGTATACTCGGAGATAAAACACGAATGGAAAATCTTGCACGTCAGGAAAACTGTTTTATCAGACCTTCTCCGTCAGGCGGAACATTGGGAGGAGTAGCACGGAAGTCCAGGGAGACTATGCTTGTGTGCGAAGCGTCCGGTTATGATATTATTCTTGTCGAAACTGTAGGAGTCGGACAGAGTGAGACGACGGTACGCTCAATGGTAGATTTCTTTTTGCTTATGATGATAGCGGGTGCAGGAGACGAACTGCAGGGAATTAAAAAAGGAGTAATTGAACTTGCCGATGCGATTTATATCAATAAAGCCGACGGTGATAACAAGAAAAAAGCGTTATTATCAAAGACAGAATTTTCTATGGCTGCAAAATATATTGCCCCTGCAACTCAGGGATGGAAGACGAAAGTAAATATCTGTTCATCGTTAACTGGCGAAGGAATACCGGAATTATGGAATATAATTGAAGAGTTTAAAATAACTACATGGGATAACGGAGTATTTAACGCAAGACGAAATATACAGATGCTGGAATGGATGTTTAACATAATTAATGATTATATTAAGGACAATTTTTATAATAATAAAGTTATGCAGAAAGAAATCACAAATTACAAAGAAAAGATATTAGCAGGGGATATATTGCCCACAACAGCAGCAGAAGAATTAATTAATATGTATTTGTCAAAATAACTGAAAATGTATTTTGAAGTTGATTATAATGCAGGAAGAAAAATTACTGCGAATGTTATTTTGAATGCCTATTCAAAGGGAATATTTCCGATGGCAGATAATGCATACGGAGGTATATCCTGGTATTTTACGAATCCCCGAGCGATAATAAATATTGAAGAGAATCTTGAAGGTCTGCACGTCCCCAGGTCATTATTACATGTAATAAATAAAAATATTTTTGAAATCAGATATGATAAAGATTTTAAATCAGTAATAGAAAATTGTGCAGACAGAAATATAACCTGGATATCGGCTGAGATTATAAATCTGTATTCAGAACTGCATAAACTTGGTTTTGTTCACAGTGTCGAAACTTATAAAGACGGTGAACTTGTAGGCGGACTTTACGGCGTTGCATATAAAGGGGCATTTTTCGGTGAATCTATGTTTCATAAACACCCCAATGCTTCAAAAGTTGCAGTATATTATTTGTATAAAGTATTGTTAAAAAACAGGTATTTATTGTTTGATATACAGATGATGACATCAGTATTTAAAATACTGGGGGCAGTTCATATACCATTCGATTTCTATCTGAAAAAATTAAAAACTGCAATGGAAAGGAATTGCGATTTCAAACCTTAGGTCTCATCTCTTAATGCTATCCCGCCGTTATTCCAATTATTTACCCGGACAAAAATAGATTACCTCTTACTTGATATATATCATTTTTCTTGCTTCAGAAAATTTCCCTGCAGTCAGTTTAAAGAAAAATACTCCGCTTTTATCAGCAAGTCCGTATTCTTCCGGTGAAAACATAACTTCATATATACCGGCACTTTGTTCCTTTTCTACAAGTAATGCAATTTCTTTCCCGCTGATGTCAAATATCTTTAACAGAACAAAAGAGTTTTCCGGAATGTAGTATCGAATCTTTGTTTGTGGATTAAAAGGATTCGGATAATTTTGCTCGAGAATGTATTTTTCAGGAATTTCAATGTTCGTATTTTTGAGATTTGTAGCGATATTATTTTTAAATACGTAGTTTCCTTTTGTGTTGTCCCAGTTTGTTACTGCAATGTCAAGGTCGTTTGAAACATTGTATTTTACTGAAATTATTACGCCGTTTGCAGGAGGATTTTTTAATGAAATCCAGCCGGTCTCGGAATCAAAACAATAACCGGTTACGGGTATAATAGTACTTCCGTATCTGACTTCGATTAATTTATGAATCGGTTTTTTGCTAACGTAATATAGTTTTTTTATTCCGTTGCTTGTGTACTGGTCAGTTTTTAAAAAAACTCCGTCGTTATCAAAGTCTCCGCAGAATATTGCTTCAACGACACTGCTTGTGTTTGACGCCCATTGTGAATCTGCCGGATATGAACCGCTATTATTCTGATAAATCCAGCATTTCATCCACCACCCTCCGCAGAGTAATTCGGGCAATTCATCATTTGTTAAATTTACAATGTTAATCCCTGACATATAACCCGCATTCCTTGATGTCCATGAAGGTGTCGTTGCAAGGTTTCCGGAATTATTCATATAAATTTTATATTTCCCCGAACCTCCAAGTTGATTGTTATCGGAAACTGCAAGGTCCAGGTAACCGTCGTTGTTGATATCATTCACAAAAAGTGAATTTGCATAAATACTGCCGTCTCCTGATGTCCAGGACGGACTTTTCGAAATTGAATCGCCATTATTCAGATATACATAATTCGGGTATCTTTCGCAGGCAAAAACAAGGTCCAGTCTTCCGTCTCTGTTTATATCAGCAAATGCAACATCCATACCGCAAGTCAGATTATTGCTCTTCCATCCCGGTAACGGTGACAATGTCCCGTTGTTATTAAAATAAATTCTTAAATTGTCGGGTCTGTTATTATATGCTTCGCCGCAGGCAACAGCAAGGTCAAGGTCACCGTCACCGTCAGCGTCACCCAATGCACAACTGAAAGTATAAAGCGAATCCGCTGATACCCAGGAAGGATTTGAGGAAAGAGTCCCGTTGTTATTCATATACACTTTCACCCTGCCTTTCTGATTAAATCCGGATGCACCTATGTAAACAGATACGGCAATGTCAATATAACCGTCATTGTTAATGTCGCCTGCTGACAGATGTCCGTGGTAATCTATATCTGCCGACTGCCAGGTGGCAGTAGTCGGTAATGTTCCGTTATTATTCATATAAATTGCTACTCTCTGCCTTGCCATATCATTCCCGTTTGAAACAACGAGGTCGAGAAAACCATCATTATTTATGTCAGCCCATGCTCCTCCCGTTGCATAATCCGCCACATCAGTTGAAGTCCAGAAAGGAGTTGAGTTAAAATTGACTTGCCCTGAAGAGAGACAGGGTATTAAAATAAGTAAAATCAGCGCAATTTTTCTCATATAATATTTTTTAATAAATTTAAATTAATTTTATATTATATGCAATTCACCGGGAAACACTTAAGAAATAAGATCTTGTATGTTTTAATCCTGTTCAAAAGGTAAACCATTTTACAATGTTAAAATAATTTCATTTTTAATAAAAATACATAATTCTATTTTCATAAAAATCAAACGGATTGGATACCTGGAAAAAGAATTTATATTTTATGTGGCTTGGACAGTTAATAGCAATGATTGGAATGAGTATGGTTGTACCCTTTCTTCCTTTTTATCTGAGAGACCTTGGCGTTACTGATAAAGCAAATCTTGAAATGTGGAGCGGTCTCGTATTTGCAGCCCCTTTCATAACGGCATTCATTGCAACACCTTTGTGGGGAATGCTCAGTGATAAATTCGGTAAAAGACCAATGGTTATACGGGCAATTTTCGGGCTGGCAGTTTCGCAGGTGCTTGTAGGAATTTCGGTTAGTGCGTTTCAGGTCTTTTTATTCCGTATGGTTCAGGGCGTAATCAGCGGTTTCATTGCTTCCGCTTTAGCACTCGTTTCAGCCGGAACTCCAAAAGAAAAGTCAGGTTATGCGATTGGAATTTTGCAGACTGCAACTTCTGTCGGAGTAATTATAGGACCGGTTCTGGGAGGTATACTGGCGGATTTCATTGCATATAATAAAGTATTTTTTATTGTTGCCGCTTTGTGCTCGGTCAGCGGAATATTGATAGTAATCTATGTAAGGGAACCTGAATTAAAAAACAATGGAAACAGAAATAATTCTGTAATTGATAATATAAAATTTTCATTTTCCGATTCTGCCATAAAAATTTCACTGCTCGCAATATTACTTGTTCATATTTCTGTTTCGGTTACTCAACCGATATTTGCTTTGTTTATTGAGACATTCGAAAAAGATTCTCCGTACCTGTCAACGATTACTGGCATTGCATTCGGTATTCTGGGTATTTCCTCAGCCCTTGCTTCTCCTTTTTGGGGAAGGTACAATGATAAAAAGGGAAATTACACAAGCATCTTGTATCTTATAATTTTTGCTTCGACTGCCGTTATTCTTCATACATTTATTTCAGGTATATACCAGTTATTTCCGTTAAGAATTATACAGGGCTTTTGTATAGGAGGTATCGTTCCTGCTTTATATGCTCTGATTAACAGTCGTGTCCCTGAAAATAAAACGGGCGGTGTAATGGGAATTGCATCCGGTTTTACTCTGATGGGGAATATGCTGGGACCATTGATATGCACATTAATAACTTTTGAAATTAATATAAAATATGTATTTTTATTTTCAGGTTTAATTTTATTAATTAATTTAATTACAATAAGAAAAATTACAACATGACATACCAATATAATCCTGTTAGAATTAAAAAACTCGAAAAAACACTTTTAGTCAGATGGAGTGACGGAAGGGAAGATGAAATCACATATGAGAAACTAAGGGATGAATGTCCCTGTGCAACCTGCAAAGGGGAATCTACAGTACTGAATACATATATACCGATTAAATCACCGTTTAAACCGGCGGGATTTTATGAAATTAACAAGATTGTTCCTGTCGGTAACTACGCTGTTAATCTTACCTGGAAAGACGGTCACGACACAGGCATTTATTCCTGGGACATACTGCGTTCACTTGGCGAAAAAGTAGCAGAGAAGAAATAATCTTTTATACGAAATTAAAAAATTATTGAATCAGTATTATCTTAGTGTTGATACAATTAAGTGGTTTTTCCAAAAAAAGCGGAATTGCTGATATATAATTTTACCGGGAAATTTAAGTCTTTCCGGTTTTAATTTTCCTGAGTTCGCCTTCACTGCTTGCTATTACAACACTGACCATAGAATCACAAACCACATTTGGAACTGTTCGGCACATATCGAGAAGCCTGTCAACTCCGATTATAAGAGCAATCCCTTCTTCGGGAACACCTACTGACCTGAGGACAATCATTAGCATTATAATCCCAACCCCCGGTACCGGAGCTGTTCCGATTGATGCAAGCAAAGCAGTAATTACGATTGTTAATTGCTGTACTAAATTCAAATCAAATCCATATACCTGAGCAATGAACATTGCTGCGACCGCCTGATAGAGTGCAGTACCGTCCATATTTATAGTAGCACCGAGCGGCAGGACAAAACTGGTAATCTTATTCGAAACACCAAGTTTATTTTCACACACGTCCATTGTCACGGGCAAAGTTGCCGCTGAAGAACTTGTTGAGAAACCTACAGCCATTACTTGTTTTAAAGGTCTGTAGAAATCAAGGATCTTGATTTTCTTAGTGAAAATTTTCAGCAAAATCGGATATTCTACAATCAGTAAAAATAACAGTCCGAGTATAACAGTGACCATGTACAATAAAAGAGTTTGCAAAATGTTATATCCGAATTCAGCAACCGTCGCTGCTATTAATGTAAAAACCGCATATGGAGCGATGTTCATTATTTTTTCTACAAGCAGTATGAGAGTACTGCTTATACCGTCGAAGAAGTTAATAATCGGTTTGGACTTGGCTTCTGAAATTTGTGTCAGGAATACACCAAATATAACGGCAAAGAAAACGATTGAAAGGAATTCACCGTTTGCTATGGCTGTGAAAGGATTCTTTGGAACAATATTTACTATGAAATCAACAACATCAATGGATATTTTTTTATCTATAGTTGAAGCGATTTCTTCCTGAAATGTTGAAAGGAGTCTTACCTTTGTTTCAGGCGGCATGAATGCTCCGGGTCTGATTAAATCCGATAATATAATTCCCGTTGAAACCGCGATAACTGTGGTTCCAAGATAAAATGAAATCGTCTTTCCGCCGATTTTAGCAATGTGCTTCAGGTCGGATAATGATGCGGCTCCGACAATCAGTGATGCAAGTACAAGCGGTACGGCAATCATATTTAGCAGCCTGATGAAAATGTCGCCTAGTGGTCTAAGCATTACACCGATTGTTTTTACTTTATTGACATAGTTTATATTTTCGTATACGAGAATATTGCCGTCTCCCAATCTGACTTTTGCTGTCAGTCTCTTATCTTTATAGGTGGGTACGGATGATTTCGTGAATTTTATTATGCCTAACTGGTCGGACGGGCCAAATGAATTTAGCAATGAATCGTATGAATAATAATTGAATTCAATCCAGTTTTCTATTATTTCGGATTTTCCCCCTGAATTAATTTCAAGTTTATTCGGATTAATAGAAAAAATTACCCCGAATAATGCTCCAAAAATCAGTCCTAACAGAATTTTATTGTGGAGCTTTATCCGGGGTATTTTCATTCACTCATTTATTTCTGCAAATTTAATATAACTAAATCAAATCAAAAATCTAAATCGTTTTCAATATTATTATTTTCTTCTTCTCTTTTTCTTAATTTTTTCTTTTCCTGCATATCAGTACCGAATTTGTAACTTAATGTCAGGAAAACAACTCTTGAATTTCTGTTATGGTTAAAGGAAGAAATGAATCCTGTTCCGGATGTTGCCGCAGAAAATTTCATTGTTTTGAACACATCCTGAATTCTTAACATTACGCTGAAGCGATTGTTGAAAAAGTTTTTCTTGAGAGCGACATCAAATGATTGCAAAGGTTCTATTGAGCCCTGCAGCATAATTCTTTTACCGAAATAGTTGTATGCTAATTGTATATCAACAATGTCGGGAATTGCCAGATTTGACATTATTTTAGCAGTCCAGGAACTGCTGCTGTTTGTTATTTCTCTTATTCCGTCATTTCCTTTTAAATCCTTACTGAAATAACTGAAACTTGCCATATTGTTCCACCATCTTGTGAATGCACTCTGCACGATGAATTCCATTCCGTATGAATTTTCTCTTGCAATATTTTCAAAAGTTGTCAGGGATACTCCGCTTGTGTCGATTCTGTTGAACCTGTTGATAACATCTGTGGAGTTTCTGTAAAATATAGATGATGTTACAGAGGTTGATGCGAAATATTTTATGTAATTCAATTCGAATGCGTTGATGTATTCAGGCTTTAAGTTTGGATTGCCTGACCTTAAATTCAGCGGATCGGAATAATCAATGAACGGATTTAAAAATCTTGCTCTCGGTCTGTTTATTCTTCTGCTGTAATTTAATCCGAATTCGTTTGTATTGCCTATTTTCTGAGTGAGATTTACTGACGGGAAGAAGTCGATGTAATCGTTCCTGTAATTCGCTCCTGTATTACTGAGTGTAAAATCCGTATTAGTGTATTCCGTTCTTAATCCCGCCTGTATTCCGAAATCTTTTATCTTTAATGCATAAGAACCATATGCGGCGCTTACGTACTGATTGTATTTATAGTCGTCATTTTTCATTAAATCTGAAATCCATACCTGCGAATTGTAATCGAAATCCTGGTAATCGCTTGTAATATTGATGTTCTGATAATTGAATTTCACCCCGGTTTCAAACTTACTGTTTTCGCCGAGAGGGTGAGAATAATCGCTTTGAAAAGTCGCAAATTTGTATTTTTCATCGAATAAATCTTTTGATAATTCAGGATTCCCCGACAAGTTACCGTTCAAATCATAATCCCTGACTGAATGATTATTTACTTCTTCACTGTTGTTTATCGAATAGTTGAAAGACGTTGTCAGTTCTCTGTTCTTTTCCTTGAATTTTAATCTGTGAGTTAACGTACCTTCTATATTGTATCCGTCATCATCTTCGGTGCTTCTGTTATCGAAAGACTGAACCATAATATTACTGATGTTGAAATAATCATACAGCATGAACTCATTTCGCATTCTGTTCCTGAAGTTTATATTAAATCCTAAATTAAGATTATTTTTATCGTTAATATCATAATCAAGACCCAGTGATGCAAAATGTGACTGCATTTTATGTGCATGGTCTTCAAATTGCTCAAGAGTTCTTAACGAATCATTAAGGAAATTAGTCCTTATACCGTCGCCGTTTCCCAGCATTCTGAATGAACGGAAACTGTAGTTTGCAGAAACTCCGAAGTTGTCTTTTCTCAGGCTGATGCCTAATGTTGTGCTGTATTTATCCTCAGTACCTGCATTTACGCTTATGTTGCCGTTATATCCGATTAGATTTACATTCTTTTTTAGTACAATGTTAAGAATTCCTGCCATACCTTCAGCCTCATATTTCGCGGAAGGATTATTAATTATTTCAATTTTTTCAATACTGTTTGCGGGTATCTGTTCCAGTACAGTCGTGTTATCCCCGCCAAGAAGTCCTGAAGGTTTTCCGTCAATAAGTATCCTGATTGATTCGCTTCCTCTGATGCTCACATTACCGTCATTGTCAACGGTCACTGATGGAACGTTCTTCAGTACGTCTATAGCCGAGCCGCTTTCCGATACCATGCTCTGTTTTAGTTCGTACACTTTTTTTTCAAATTCCATCTTCATAACCGGGGCTTCCGTAGTTACTTCTATCTCTTCGGTAACTTCCGAACTGATTTTTAATAAAATAGAACCAACGTTCACCGATGTGTTATTCCTGTTTATCACTATTCCTTTTAAAACTGAAGTGTTGTATCCTATGTAACTAACTTTAATATCAAATGCACCGGCAGGTATCTCTGATATGGCGAATTTGCCTTCTGAATCTGAAGCACCTCCGTCAACAAGTCCATCACCGATAATATTGAAAATCTGAACGGTGGCATCTGCCAGTGGTAAATTTGTGGTCTCATCTACAACTTTTCCGCTGATTGTCCCTTTGACGTTGCGGGGTTGTGAGTAAATATTTACACTGACAATTAATATCAGTGCTGCGGTAAGAATGTATTTCAGGTTTTTTCTGATTTTGGTGTATCGTGTTATTTGCATAAATAGTTTTAATTTTGTTTCTATAGTATCTTTTATAAGACAAATTATTCTTTATAAAGGTTTAAAATAAATATGATTTTATTTGTAAATTATTTTTCTTCTTGTTTATGTATTTTTTGGAATTAAAAATTTAATTTTTTTAATGACTTATGTCTGTTGAATTTTTATTCCGGCTGTTTGATACTAATAAAGATATCATGCCGATTTCAAACTCCCGCAAGAACACCTTCCGCGGCAATTTTAAATTCACTGCCGTCATATTTGTATAAATACAAACCTGTTCCTTCGTAATATCCGACTTCTATAAGTATTTCATCTATCCCGTCGTTATCGGTATCCACTGTACATTTGACGACAAAATAATTGAAATCCTTCTCCTCAGGTTCCGCAATTATATTTATAATATCACCTTCGCTTTTTATTATAAATACTGCATTAACATAATACATAAATGACAATCTCGAAGAAAAATTCACGATGTATTCTTCGTTTGAATTTTGTGTGAAATTCCCTTTAAATAATCGATATGCTTCCGCTGTGAAATTGCTGAATTCTTCCTGAACCTCAGTGTCATTTTCGTAATCATATATTGTGAATTTCTTTCCCGTTATATTTTTTTTAATAATTTCAAATCCGGTTTTGTAAACATCCGCTGGAGAAGTAATATTCATTTTCATTGTCGTCATATCACCGTATTTGGATATTATTACTGGAGTCCATTCTTCAAATGGTATCGAATTTTTAACATCCAGCAAAATATAAAACAAATTCGCACTGAAATATGAATCTTCACGATTAATTACATATCCGGATACAGTTGATTCGTATATCCCTGCAGGTGATGAGACGTAAAATTTATCGCCAATGCGGATATCGGTTATTTTCGAAAATTCACTGTGGTATTCACTGAATAAAATATATTCGCGGGATTCCTTAACAACATTTTTACTTTCAAGAAACCTGTTTATGTATTCCACATAACTTTCATAAGTTGAACCATATTCATCCTTTTCCCATAAATCCTCGTTGTTTGAGTAACTGTTGTCCTCGAGTAAAACTGTGTTCGCAGAATAAGTCATTCCGATAAAAATTCTTTCTTCTGTGTATCCTTTTATGTTCAGAATTATCAGTAAGAGAGTTATTAAAATAATTTTTTTCATTTTATTGTGAATAATTTTATATGACAATAGGTTCCTGTTAGACAATTCGTAAAATTAACTCAATAATTTATTGTAAAGCATAAGATATTCCTTGGCGGACTTATCCCATGAGAAATCAGATTCCATTCCGTTCTTTTGCATTTTCGTCCATATATTTTTGTTGCCGAATGCTGACAGCGCAAACAGAATCTTATTAAAAAATTCTTTAGGATTAAAAGAATTGAAAACAAAACCGTTCCCTTCAACGGGTGATTCTGTAATATCATTAACAGTGTCAGCAAGACCTCCCGTTTTTCTAACAACAGGGAGAGTTCCGTAATTAAGCGAATACATCTGATTCAGTCCGCATGGCTCGTATCTCGAAGGCATAAGAAATATATCAGCACCAGCTGTAATCATGTGAGCAAGATTGTTGTTATATCCGTTATGGAAATATAATTTTTCCGGATATTTTTCCATCGTATTTCTGAAAAATTCTACATATTTGCTTTCACCGTCTCCGAGAATAATCATCTGAAGATTTCTCGAAAACAAATCGTCAATGATTTCTTCAAATAGTTCGAATCCTTTCTGCCAGGCTAATCTCGAAACGATACCAAGTAAAGGAATATTCATATCGGTTTTCAGTCCGGCGAATTTCTGTAGTTCTGATTTATTTATTTCTTTGTTTTTTAACGTGGAAAAATCATAATTACGGGCAATTTCTTTATCTGTTTTTGGACTCCACAATACAGTATCAATCCCGTTCAGAATCCCGGAAATGTCGTTATATCTTGTTCGCAGTACACCTTCAAGACCCGAACCCATTTCCGGAGTAAGGATTTCCTTTGCGTATGTAGGACTCACAGTATTAATTAAATCCGAAGCAACTATTCCGATTTTCATAAAATTAAAATCTCCGTATAATTCATATGTACCTCCGCCGAAAAACTTCTCCGCAGGCAAACTCGCTTTTGCAACAGAGTCTCCTGAGAATTTTCCCTGATATGCAATATTATGAATTGTGAATAGTACCTTTACATTGCTGAATAATTTATCCCAGGAGTAGTAAGTTTTCAGTAATTCGGGAATAAGTGCGCATTGCCAGTCATTTATGTGAAAAATGTCGAATTTATACTGCATTCTCTGCAGAACATTCAGAACACAGTGCTGAAAGAAAATAAATCTTTCGTCTTCATCTGCGTCTGCAGTGTAGATTGAAGTCCTGTGGAAATATTTTTCCGAAGAAATGAAATAATAATTAATATCGTTCTTCCTGAGACTGAAGACGGAATATTTTTCTTTTTTCCCTGCAATGCTTACCGAAGCATTTTGAAATTCGTTTATCTCGTTCAAACAGAAATAATCTGTATCAATAATGTTATAAAGAGGCATAAAAACGTTCATTTCACAGCCCAGTCCGGCTAATGAAACTGTTAATGCGTCGCTCACATCGGCTAATCCGCCGGTTTTTACAAATGGAACGCATTCACTGGTCAAAAAGCAGATTTTCATATTATTAATTTAAATTGTATTCTTCGCCTCTGTCGGGAATTACTATATTATTATAGCCTTTGCTGATAAGGTCATCAAGCAGAATTTTCTGTTTCTCAAATTCACCGTGAACCAGAAATATTTTTTTCAGTTTTTTTCTGTCAAAAAGTTTAATGTAATTTATTAAGTCGTTATGGTCGGCGTGTGCCGAAAAAGAATCCAGTACTTCAATCTTTGCTTTGACTTTGTGTTCTTCACCAAAGATTTTAACCGCTGCACCCCTTTCGTCTTTCGCTTCGATTAATCTCCTCCCAAGCGTGTTGACTGCCATATAACCTATTATCATAACCATATTATTCGGATTGCCGATATTGTTGGCAAGATGGTGAAGAATCCTTCCCGCTTCGCACATTCCTGATGCGGATATTATCATACAGGGACCAGGTACCGAATTTAGTTTCTTTGAATCTTCCACATCTTTGATGTACAAAACATTATCCAGACCAAATACATTTACGCCGGAAGCCAGTAATTTTGATGTTTCTAAATCGAAACACTCGGGATGTAATTTGAATATTTCCGTTGCGTTAACTGTCAAAGGACTGTCAACAAAAATCGGAAATTCGGGGATTTTCCTTTTACTGGTAAGTTTTGATAATTCATATACAAGTTCCTGTGTCCTGCCTACACTAAATGAGGGAACGATTATCTTTGCATTTGTTTTTAATGCTTCCAAAATAACCCTTGCAAGTTCATCGCCAATCTGGTCGGCATTACTGTGAAATTTTCCTCCGTAAGTGGATTCAATAATAAGATAATCCACATCGCCGATGAAATCAGGGTCTTTTAATATAGGTAAATTATTTCTCCCGAGGTCTCCGGTAAATCCGATTTTAGTGCTTTTTCCATTTTCGGATATTTCGATTAAAACCTGAGCAGAACCGAGAATATGACCTGCATCAAAAAATGTGACTTTTATGTTATTGTCAAAGTTATCGGGCATGAAAGATTTTCTGTACGGGAAGGATTTGAAATGCTTCATTGCTTCAATTGCCTGCGGAATTGTGTAAAGGGGATTAAATAACGGCTCGCCTTTTTTTGCACGTTTTTTATTGACGAATTCGACGTCCCTTTCCTGTATGTAAGCGCTGTCCTGAAGCATTATTGAGCATAAGTCTCTCGAAGCACTTGTGGAGTATATACTTCCGGAAAATCCCTTAACGATTAAAGTCGGTAGATTCCCCGCATGGTCAATATGAGAATGGGACAGTACTACTGCATTTACTTCTGAAGGCTGATATATGAATTTTCTGTTCATTTTAAAAGATTCTTCACGTTTACCTTGAAACATCCCGCAATCAAGGAGTAATTTTTTCCCGTTTATACCGATAAGATGCTGCGACCCGGTAACTCCTCTTGCTGCTCCGCAAAACTTAATTTTCATATTAACCTTTCTATAATGATGTTGCTTTTTTGTTATTAAAATGTTCCGATACAAATTTGCTGCCGTTTATAAAAAACCTGTATTGTAACTGCTTTCCTTTTTCAATTCCTATTCTTTGGGATTTAAGAATACCGAATTTTTTCTGCGAGTTTGTCAGAATGATTTGCCCTTCTGTCAGTTCGAGACCGTTATGTTTTTTGTTAATGCCGAATGCGGAACAGAATTTACCCGGACCGTTAGTCAGATTATAAATGTCTTTTGCTTTAGGTCTCCTGTTCTTCATAATTTCTATACCATCCAAAGGTTCGACTGCCCTTATCAATACTGCTGAACCTGTTCCTTTTTTTTCTGTTACAATGTTAAAACAAAAATGATTCCCGTAAACGAAATAAACGTACGCCTTTCCTCCGTCTTCGAACATAACATTGTTCCTTTTTGTAATACCGTTACGGGAATGGCTGGCGGGATCGTTTTCGCCCGTGTATGCTTCTGTTTCGACAATCATTCCGGAAAGTATTCTGTCTTTCTCTGTTTTTACGATGATTTTGCCCAACAGTTCCTTGGCGACTTTAATTGTATCTCTCCTGTAAAATTGTTTTTTTAGAGGTTTGTTATAAATCAAATCAGTTCTTTAAAATAAAATAATAAAAACGGACAATGCAAAATATGTAAAAAAACATAACAAATCTGATCTCTGAAAGCGTATATGAAGATAAAATGCAGTTTTTAAGGGGGTTTTCATCATTACGCTAATAAATGGTAAATACTTATTTTATCAGTTAAATATACTTTTAAAAGACATATTTTTATTTCAAAATGATTGTTTTCTGTTTTTGTTTTAAACTTCTAAATAACTTGATTATTTTTTGTATTTAATTTACTTTTATACGATTTGGTGAATTATCATTCGACAGTGGGTGAAATAACCCACTTTTTTTTTATAGAATATGGTTGAAGAAATTAAAAATATTGTAAATTTATTACTTAAGGATAAACAGTATTTTCTTATCGACCTTGAAATCAGAGGCGACAGGAAATCTAAAATATTGGAAATCTTTGTTGACAGCAGGTCGGAATTAGACCTTGATAAGTTATCGGTACTGAGCAGAGAAATGTGGGATGAAATAGCGAAAAGCGGATTGAATGAGCACATTTCGAAAATTACTGTTTCATCACCCGGAATCGACAGGTCATTTAAGTATATAGAGCAGTTGCCAAAACATATTGGCAGAGAAATAGAGATAAAACTAATTGACGGCTCGGTTATAACAGGTAGTCTTGAAAGCGTGAATGAGAATAAAAGTTCAATTGAAATTATACCTAAGCCGAGGAAAAAAGAAATGAAAGAAAATCAGTCTGAAATAATTGATTTTATAAATATTAAAGAATCAAAAATAAAATTAAAATTCTAAAAATATGAGGTCTGAAATATTTGAAGCGTTTGCCCAGCTGGCGAAAACAAAAAATATAGACAAGGACATTCTTGAAAGCGTGATAAAAGATTCTTTTACAAAAATGATGGAAAAAAGATACGGTACTGAAGCTAACTTTGAAATCATTGTAAATATGGAAAAAGGAAACATAGAAATATTCCTTTATAAGAATGTTGTTGCTGAAGTTAATGACCCCAATACAGAAATTGATGTTGAATCGGCAAGAGAGAAGTCCGGTGAGGAACTTGAAATCGGTGAGGAATTTGTTGAGGAACTTCCCATTGAGGATTTTGGAAGAAGGCAGGTACTGAATTTAAAACAGAATCTGTACCAGAAAATCAGGGAAATTGATAAAGAAGTAACATTTAATAAATACAAAGATTTAGTTGGTGAAATTATTCTCGGCGAAGTATATCAGGTTAAATCCAATTCTATTCTTCTCGTGCATAACGGTAACGAGGTAATATATCCGAAGTCTGAACAGATAGGAAAAGAAAAATACAGAAAAGGAGATACAGTCAGAGCAATCATAAAAAGTGTTGAGAAAAAATCTTCCGGACCGCCTTCAATTATTGTATCCAGAGCCGAAGACCAGTTTCTATACAAACTTTTTGAAGTTGAAATACCCGAAATATACGACAATATTATTGAAATAAAATCCATAGCAAGAGACCCCGGTGAGCGGGCAAAAGTTGCAGTGTACTCAAATGACGACAGGATAGATGCAGTCGGTGCTTGTGTTGGTATGAAAGGAATGAGGATTCATGCAATTGTCAGAGAATTGAGCAATGAGAATATCGATGTTATAAATTACACTGACGATATTGCCATATATATATCACGCGCACTTGCTCCGGCAAAAATACAGGATATTTATGTAGATACTGCAAACAAATCTGCCAAATTAAAAGCAGAAGAAGACCAGATTAGTCTGATAATCGGTAAAAACGGTCAGAACATAAAACTTGCATCCAGACTGACAGGTTACCAGATTGACGTTTTGCGGGATGATAAAGAAATTGACCCGAAGCAATACGAAGATATTTCCAAAGAATTAAACAACAAACAATAAAACTTATAAATGGCAGGAACTGAAAAGACAGCGACTAGACAGAAAGTATTTAAACTCATCAGGGAAATAAACAGACCTAAAGATGATGTTATTGCTTATTTAAATACACTGGGACTTGAAAAAGTAACGGTTAATACGACTCTTGAACCCGATATGGTCGCAAAAGTTATTGCACATTTTAGAAAAGATATTGAAGGTCATGGAAAACATCTGAAGAAAGTTGTAGAGTTTGCCAAGCATGTTAAGGTTGAGATATCAGAAGCGGATAAGCATATTAAGAAAGAAGAAGAAGCAAGAAGAAAAAGAGAAGAGGAGGAACGGTTAAGAAAGAACATTGAAGAGAATCTCAGGAGGCAGGAGGAAGAGAAACGCAAGCAGGAAATACAGGCTTTTATGGAGCGCGAAAAGATATTAAAGAAAGAGCAGAAGGAACAGGAAGAAAAAGAAAAAAGAGAAAAACTCGAAAAATTATATGAACAGCAGAGACTTCAGCGGGAAAGGGAAAAAGAGGCTGCTGCAAGAAGGCTCAGGGAAAAAGAATTACAGCAGTCAAAAAAAGAACAGCCAAAGGTAAAAGAATCAGAAAAAGGAAAACAGAAATCTGATTTGCAGAGGCCGCATCCCGGGCAGAAAGTTACAAAGGAAGAAAAACCGAAACACGAACCTGCAAAAAAATCTGAAATAACCGCGAAAAAGGAATACCATGATAAGGCGGGACACATCAAAAAAGGCGAAGATAAATCTTCTGACTTTAAGAGACCGGCTGTAAAATCCGGATATAAAGAAAAGCCAAAAGAAGTTAAAACCGAATCAGCGAAAGGCGATAGATTTACCAAAAAGCCTTACGATAAATCAGCACCAAGGACGGACAGATCATCGGAACAGCAAAGACGCGATGCAGCAAGACATAAAAAGCATAAGTCAAAAAATGTAAAGATTACAATTAATGACGTTAATAAAGATAAAAAACCGGCAAAGGATACTGACACCCCGTCAACTTCGCATACGAAAGTTAAAGTTACTTTTCAGGGTGATGCAAAATCGAAAGATAAGAAGGATAAAAGAGTAGTTGATAAAAAGGACAAAAAGAAAAGTGAATCAGAATACGAGAAGAAAAAGAAAAGTAAATTAGCAAAGAGCAAGAACAGAGAATTTTCAAAGGAAGAGATAGAAGATGCAATCAGGGAAACTTTCCAGAAGATGGAGGAAGATACAGCAGTATCAGCACGGTCAATTCTTAGAAAGAAAAAGAAAAAGGAAAGACTCGAACAGGAAAAAATTATTGCGGAAGTCCAGGAGGCAAGAAAAAATGTACTTAATGTTACCGAATTTCTTACTACGATGGAACTCGCAAACCTTATGAATATCAGTCCGAGTGAGATTGTTGCAAAGTTTTTGCAAATGGGAATGATGGTGACAATCAATCAGAGATTAGAAAAAGATTTGATTCAGATTGTTGCGGATGAGTTTAAATTTAAAATAGAATTTCAAAAAGAATATCAGGAATCTTTGGTTGACGAAGATTCTGACCCTTCAGAATTATTAAAGTTCAGACCTCCTGTTGTAACGGTAATGGGGCACGTTGACCACGGAAAAACATCATTACTCGATTACATAAGAAAAGCAAATGTTGTCGCAGGAGAAGCAGGCGGAATCACCCAGCATATAGGTGCTTATAAAGTTAATCTTGACGGCAAAAAAGAAATAACATTTCTTGATACGCCGGGTCACGAGGCATTTACTGCGATGCGTGCCCGGGGCGGTCAGGCAGCTGATATTGTGGTGCTTGTTGTTGCTGCAGATGACAGTGTTATGCCGCAGACTATTGAAGCTATAAACCATGCTCTCGCTGCAAATGTTCCGATAATAGTTGCAATTAATAAAGTTGACAAGCCCGATGCTAATACTGACAGAATCCGTCAGCAGTTATCCGAAAAAAATATACTCGTTGAAGATTGGGGAGGAAAATACCAGTCTGTTGAAATTTCGGCAAAATTCGGAAAAAATATTGATACTCTGCTCGAAAAGATTTTACTTGAAGCTGAATTGCTTGAATTAAAAGCAAATCCGGACAGAAATGCTAAGGGTGTTATTCTCGAATCAAAACTTGATAAAGGGAGAGGTGCTATGGCTACACTTCTGGTACAGAAGGGAACTCTGAAAGTCGGTGATGTCTTCCTTGCGGGTTTATGTTCGGGTAGAGTGCGGGCTATGTTCGACGAAAGGGACAGGAGAATAGAAATTGCATCACCTTCAACCCCGGTTCAGATTCTTGGTTTCGACGGATTGCCGCAAGCCGGTGATGTTTTCATAGTTATGGATAATGAAAGCGAAGTCAAGGAAATTGCTCTGAAAAGACAGCAATTGAAGCGTGAGCAGGATTTCAGGCAGATTAAATTTGCTACTCTGGATGATATCTCGCAGCAAATTAAGGAAGGCAAAAAAGTTGACCTTAATATTATAATTAAAGCCGATACGGATGGTTCGGCTGAGGCAATTTCCGACTCCCTGATGAAACTGACGACAAGTGAGACAAAATTAAATGTTATACATAAAGCCGTAGGACAGATAAGCGAATCGGATGTTCTGCTTGCAGAAGCATCCAATGCAATTGTAATCGGATTTAATGTTCGTCCGAATCTGAATGCAAGAAAACTTGCGGAAAAAAATAAAATAGATATAAGGGTGTATAACGTTATATTCAAGATTATTGAAGAAATCAAGCAGGCACTTGAAGGGATGCTTGAACCGGAAATCACGGAAGAGATTACTGCTACAATTGAAGTACGTGAAGTGTTTAAAGTTCCTAAGGTCGGAAATGTGGCAGGATGTTATGTGCAGGACGGTAAAATTTCAAGAAATAACAAAGTCAGATTATTGCGGGAAGGTCTCGTTGTTTACGAAGGCACAATAAGTTCATTAAAAAGAGTTAAGGACGATGCAAGAGAAGTTGAATCAGGTTATGAATGCGGAATTGGTCTTGAGAATTTCAACGATATAAAAATTGGTGATGTTATTGAAGGCTTTAAACTTGTCGAAACGAAGAAAAAATTGGTTTTCGGCACGAATTAACAATAATTTTTTTCATAGTTATGGCTTACAGAATTGAGAAAGTTGCGGAGGATATAAAGCACAAAATGAATACTGCAATGTCAAAAGACCTTGCGGAAATTAACATAGGACTTGTTACGGTTTCCAAAGTAATAGTCTCACCCGACTTAAAAAATGCGAAAATATATATTACACTCCTCGGGAATAAAGATACTACCGAAAAATGCATAGATAAACTGAATTTCAGGAAAAAACATATAAGGTATATGCTTGGGAAACAGTTAAGTACTAAATACATTCCTGATATTCATTTCTATTATGACGATACTCTTGATACAGCCGAAAGGGTTTTCAGAATACTGAACGAACTGAAGAAAAACGAAGATACTCACCCTGATTAATAATTATTCAAATAAAATTATTCTAACTGATAAACCGCTGAATCTTACAAGTGCGGATGTCGTTTATATTATCAAAAAATATTTCAAAGTAAATAAAGTTGGTCATGCCGGAACTTTAGATCCCCGTGCAACAGGTTTGCTTATAATCTGCACTGATTCAATGACGAAGAAAATAAATAATTTTATGGATATGGAAAAAGAGTACGA
>CAYWMV010000030.1:0-19892 GCA_964459055.1 uncultured Ignavibacteriaceae bacterium | reverse complement strand
ATGAGTCTTTTTAAGCAATTTATTCGAGTTCCATTTTTATTTTGGACAATAATGTATAAAATTTCAATTTGAAATAATTTTTTAATCACTGTATTCACGTTCCGTAATTATTTCATAAAATAATAAACATTGTTATGTTGCTTGTTAATTTGCATTTGATTTAAGTTAAGTGTATATACAATAAAAAAAAAGATATTTGATTTTAATAATTAAATGAAGTATTTTAAATAAAATAATTGACTTGTGCATAGTTAGAGAAATATTATTAACAATAATTATGTTTTTACCGGGGCTTTTATTCTCACAGTCATTAGGGGATCATTTTTTAAATCTGGAAAGAGAAAATGTAAATGGACTGGAAATATCATACAAATTATCTAATATCAGTATTGAGAAGGTCAGTATTGAAGGAGTTGAATATATTAAACCTCTTACTCCTGGATGCTTTTTACCGGGTAAAAGCGGTAATCCGGATTTAGTTCCGTTGACGTCATTTATTTCTGTTCAGGAATTATCTGTTATAAAATTGGAATTAATAGTACAAGACAGTTTTATTATCAGGAATGTAAATGTTTCTCCTTCCCCGATAATTAACAGGATGGATAATGAAAGCAAACTCAGTTATATTTTTAATGAGGACATATACTCCAAAAACATCGATTATCCCGGTGAAATTATTTCAGTTTCCCAAAAATTTAAAATAAGAGGTATAAATCTTGTTGCTTTTTCATATACTCCGTACAGGTTCAATGCAGCAAAAAAGGAACTGACAGTTTATAAGAAAGTAAAAGTAAAAATTAATTTTGAGCATCCCTCCGGAAATTTTTATGAACCGAAGTTACGAAGCAAATGGTTCGATCCTGGAATTACAAAATATATATTAAATCGGAAAAGCATCGAAAAAGAATATTATAAGGAACCAAATACCGGATATGGTTATGAATACATAATTATAACACCAAATAATGTTTTGTATAATGCAGTTGCCGATACATTGCGGCGGTTCAGAAATAGTCAGGGCATCAAAACTAATGTTTACAAATTATCCGAGATAGGTGGAAATAATTTTTTCGCGATAAAAAATTTTTTAAAAAATGCATATCTGAACTGGGATATCACTCCCGTAGCAGTTCTTTTTATGGCAGACGAAGGCGAGAATGCAGAAAACAGAATATATACACCTTACTACAATTATCAGTTTATTACTGATTTCAGATATGCGGATATGAATGACGATCACCTCCCGGATATTATAGTCTCGAGGATTCCTGTGGATAATGAGAGTCAATTGTATAATATCGTTAGAAATATAATTAATTACGAAGAGAATCCGCCGCTTTTCCCATCTTATTATAATAAACCGATAACGGCATTGGGCTGGGAAACAATTAACTGGTTTCAGATTTGCTCTGAAGTCGTAGGTGGTTTTTTCAGTAGTAAACTCGGGAAAAATACCACTAGAATAAATGATGTTTATTCTGGAAATCCGTTAACAGATCCGTGGTCAACAGCACCGAACACACAAAATGTATTAAATTATTTCGGTCCTGCAGGTAAAAATTACATTCCCGCTTCGCCGCAACAATTGGGTGGTTTTATCGGAGGGACCCCCGAAATGGTATTAAATGCAATCAATTCCGGAAGTTTTTTCCTGCTTCACCGTGACCATGGGAATTATACTGGATGGGGGAAGCCCGGCTTTAACGTTAATTATGTTAATTTGCTCACTAATCAGTATCCGGTAAATGTCTTTTCTATAAACTGCCAAAACGGAAAATTTAACTGGACGGGAGGAAGTTGCTTTTCGGAAAAGTTCATTCAACATTATTATAATGGCTGGTCGGGTTCGGTTTCAGTAATTTCAGCGTCAGATTTGTCCTATCCGTTCCTGAATGATGTGTTCACCTGGGGTGTGATGGACAACTTCTGGGAGAATTTCATACCCGAATATTCTTCTCAGTTTAATCACGGATTTATATTACCTGCTTTTGCAAATGTAAGCGCGAAATATTTTCTTGCACAGTCTCAATGGATATCTGATCCGTTAAATAAAATTGAAACTTATTATCTTTTTCATCATTTTGGAGATTGCTTTTCGAGTATGTTTACCGAAGTACCCGGTAATTTAAATCTGTCCTGTCAGGATTATATTTTAGAAGGGGAAAAATCGTTGACCGTATCTTCAGATTCGGGTGCACTGATAGGAATATCAAATAAAGGAGATTTCATTAACTCACATTTTTCTTCTGGTGGTGTTTCGCAAATTGTACTTAATGATTATGCGAAATACGGAGACACAATTTTGGTAACTGCAACGAAGAGAAATTCGAAAAAAAATAAAAAAATGATCCCGGTCCTGGAAAATCCCGGAATATATTTGTATGCTGATAATTTCTGGATATTTGATGAACCTCCTCTTGGTAACGGTAACGGGAAAATAGACTATTCCGAAATTAATGATTTAAGTTTTACTATTCACAACAGAGGTCTTAAATCGGCTTACGATATTAAAGCCGTGCTTTCATCTTCAGATCCTTATGTTTATATCAGCGATTCTGTATACACTTTAAACAAATTAAATTTCAAAGACTCAGTATTGTGTCTGGAGGACTTCAGATATTTTGTCTATACAAATATTCCTGATAGCCACCTGGTTAATTTCAAAATGACATTGTCCGCAGGAAAGCAAATTTGGGAATACAATTTTTCCTTTATGGGATTTGCTCCGGTTTTGAAAATCGGGAAAATAAGTGTTACGGATTCCACATCAAACAATAATGGAGTGATTGAACCGGATGATACGGTGTACGTGAAACTTCCCGTGAAAAACTCAGGAAGTTCAATGGCGATGAAGTTAAGTGCTAAAATGAATATTAATTCACTTCAATATATTAACGTATTAAATGATAGCATAATTTTCGTGCCTGTCAATCCCAAGGATTCAGTAATTGGTGTGTTCAAATTATATGTAAAGCCCACTGCCCCAATCGGTACTATTGTGAAATTTTATTTTAAATTATATTCACAAATTGATGGAAAACTGTTGTATGATTCATTAAAAATTGTGATTGGTGGTATTAATACTGTTTACATTGGTAAAGGAACAAAAAATATAATGTATCCCTACTCTTTGTACTATATGGACGGAAGAACAGAAATGCTTTTTACTGCCCGTGAACTGGACAGCAACGGTGCATTCGCCGCCTGCATTACAAAAATCGGATTTTACGCCAACTCAACTAATAATATTCCGCTCAACAATTTCACGATTAAATTAAAATATACTAATGATACTGTAATTAAGAATTTTACTAATTCAGGATGGTCTGTCTGTTTTTTTGATACTGTTTTTATTTCGTCCGCGGGATGGAATATGTATAATTTACAGACTCCATTTTACTGGGATGGTATGAGAAATATCTTAATAAGTGTATGTTATGACAATTATTTCTACACATTTAATACATATTCAAAAGGAACGGTAATATCAGGTAAAACTGCTGCTGCGTATTTCGACTTATCATCCGGCAGCGGTTGTGAAATTATTAATGGAAGTGCATTCAATGACAGACCAAATACCGCTATCGAGTTTAACGGAATAATTGATGCAGGAAATAATACGACAGTAATTCCGTTAGAATTTAAATTGTTTACGAATTTTCCGAATCCATTTAATTCTTCTACAAAAATCAAATATCAGATTCCCGAAAAATCTTATGTTGAAATAATGATATTCGATATACTGGGCAGGAAAATTACAACATTAGAGCGCAGTAATAAATTACCTGGAACTTACTTGCTGGAATGGCAGTGCGGGGATTTACCCAGCGGAGTGTATCTTTGCAGAATGAAAACACATAAATATGTCTCAAGTATTAAATTACTTAATATTAAATAATATTTCCGGATATGATACTATTCCTGATTCACATTCTGCTACAAGGGTATGAATTCTTTCTTTGAATCATTAGTATCGGAAAGTTCTGTTTTTTCCTCCATGAAATCCAGTAAACGAGTTTTAAAACCGTATCCCATCACATCATTCACTTCGAGCAGAATCATAAATGCTTTAGGATCTTCGTCTTTTACGATTTTTCTTAGAATACTGATTTGTTTTCTGCTTACAATGCAAAAAACAACATTCTGAGTTTTCCCGGTGTAACCGCCTTCTGCGTGGAAAATTGTTACACCCCTGTCAAGTTCTTTAAAAATCCTTTCTTTTATTACATTTTCCGCTTTCGTAATAATATAAGCGCCCTTAACATAAGAAATTCCTTCTGCCGTAATATCAACAATTTTTGTTGTAATAAATAAATTAAGATATCCCCAAATAATAAGATTCAAATCTTTAAAAACAATTCCTATAGTAAGAATAATTGCAGATTCAATTATCCAGTATCCTGTTCCAAGTGAAAATCCCGTGTATTGTTTCAAAATTGCTACCGGAATGTCTGTCCCACCGGTTGAACCTCGAAATCTAAAAATTAATCCAAGCCCTATTCCCAGTAGAACAGAACCTGCAATTGAAGCCAGTAATATGTTGTCTGTAAAAGCCCAGTATTGTGTATTTATAACATCTCTGAAAATTTCAAATGAATTATAAAGTCTTTGAGGTTCTAAGATATCTACCAGAAATGCACCAACGAACATACCAATAAAAGATTTTAATCCGAACTGTTTCCCCAGAAAAATCCATCCTATAACGAAAAGCGGAATATTAATAATTATCATTGAAATACCTGCCGGGAAGCCGAACAAGTGATACAGAATTTGTGCGATACCTCCGACTCCTCCGGGAGCAACTTTGAAGGGGATAAGGAACCAGGCATAAGATATACCAAATATTATACAGCCTATGATTATGCCAAAATATGCACCTATATTTGAAATTAATTTATTGGTTTTTGTCTGCATATTCGAGGAATATTTTTAAAGTCCAAAAATAATGATTTGTTAAATCAAAAATAACGGATTAATTAATTTAAGATTAAATATTTTAGTTTATCTAAATTTACTTACTGATTTTTTTAAAAAATGCAGATTAATCTCTCCTGAAAAATTCGTAATACAGCGGGTCTATAAAATCATCCGCTTTAATTTTTATACTTATGATTTTACCGTTTTCAACTTTTACGGGCATAAAAAACCTGCCAAATACAAGGTCATTTGTCTCACAGTATAAAGTGTCATAGTGATAATGCTTTACAAACCCTTTCGTATTCGGTCTCATATCAAGATTCAGAATATACCTGCCTTCTTTATATTCTATAACTGCATTCCCAGCCGGAGTATTTTGGTAAGTGCCTGTTAATTCTTTCATATCGAATGACGGCATCATATTCTTATTTGTATCAGAAAGTCTTTCATTCCATAGTTTAAAATCGTCTTCAATATACGTTATATTCCTTGAATATGCCAGACTGTCCCAGTTCATATATCCAGTTCCGAGATAATAATCATATATCTGATATAATAATGTTGTTATAATATCATTCTCGTCATTATTGGTAAGTATAACAACTCCGGCATTTATTTCAGGCATAAAAGAAGTACGTGAAACCATTCCGTCATATCCGCCCGAATGTTCAATCATTAATTTTCCTCTGTAATCCTGCATAAACCAACCGAGTCCGTAAGCAAGAAAATGCCGGTTTACAGGATTTTTTGGATTATATACAGGTAATCTGTAAATGTTTTGAGGCGTAAAAGTTTTATTCAGGACGGATTTTTCAACTATCTGTTTACCGTTAAACATACCTCCGTTCAATTGCATCATTATCCAGTTGGCAGCATCTTTGGCTGATGAGTAAATTCCTCCGCAAGCCGCTAAATTATCAACTCTGTTATACGGTATAGGTGTCATCTTAAAATTATAATCGAATGAATGGGGTGTTGCCTTATTGTCAAGTCTGTTCAAATCTTCCGTTTTGGTTACGCTTCTTGTCATTTCCAGAGGATTGAAGAACCTTTCTTTTATGAAATCATCCCAGGACATCCCCGTTACAATCGGAATTATTTCACCGGCAATTACAAATCCCGAGTTATTATACCCGTATCCGGTTCTGAATTCATATGAAGGAACTACATATCTAAGATATTCAATTAATTCGTTTCTTGAAAACTTTGTTCCCCAGGTAAAAAAATCTCCGTGAAAAGTTCCAAATCCCATTCTGTGTGTCAATACATCTGTTATGCTTACACTCGAAGTAAACTTTTCATCATTTAATTTGAAATCGGGGAAGTAATTAATAATTTTATCTGTCAGTTTGAGTTTCCCCTCTGATTCGAGTATTGCCAGTGCAGTTCCGGTAAATGCTTTCGTGTTTGAAGCGATTGCGAATATCGTATTTTCATCAACCGGCTCAGATTTTCCTATTTCCCTAATCCCATATCCTTTTAAGTGGACTATTTTACCGTCTTTGATTATTGCAAGCGACATGCCGGGTACCTGCCACCTTTCCATTGCCTGCTGAACATATTCATCTATAGTGAGATGATTAAATTTAATCTGCGCCTGTAACTGCAGATTCAATGACATGATGAAAACAGATAAGATAGTTATTATTTTTTTCATAATTAATATTTTCATAAAAATAAAATATTTTGCTATGTATTAAAAGTTAATAATTTTAATTTTATAAAATTAAACAACATTTAATAAATATATTAAGTCACTCTCACTTAAAGTCTTTGGGAAAAGGAAATGAATAATATTTTATTTTCAGGATGATTAATTTATTAATATGATACCAAACATATTTCACTTTGTCTATTTTTACCCGGAGAAAAGAAGAGAAAATGAATTTACTCTGACTCATTATTTGTGTATGAAATCCGCTTTTGATTTAAATTATCCTGAAAAGATTTTTTTTCATATAAACCGGGAACCGGAGAACAGTGAGTGGTGGGAAAAAATAAAAAGCAAAGTAAAAATTAAAATTACCCAAACCCCTGAAAAAATATTTAACAGGGAGCTGATTCATCCTGCGCATAAATCAGATGTAGCGCGAATTAAGATATTGAAAGAATACGGAGGTATATATCTTGATATGGATATCATTTGTAAAAAATCATTTGCACCTTTGCTTAATCATATATTTGTAATGGGGAAGCAAGGGCTGATAAGAGTTGCAGGTTTATGTAACGGGGTTATATTATCTGAAAAAAATGCGAAATTTCTTGATTTATGGCTGACTGAATTCTGGAATTTTCGTTCAAAAGGGAATGATAAATACTGGTCTGAAATATCAGTTCAAAGGTCATATAAACTTTCTAAAAAATATCCGGAATTGATTCACATTGAGCCATATAACAGTTTTCACTATCCTGTTTATTATACATGGCACTTGAAAAGGTTATTCGAAAAAAACATTGATTACAAAAAGGCATACTGCCATCATCTTTGGGAAAATGCTTCAAAGGAAAAATATCTTTCTAAACTCACACCTGAAATAATAAAATCCGTCGATACAACTTTTAACGTTATTGCAAGGCGGTTTTTGTAAATTACTGTTTATTATTAAAATCATTTAATAACTACTTGTTGAACATATAAAGTGTTATCTTATATGTTATAGAAAATAAAATTTAATTATGAAGAAATTACAGTTTGACGAACTTGATCTGTCTGTCAATATGCAGAAGTCAATAGCTGATTTGGGATTTGAGGAAGCTACTCCGATACAATCGGAAACAATACCATTATTAATGAAAGGTATGGATATAACGGGCCATGCTCAAACGGGAACCGGAAAAACAGCGGCATTTGCAATTCCTATTATTGAGAAACTGGACAAAACACAAAAAGAGATTCAGGCAATAATTCTTTGTCCTACCCGTGAGCTTGTTATTCAGGTAACAGAGGAATTCAGAAAATTATTAAAATATAGTGATAATATATTAGTTGTTCCGATTTACGGAGGGCAGGAAATTGAGAGACAATTCAGATTACTGAAAAATTATCCGCAAATAATAGTAGGTACACCCGGTAGAATGATAGACCATCTTCAAAGAGGGACAATAAAAACCGGCAAAGTAAAATTTGTTGTTCTTGACGAAGCAGATGAAATGCTTGATATGGGCTTCAGAGACGATATAGAAAGAATATTGAAGGATACTCCGAAAACACGTCAGACTGTTATGTTCTCGGCTACTATGCCGGAAGATATAATCAGATTAATGAACAATTATCAGAGACAACCTGAAATGGTTGATGTTACATGGCAGAAACTTAATGCACCGAAAATAGAACAAATATATTTTGATATTCAGGAGAACTTAAAACCGGAAGCACTTTCGAGGTTAATAGATTTGCACAATATTAAACTTGCCCTTGTCTTTTGTAATACGAAAAATCAGGTTGATAATCTGGTCCGGATAATGAAGTCTAGAGGATATTTTGCGGAAGGTCTGCACGGTGATATGAATCAGAACCAGAGGGAAAAAGTAATGAGAGAGTTCAGAAAAGGTAATGTTGAAATTCTTGTTGCAACGGATGTGGCAGGAAGAGGAATTGATGTGAATGATATTGAAGCGGTTTTCAATTATGACCTCCCTAGAGATGATGAAGATTACGTCCACAGAATCGGGAGAACGGGACGCGCAGGCAAAACCGGAATAGCATTTACTTTTGTAACCGGAAAGCAGATATACAGTCTGAAAAGAATCGAAAGAGAATTTAATCTGAAAGTAATCAGGAAAAATATACCGACATTAAGCGAACTGGATGAAGTGAAATTTACAAATATTACGAATGAAGTAAAACAAATAATTACTAGCGGTCACATCGGAAAATATATTAATATAGTTGAACAGCTGCTTGATGAAGATTTCACATCAATTGATATTGCGGCGGCATTAATAAAACTTTCGATTGATTCTCAGAATGAAGGTCTGGATAAAACAGTCATAGATTTTTCTGAAGTAGGCAGAAAAGAGAAAAAAAGATTCAAAGGAAAAAAAGGTTACGGCAGCAGAAAATTCCGCGATAAGAAATCTTCTTTCAAAAAACAGAGAACAAAAGACAAAGGGTATAAAAAATCTAAAAGTTTCTCATCCGGTAATTCCAAAAAAGTAAAAAATAAGAAAAACCGATAATTGGATTTAATTTTTAATATGGACCAGCTGGAATATAAACCACTAATAGCCCATGTATTGTAGCAGGGAGTTGTTACTTAAGGATACAATCCGTCGTCGCTGTATCTGAAATACTTCAGAAAATTACACAAATTTTGTCAATAATTGAATAATTTCATCATATTTTTTTAATATTTTGAGAACTTATTCTATTGTTTAGACTATATATCGTTCATTATATTTATACTCATAATTGCATAAATGCAATATATTAAATTGCATAGACATTGCAAATATGCAAGTTGTTGTCTTAAATATATATTTTAAATAAAAAAACATTTTGGCACGAAAATTGTAACTTGCGTATCGTGATAATACAAGACGATAATTATAATATATTATCAGATTTATTAAGATTAATTAAGTATTTGAAAAATGATATCATCCGGTTGTATCCCCTGTATAGTAAAACAATCTTACACTCTCAGTAAAATCATCGGAATAAAAGACGATAAAGTCCGGAGGAAAATAATATTTCATACTCTTGAGGAATTATTAAAGAACAAAGAGATTAAATCCGCTCCCCACTTCTCAATAATACTTAAGAAAATCATAGGTAAGTATATAGATGTTGAGAAATCTTTTAAGAGAGTAAAAAAAAATAACCTCGGCATAGCTAAAAAGTATTTAAAGTATCTTGAATTAATGTATGAAAACGCTGATGATAAATTAGATATGGCGATTAGAATATCTATAACCGGTAATACAATTGATTTGGCGGCTAATCCTGATTTTAACATAGAAAAAGACATTAATTCTATGATGTCATCTGGAATAAATGTCGATTTACTCGATACATTCAAGAAAGATTTTGAAATAGCAAATAATATTCTTTTCATATCGGATAATTATGAGGAAGCATTGTTCGATAAATTTTTAATCAGAGAATTGCTGATTAAGGATGTCGTTTTTGCGGTAAGGTCAAATAACATTCTTAATGATATGACGTTAGAGGATGCCAAATCACTTAAGATTGACAGAATTTGCAGGGTAATTGAAAGCGGAAGCAGAATAGCGGGAACAGATTTGGAAAAATGCAATAAAGAATTTCTTGAATTATTTTATAAATCCGATATTGTGATAGCAAAAGGACAGGGAAATTTAGAAACTTTACTGGATGTAAATCGCAGAGTTTATTTTATGTTTAAAGTTAAGTGTGATGTAATTTCCGATTTAATCGGTTATCCGAAAGGAATGGGAGTATTATATTTAAGAAAATAAATAATAAAAAAAATAAATAAATATATGAAAAAATTTGATATACTAATAATTGGCGGAGGACCTGCCGGTGTGACTTGTGCAATCTCTGCAAAAAATACATATCCGGACAAAGAAATTGCCCTGATAAGACGTGAATTAAAACCAATGATTCCTTGCGGAATCCCATATACAATGAATACCTTAAAAAATGTAGAGGATAATATTTTGCCCGATGCGCCTTTGAAATCGAACAACATAAATATTATAATAGGCGAAATAACCGGAGGTTCTTCAAATAAACTCGTAATGGCTGGTGGAGAAGAAATCTCCTACAAAAAAATGGTTTTAGCAACCGGTTCTGAGCCTATATTACCAAAAATCGAAGGGATAGATAAAGAAGGAGTTTATCAGGTAAAAAAAGAAATCGGATATCTAAAAGATTTAAAAGAAAAAGTGAAGGATGCTACAAATATTGTAATTCTCGGCGGCGGATATATAGGTGTTGAGTTTGCGGATGAACTGGCTAAAATGGGAAAAAATATAACAATAGTAGAAATGGCTGATGCTTTACTGCCGACTATGGATGAAGAGTTCAGTTCAAAGATTATGGAAATTTTATCTGCGGAAAAAGTTAATATAATAACAGGGAAAAAAATTAAAAAAGTTCGTGGTGATAAGTTCATAAGCGGTGTTGAATTAAGTGACGGCAGTTATTTGAACTGTGATATTCTTATTGTGTCAATCGGATGTAAACCAAATACATATTTGGCAGGGAAACTTGGATTGGAGTTCAGAGAAGGCAAAGGAATAATAGTTGATGATTATTTACGGACATCTGATAAGAATATTTTTGCAATCGGGGACTGTGCGGCTAAATATGATTATTTCACGGGTGAATTCGTTAACATAATGCTCGCCTCTACCGCTATGGCAGAAGGAAGACTTGTCGGTTCTAATTTATATTTCATAAAAGTCATAAGAAAGTATCAGGGTGTTCTGGGGACATTTTCCACAAAAATCGGGAATACTGCGTTTGCCGTAAGCGGTGTTACTGAAAATCAGGCAAAGAAAGTCGGATTGGATTATACTGTTGGTATAGCAAAAACTAAAGACCGTCATCCCGGATTATTACCTGATGCATCTGATATGACGGTTAAATTAATGTTTTCTACTTATTCACATAATCTATTAGGTGCACAGATAATGGGCGGAAATTCGACAGGTGAACTTATTAATATGCTTTCTGTAATGATACTTAACAAAATGACAGATATGGATATTGATACTATGCAAATCGGGACACATCCTTTATTAACCGCATCACCGATTGCTTATCCGGTCATTAATGCAACAGTAGATGCAATAAAGAAATGGTACAAGCCAAAGTTAAATTAAATTAGAAAAAATGTCAGAAGAAAAAAAACAAAATTCAATATCGGAAGAAGAGAAGCAAATACAGGAAACAATTAAAAAGATTAAACACCGAATTGCTGTGTTCAGCGGGAAAGGAGGAGTGGGAAAAACAACAATAAGCGTGAATCTCGCTTATATTCTTCAATCCAATAAATATTCAACCGGGATACTTGATGCAGATATAACGGGTCCGAATGTTCCAAAGATGCTCGGAATTAACGAAGAAATAATTGTTCTCAATGAAAAAATCATACCATTTGAAAAAAACGGAGTTAAAGTAATTTCAATGGCAAGTATAATTCAAAAAGGTCAGCCGGTTTTATGGCGGGGACCAATGCGGTCAAAAGCTATTAATCAGTTTCTAAAAGATGTAGAATGGAATGAACTAGATTATTTAATTGCTGATCTTCCTCCGGGAACCGGTGATGAAATACTAACAATTGCACAGGAAATGAAACCTGATTACGCTGTTATAGTAACTACTCCGCAGGAAGTATCTGTTATAGATGCAGAAAGAGCAATCAATATGGCAAAACATCTTAATATACCGTTGATTGGAGTTGTTGAAAATATGTCAGGTTTCATTTGTCCGTATTGCAGTGCGGTGATTGATATTTTCGGAGAAGGAGGCGGAGAAAAACTTGCTAATAATTATGAAATTAAATTTCTCGGTTCTATTCCGATTGACTTAAATGCAAGAATTTTAGGAGATAAAGGTAAACCTGTAGTAACAGAAAAACCTGAATCCGAAGTTACTCTTGCATTTAAAACGATTATGAAAAATATTAAATTGCATTACGAAGAAAACAATATGTCATAAAATTATGAAAAAAACAAAAATCGGAATAATAATATGTAACAGATATCACACCTGTGCGGGAGGTAAATGTTTCAGATCATTATATAACAGGGAAGGGGCATTTGATATCTATAAAGACGAAGATGTTGAACTTGTCGGCTATACGACCTGCGGCGGATGCCCGGGAGGAAATATCGAATACGCACCCGAGGAAATGAAGAAAAACGGAGCAGAGGTAATTCATTTTGCAACGGGTATGGTAGTGGGGTATCCTCCGTGTTCCAACATTTCGTTTTTTAAGAAATTTATTGAAGTTAAATACGGTTTGAAAGTTGTAGTCGGTACTCATCCGATTCCGGAGAAATATTATATAACTCATAAAGAACTTGGTACGTGGAATTCGCCGAAATGGGAATCCCTTATTAAACCCACACTATCTGATAAGCAAACGAGATTAAATTACAATTAAGATTAAAAAGTGATTTTTTCGCGATATGAATAAATCAGTGACTATGAAAAGCAAAATATGTTATAAAAAGTACTGCAACACCGAATATAAAGAAGAACAGATTTATCATAGAGAGTTTAAGGTTACTTTCCTTTTTAAATTCCGGGATTAAATCAGCGGCTGCAATATAAATAAAATTGCCGGCAGCGAAAGCGGTTAAATAAGCAAGATTTAATTTTGGGGAAAAAAAGTAAACAAGTAAACCGCCAAAAAGGAAAGTTGTTGCCGAAAGGAAATTCCAGAACAAAGCACTTCTTTTTTTCCATCCCCCATGAACAAGAATTCCGAAGTCCCCGAACTCCTGCGGTATTTCGTGCAGGGCTGCGGCAATCCAGGTTATAATTCCGAGATTGATATCAATCATAAATGCACTTGCCACACCTACACCTCCTATGAAATTGTGAACTGCATCGGAAAATAAAAGCATATAGGATACAGGTTCTTTATGTTCTGAAGGTGCTTTGTGACAATGGTGCCAGTGAAGAAATTGTTCAAAAATAAGCAGAATAACAAATCCAAAGAACAGATTCATAAAAACCCAGATAAATTCGCTTGATTTTTCAAGAGCAGAAGGCAGCATGTGAAATATTGCTCCTCCAAACAAACTGCCTGCTGATAATGAAACCATCGGCAATATTATAGCCTTAAATTTTTTTTCACTTAATATAGTAGTAAACCATCCGACCAATGCCAGTGATGACATTAACACACCACCGATAAATATGTATAAAAAAGTTGTCATATGTATTTTAGATTTGTATTGATACAAATATAAATTATATATAAATTAAATGCAACATTGTTACAATAAGAAATTATGATTAGAAGAAAAACCAGACAGGCTCTGCTTGTATCGAAGATTCTGAAGAAATCGAAGTCTGCAGTCAGCAGGAAAGAGATTATGAAAAAACTCCGCGGCTCGCTTGACAGGGTAACGGTCTACAGAATATTGAACAGGTTTTTAGAAGACGGTCTGGTGCATAAAGTAATTTCCGATGGAGGGCAGACATTTTTTGCTGTTAGTGATATGAAATGCTCTCCTGAAAAACAATATAGTAATCACCTACATTTTAAATGTCTTAAATGCAGTAAAGTAATTTGTCTTGACAAGCAAATTGAATTTTCTCTGCCGAAAGGATTCATTCCTGTTGATACCAATTATTTTATATCCGGTTATTGCGATAAATGCGGGAAATAATGACGAAAAGATTTGAATAGTGGACTATGATTCATTTACCACAAATTTCTTAAGATACTGTGGCGCAAACAGAAAGCAGAAAAGAAATTGAATTGACAAATTTAATCGATTCCCAGTTTTTTCATTTTTCGCCACAGTGTGGACGGATTAATCCCGAGTTCCTCAGCAGTCTTCGAACGGCTGCCGTTATTTTTTCTTAAAAGATTTATAATGATTTCTTTTTCTTTTTCCTTGAAAACTTCCCTGCTATTAATATTATTTTCGTCGGTCACCGTTTTTTCAAAACCGCGAATTCTCTCCGGTAAATGTTCAGGTCCAATAATATCCGAATCACACAATATAAAACAATGCTCTACGATATTTTCTAGTTCCCTTATATTGCCTCTGTAATCATAGTGTAATAATTTATCATATGCTGCAGTCGAAAAATGTTTTATGCTTTTATTAAATATTTGATTATATTTAGTTATGAATGAATTTACAAGCAGCGGTAAGTCATCCAGCCGCTCTCTCAGCGGGGGAAGATGAATATTTATAACATTTATTCTGTAAAATAAATCTTCGCGGAATTTTCCAGATTTAATTTCTTCGTTCAGATTTTTATTAGTGGCAACAATAATCCTTGCATCCAGTTTTAAAATATCATTTCCGCCGACTCTTTCGTATTCGCGGGTTTCGATAACACGCAATAATTTCGTCTGAACTGCACCGGATAAATCTCCGATTTCGTCCAGAAAAAGTGTTCCACCTTTTGCAATTTCAAATTTTCCGATTTTGGTTTTAACCGCTCCTGTGAAAGCGCCTTTCTCGTATCCGAATAATTCGCTTTCTATCAGAGATTCAACAAATGCACTGCAATTAATTGCCACAAAAGGTCCTGCCCTTCTGGAACTGTTGAGGTGAATCGCTCTTGCCGCAAGTTCCTTTCCCGTTCCGCTTTCACCTGTTATTAATACGGTGCTGTCCGCCTGGGATACGTTTTCAAGGATTGAATAAATTTTTTCCATTTCCCTGTTCCTGCCGATAATATTCTGGAACCGGAATTTCTCCGTAAGGTGGGCGGTTAAATTTACTATTTCAGATAAGTCAATGAATGTTTCAACGGCTCCGATTTTACGGTTTTCATTATCAAGCAGGATTCCGGAATTTACTCTGATTGCAATTTTTTCTCCGTTTTTGTTTATTATTTCGAGTTCGTTTCCGATTGTGGATTTCCCAAGTTCCATTGTCTGTTCCATATGGCATCCGTTACGACATACGTTGGATTTAAAAATTTCCCAGCATTTTTTCCCGACAGCTTCTTCTTTTGAGTATCCCGTAATTTTCTCTGCTGATGTGTTAAACGATGTAATATTCCAGTCTTCATCTATCGTGTATGTGCCTTCTATGTTGCTGTTGAATATTGCATCCAGTCTGTTTCTCTGATTTATTAATTCCGTTGTTTTCTCTCTTAATTCTTCCGTTAGTTCATACATTTCATTTGTATCTCGGAACACAAATACCACGCTTGTAACATTTCCCGGCGATTTTATGATTGGCGTTATTGAAGCAAGTACATTTTTTGTTTTTTTCTGCTTTGTTTTAATGTCGAGCGGAAGATTTGTAAATGTTCTGCTTGATTGTAGCGATTCGGTTATATAATCTTCTGATTTCTTGTCAGGTAAAATTTTTTTTATGTATTCATTAATCAGTTCATCTTCGGAAAATCCCGTAATTCTTGAAGCGGCTTCGTTAAATACTATTATTTTGCAATCCCTTCCTATAACCGCTATTCCGTCAGGAATTATGAATTTTTCTTTGCCAATATCAATGAAACTTAATTCTGTTGTCATTTGAGTTAATTAAAATTTATATAATTTATGAATAATATTGCATTTACGCAACACTAAAGTGCAATGCATATTTGCAATATTGCAATGAATTTATGTTAATAACAATTAACTAACAAATAAACAACAATTTGAAATTGGCACGAAATTTGTAGTAATTTAATAAAACATTTACAAAATGGAAAAAGAAAAAATATATACAGGACTAAAAACGGGGATAAAAGATTTTGTATCTTCTGTTTGCAAAAAACTCGACTGTTGTATTTGTGCGGATTCATCGGCAAGAGAAAAAATTGTTTATGGACCTATAACTTCAAGAAGGTTCGGAAATGTTATCGGAATTAATAATGTTTTATGCAAAACCTGCACATACAATTGTATATATTGTCACGGCGGAAATATGACCCGTTGCTCAACGAACAGGAATATGTGCCAGTCTCCTTATGAACTGTATTTTTTTGTTAAAAAGAAACTATCGGAAATCAAGGCTAAGGATGTAAAAATAAATTATCTGCATTTTTTAGCAAACGGAGAACCGACTCTTGACATTAATTTATGGAAAGAGATAACATTGCTGCGTGAATTCGGATATAAAATTGCCGTAACGACAAATTCTTCTTTAATCTGGAATGACGATGTTAAAGAGAATCTGAATTATGCAGACCATGTTTCAATCAAAATTGATACCGTTAACGAAACTACCTGGAGAAAAATCAACCGTCCGCATATGAGATTAAATCTCGATGTGATTCTTCGCGGAATAGAAGAATTTTCCGCAAAATACAGAGGAGTTCTGAGCACGGATACAATGCTGATAAAAGACTGTAACGATAACGAAGAAGAGATAACAGGAATTTGTAATTTTTTAAATACAATCAAAAGGGATAAATCCTATTTTACAACTCCTGTAAGGCCGACTTCAAAGAATTATGCCCACATACCTGAAAAGGGAACTCTGGAAAAAATAAAAGACATTATAACAAGTTCGGTTAAAAATTATGAACTGTTATGCTGTCCTGAAAATGATATTATGATACCCGCAGGAAATCCTGAAGAGGAATTACTCGGGATATTGTCGATACGCCCGATAAAAGAAGAGACAATAGACAAATTTCTTGAAATGCATGGCGGTGACAAGGATATTTTTGAAAATTTAGTCAGTAAAGGTTTGGTTCAGAAAGTCAATTATGAAGGAAAATATTTCTATGTTACCGCGAATTAAGACAATACAAAAACGAAATAAATATAAAGAGATATGATAGTATTCGGACCTGTGCCATCGAGAAGACTGGGAAAAAGTCTGGGAATCAACAACATTCCTCCGAAACACTGCACTTATAATTGTATATATTGTCAGGTCGGAAAGACATCATCATCAAATCTCATATTATCAAGGAAATATTTTTATGATACGGAATGGTTGACAGCTGAGGTATTTAAGAAAATTAAAGAATTGAACCCAAAAAAAATTCATTTCGATTATTTAACATTTGTTCCCGACGGCGAGCCTACTCTTGATATCAATTTGGGAGAGGAAATCATGATTCTCAAAAAAGCCGGACATAAAGTTGCGGTTATAACAAACGCATCTCTTCTTTGGAAAAGCGAAGTTCAGAAGGATTTAATGAAAGCGGATTACATTTCCGCTAAGGTTGATACAGTATCTGAAATAAAATGGCGTCAGATAAATCGCCCGAATAATAGATTAAATCACAGATCAATACTCGAGGGACTAATAGATTTTTCAAAAATTTACAAGGGAGAGCTTACTACAGAGACAATGATTATAAAAGGGATTAATGACGGCGAAGAAGATGCATATGAATTATTGAATTATTTAAAAAAGGTAAATGCGGAAATTAATTATTTAATGGTACCTCTCAGACCTCCTGCGGAAGGAAGAGTTAAAATTCCGGAGGAAGAAGCCATAGTTAAAATTTACAACAGGTTACAGAACGAATTAAAAAAAGTTGAATTACTTATGTATCCCGAACCGGATGATTTTACCACTGCCGGTAATTTAGAAAATGAAATATTGAAAATTACATCCGTTCATCCGATGAGGGAAGAATCATTGAAAAAATTAATATCGAAAAACGGAAAAAAATGGAATATAATACAGAAATTAATTGAGAAAGGAAATTTGAAAGAAGTTACATATGACAATCAAAAATATTTTACAAGAATATTCAAAAATTAAATAACAAAGGAGAAATAAAAAATGCCTAATCTTGATAGAACAGGACCAAGAGGTCAGGGACCAATGACAGGATGGAGGATGGGACTTTGTGGTGGTAAAAGTAAAGACAAAGATGACAAAGATGACAAAGATGACAAAGATAAAAATGATGATGTAGTTTACGGTTTAGGAAGAGGCGGAAGACCCTACGGCGGAGAACGCGGCTGGGGCTGGGGCGGCGGAAGACGCAGAGGCTTCAGAGGCGGCTTCGGACGCAACTGTGGAGGATGGGGATATGGAAGAAACCGAACTGACGAATAATACATCCTGACTAAATGTTTATCGCGATTGCTTCAACCGGAAAAGACTTAACCTCCTTAATTGCGGAGTCATTTGGACGTAGTGAGTATTTTATTATATACAATACTAAGGAAAATAATTATAAAGTACTCCGCAATCCCTTTTCCGGTTTACTCGATGGTGCGGGAATTCAAACTGCACAGTTTATTATTGAGGCAAATGCTTCCGCAGTAATTACTAAGGATATCGGGATGAAATCTATGAAAACCCTTAAGTCTGCGGATGTGAGAATTTTTATCTGCCGTAATTCGATTGCCCGTGAAGTTATAAAGGATTATTTAAACGGATATGTAACTGAAATCGGCGAATTACCACTAAAATATCCGTTAAAAACAGTAAAAGAAAATATTAATTAAAACCGACAGTTGATAATATCCATAGCATCAGGAAAAGGCGGAACGGGTAAAACTACAGTTGCGTGCAGTCTCGCTTCAGTAATTGAAAAATGTATTTATCTGGATTGTGACGTTGAAGAGCCAAACGGTAGCATTCTCCTTAAACCTATAATCGAAAAAGAGGAAAAAGTTTACAAACTGATACCCGAAATTGACTATACAAAATGCAATTTCTGTAACAAATGCACTGAAGTATGTGAATATAATGCATTATTGAATTTAAAAACCGAGATTTTGCTGTTCAGTGAATTATGCCATAGTTGCGGCGCCTGTAAATATTTCTGTCCCGAAAATGCAATTAAAGAAATAAAAAAGGAAACAGGTATAATAAGAAATGGACAAGCAGGAAAAAACATAAAATTTTTCGATGGTCTTTTAAAACTCGGAGAGCCGGCTGCTGCTCCATTAATAAAGCAGGTTAAGAAAAACGCAGATACGGATTCGATTAATATTATTGATTCACCTCCGGGTACCTCCTGTTCGATGTTTGAAGCTGTTAAAGATTCAGATTACTGCATACTGGTAACTGAATCAACACCATTCGGACTGAATGATTTAAAACTTGCCGCAGATGTTCTGAAAGAAATCGGATTACCGTTTGGCATAGTAATCAATAAATATGAAGAAGCATATACCTCAATTGATGAATTTGCGGAACAGAATAAAATAGAAATACTGATGAAATTACCGTTCAGTAGAGATGTTGCAGAGTGTTATTCAAGAGGAGTGCTCCCTGCTCAGGAGATTCCCGAATACAAAGAAATGATGACAGAACTGTTTAAAACAGTTAAAAGCAGATTAAAAATATATCAATATTGAATACCAAAAATTATAAACAAATAGTAATACTAAGCGGAAAAGGAGGGACAGGCAAAA
>CAYWMV010000029.1:1791-19938 GCA_964459055.1 uncultured Ignavibacteriaceae bacterium | reverse complement strand
AGGGATAAAGTATATTCCGCATTAACACGTAAAATAGCAGAAGACAGCGATGTAATCATAATCTGCACTAAAGATGACGACATACGAAAAATTGCAAATCTCATTTCGTCGTATAAAATTGATTTATCGGAAAAAATAATTTTTCATACAAGCGGAACTGAAACTTCGGCAGTGTTCCGAAATACAGGCATTCCCGCGAAGAATTGCGGTTCTTTTCACCCGATACAGACATTCAGCACGATTTCCGCAGATTCGGATAAATACTTTAAAAATATTTATGTAACTGCTGAGGGCGGAAAAGAGTTTCTGTCTTATGCAGAACATCTGTGCAGGTCTGCGGATGTAAATATTATCAAAACATCACCGGAAAAAAAACAGGTTTTCCATCTTATATGTGTCTATGTCTCTAACTATCTTGTCAGTTATTTCAAATCCGTTTCTGATATAGGGAAAAATATTGGAATCCCGGAAAATAAATTTCTTGATGTTTTTGCACCGCTGATTGAAACCGCATACGCAAATATGAAATCTTCAGGTTTTGCAAAATCCCTGACCGGTCCTGTTGAGCGCGGTGATGTGTCGGCAATCATAAAACATATGAACATACTTAAAAAACTGGATAGACGTTATAATGAATTATATGAACTTCTCGGGACGGAGGCATTGAAAATATCCGTGTCCAAAAAATCAATTAACAGAAAAAAATATAAAATTATAGAGGGAATATTAGGCAAATGAACTTAATTAAAATTAGTCTCTGTATTTTGTTGATTATATCTGCACCTTCATTAATATTTTCACAGGATGAAGGAACGCTGAAGAAGGATTCCGTAATTAAACTCGTTTCGGATAAACCGGTTCCGTCCGGTATATTCCTGTCTGCAGGACTGGGAGTGGATATTCCGTTCAGAGATTTTTCGGATAATTCCGCTACTGCGGTATTACTGGGAGCGCGACTCGAATATTCTTCCCTGAAACTGTATCCTTTTGTAATAGGATTTTCCTATCAGTATCAGAAAAATGAGGGCAGTGACGAGTTCAAAACTTTAAATCTGCTTAACGGCTCGAATACAACGATTCATTCTCTCGGTTTTGGATTTGATTTAATTCTGAATAAATATCTGAAATCAAGTTTCACGATTCCCTTCATTACTCTCGAAGCGAAATATTTGATGGCGCAAACGGAAATAAATCCTGAAACTTCTCTTCCGGAAATTCCGAGAAAAGAATCGGTCATAGGATTTTCAGGCGGAATCGGTTTTACTTTGTATGTCTTTGATATTTACGGAACTTACACACACGCAAAAAACTATTCTTCATTTGCAGTAAAAACAAGATTCAGAATACCCGTTTTGAGGTTTTAAAAACATTCGTAAAGTCAGGAATTTATCAGGATGGAATTACACTAAAATAATCACATCTTTCTGTTTTTCCAATTGACTTTGTAACCCGAGAGAAAAGTAAAAGGCAAAAGCAGACCGTAAAGCATAAAATAAATTTCGAAAAAAATGAAATATTTAAGATATCCCTTATAATTGTATGCTTTTCCTGCCGGGAGAATTATTATCAAATCCGAAAGAAATTTTACAAAAACAAAAGAAAGATAATAAAATGCGGGCATAAACAGAAATCCTGTCAGCATTACTGAATTAACAATATACATTAAAATTCCAACGAAATATCCGAATAAGCCGATTCCGATTCCGCCCCTGAACCATCTTTTCTTCTGTGAATATAGTTCGTTAAACGTACTGCATTCATCTGTAATTATTGCAGACAGGGGATTAACCGGAAACCTAACCCTGTATCCCTTTTTTCTAATTGCTCTCATCAAAGCAAGGTCTTCCGTGACAGAATAATTTATTTTTCCGTAACCTCCGGTGTCCTCATATGCTTTTATTCTGAATGAAAGATTGTTGCCGATACAGGCAAGCGTGCAGTTGAAACCTGAACTCCCGATTGCTGTTGATAAAAGATACAACCAGTCTATTGACTGAATTTTACTAAAAAATCCGTTTTCTTCTTTAATTTTAGTATAACCGCAAACCATTCCAGTATCATCCCCGTAATATTTGACTGTTTCCTCTATCCAGTTAGCCGGAACTGTACAGTCGGCATCGGTCATTAATATTATTTCGCCGCCAGATTCTTTAATTCCGCAGTCAACCGCGTTTGCCTTTCCGGGAAATTTACTGCTGATATTTTCTGTTGATTCGATTAATCTGAAATTACCAAAACCATCTGTACACCTGTGAATTAATTCTGCTGTTTTATCGGTTGAACGGTCATTTATGATTATTATTTCATATAATTCGCGGGGATAAGTTAGTTTTTTCAGAGATTCGATGCATATTTCGATTTTGGACTCTTCATTCCGGGCTGCGATTATAACTGAAACGAACGGGCGGAAATTAATGTCCGAACTTAGTCTCTCCGATTTTCTGAAACCCGAATAGAGTATTATGTACAGGATTAAATAAATTCCTGATACGGTAATGATGAAAGTCAACATCTGTTATAATCGTCAGAAAATAGTTTATTTTACGACGGCAATTTTTATAATTTTCGTTTCCGTGCTGCCGTCTATAGATGCTTCAATTACTCCGTAGTATATACCGCTTTGAACATTCGAAACGTCCCATACAACTTCATTATCAGAATTGGAATAATTGGAACCCGCTAACTTTGTAACCAGTTCTCCCGCTAAATCCAGTATTTTAATCGTGACCTGTCCCGCATTTCCGTTTATGTAATATCTGATATAGGTTTTTGATTCATAAACCGGATTAGGCCAGTTATATACTTTCGCGGAAGGGAGTTTTTCAGAGTATGTAACGGTAGTTGAAAGCGTTCTGAAATTGTTGTTTGAGAAATATTTGTCACCGTGTATATTCTTCCAGAGAATATTGCTTTCGATATATTCGTATCCAGTTCTGAATGCGTACAGATAACCGTCTTTTCCGTACACTGCTATGCAGAGCGTATCGGATGAACTGAATAATGCAGGAGTACTGTTCGAGGGAATACCTGTTTTCACGGGAAATCCGCTTAATACTTTTCCTTCCGTATTGATTGCGTATAAGTCACCGTCTGAAGTAACGGATATAACATCAATGAGTCCGTCATTATCAATATCACCCGATACTATACCTGATGCCACTGTTCCTTTAATTTTTGCGGCGGGGAAGTAATCTATAAGCACATCATTGCCGTTGAATGCATAAAGTTTTCCGCTGTTTATCAACAGAATTTCCTGTTTCCTGTCTTTGTTTATATCGGCTAAAGTAAATGGCAGTGTAATTCCGTTTATCCCATATCGAGATAATATTTCTTTGTCATTTAAGAGAATTTTTCCCGTTAAAGTTCTGAGATTATCAGTATTTCCCGTTCCTGTTATGTTTCCGACAGACACAAACTGCGAATCAACTGAATATGTAAATTGAGACTGCGAAGTCTTTGCCAACTGATAGACTGTTCCGCTGTTCGTGTCAGTGAAACCCGACTGCAGGTTTGCAAGATTTTTATAATATATCATTCCCTGTGCACCGATTACAATTTTACTGGAGTCGAATACAAGCGGAAATGAACTGAAATAATTTCCGGTAATCGTTTCCGTGACTGAATCGGTGATTATAAGGTTGTTATCGAATCTGAATAATCCTATTTTCGAAGTATTGGGTGCAGATGTCGAAATTGCGACTAACCTAAAAGAATTCAAGGCAGGGGAATAGCATATTGCCGGAGCAGTCATTCCATATGACGGCAGAATAAGTCCGCTTGAATCTGCAAATGTTATCGGCTGGCCGTTGTTCCGGAATCCGTATATTCCTTTTACTGTATTGACGAATAACTCTTCAATATTGTCGCCGTTTACATCAAGTGCTACTGGATTCGATGAATTATTAACCGGCATACCGACATATCTGGGGAATCCCGGAACAGGTTTAATAATATCCGAACCGATTCTGACTCTGAAATTCATTACTGCGCCAATAGTATCAAAATCTGTTATGAATATGTTGTTATTCGCCATCGAATAACTATATGTATTCGGTATTGAATTCGGAGTAAACTCGTTTTTGTAAATGCTTGAAGGAACATAGTGATTTCCGTTGTACCAGAAATCGACAAAAAATCCGTCGCCTGTAATCTCGCCAAACACCGTATTGAACGTTACACCTATATCCTGCGAGCCCTTGGCTTCTTCAACATCAACCCCCTTGTGATTAATATTGTTGTTAATAGTGTTCGACTGAAAATTTGCATTAATTATATTCTCGTCTATATGCCAGATGAGTATTCCGCCCCTGTAATTTGACGTATCGTCTATGGAACCCGGCAGGCTCCAGTCTAAATATGAAACGTCCGTGACATTGCCGTCTATTTTCGTTATATCGTAACTGACAAATCCCGGCTGGTCTTTTGTATATAATGTTGAATCTCTGAAAGCCCTGTTGCGGGTGTGAATTCTCTGTCCGGCGTTGAAAGGATTCCGGTTTCTGTTTTCTATGAGAAAATATTCAGATGAATTGATTAATACTCTGTACAAAGTCTGTTCCTGTGAATAAGGCAAAGATGATGTGTTGATAGAGTATTCTGCGTTTCCCGATGATATTGTAATGGGATTTACCCAACCGAGGTAATATTTTTCCCAGGCAGACGGTTCGGGAGGAAAAATTCCGTTGAAACTGAAAATTGACTGCCCGTCCATCAGTCCGAATCTTCCGATTGCTGTCTTTCCGTTTGCTGTGTTGAATAAATCGGGAAGTCCGAGATAACTCCCGAAACTTCCTGCAAGAATTCCGTTAGTACCGAGTTCGAGAAGATATTTGCCTGATATTAAATCAAGTTCCCTTAGTTCAGTAGAGGGAATAATCAGCGAATTCTGTATCAGTAAACCTTCGTTAGTCTGGTATCCGTTGTAACCGTTTCCGTAAAATTCTTTAAGATTTCTGAGTCCTAAATATACAGAAGGAATATCGTACGGAGTAGGGTCAAAACCAAATATGGATGTTAAATCAACATCTCTACCGGTTCCCGCGTGGAAAATCACAAATGCAGTTTTGCTTTGATTGTATTGCGAAAAATTTATGAAATTGTCCGCGTCCGCCCAGGCGTCTTTGTATAATTCCCCGAGTTTCAAAAAGTTTTCGTTTTTCTGAGGAGAGTATAATTGCATCTTTTTCGGAAGCGTTACCACTGTGCCGTATAAATCATATTTGATTATCAGTTTTCCTTTAGATGATTTGTAATAATAATTTTTTAGAAAAAGCAGGTGGTCGGCAAAATAGGCACTGTCGTACGGAGGAGAATCTATTACAGTGTCCCTCTGTGTGTTTGGGTTGTAATACTTATTCGATAAGTCAAACTTTCCGTTTCCGGTTGAAAGAGGGTCATTGTCTTCCTGAAATTGTGCGAGTATCGCTACGATGGTTATCGTGTCCGGCATTGCAGTGTAGGGCTTGTATTCGTATTTCTTTTCTGTCCGGGGTATGCCGAGAGGATGTGATAACCTTATTTCGTAATTTTCCTTCTGCTGCGAAATTGCTGCGTTCGATATCAATAGAAATGCAAATATCAGATATTTAATGGTCTTCATAGATTTTCCGTCTGAAAGTTAATTATACAAAAAACGAGCCGCGATAAAAATTTACCGGCGGCTCATAAAAATTATATTTATAATATTTAATTAAAAGTTAATTACGAATCCGAATCTGAGAGTATTAGCCAGCGGATGAGTTTCTTCGATTGTGTTGATGTAACTGAAGTCGAAACCGTATAAACTGTATCTTATGCCCGCCCCGAGTGTGATAAACTTCCTGTTGCCGTATTCGGGGTCTTCGTAAAAATATCCTGCTCTTAATGCAATTAATCTCGGATTACCGTACCAGTATTCGGCACCGATTGATGTCTGTATCGATTTTCCGATTTCAGACGGTCCGCCTTTCCACGATGTGAAAAGTGCTTCGTAAAATGCATCCGGCCTGTTGACAAGAAGTTTGGAAAAATCTGCCGCTAATGTCAATTCGTTTCCTTCGTTCTTGAATACTTTGTATGCAATTCCGAGCCTTAAATTCGTTGGAATCGGATCTGCCTGGTCAGCATCAACATACGAAATTTTCGGACCTAAATTTGAAAGATTGAGACCAAGTGACAGTTTATCTTTTATGATTCCGGGACCTTTTGTGAATTTGTATAGTGCCGCAATGTCAAAACTGGTATTAAATGCAGTTCCGTTTCCTTTTTCATTACCTACGGAAACCGATGACAAATTACTGTATATGAATCTTGCATTGACTCCGAGTCCGAGGTCGTCGGTAACTTTGGTTGCATAACCTAAAGCAAGTGCAAATTCGTATGCCTTGTATTCACCGAGTTTGTTTCCGAATTCATCTGTATTAATAATTGTTCCGATGTTCAGATATGTTAAACTCAGTCCGACCGTACCGTCTATGGCGTCAATATGCTTTTTTGCTGCGAGATAGTCATAAAAAAGGTCAGAAATATTCAAACCTGCCAGCCAGGGTGAGTGAGTGAAGTTAATTTCTGTGTAGTCCTTTTGAAATGCCAGACCTGCAGGATTCCAGTGCATTGCCGATGCGTCATCTGCGATTGCGGTTCCTGTCTCACCCATTGCGGTGAATCTTGAATTCGGTCCTATTAAAAGAAAAGGTACACCGGTTGATATGGTTTTCTGAGCGAATACATCTGAAGAAGTAAATACTGTCAGTACAAGTATCAACATCATCATACATTTAATAGCATTAGAACATTTTAAAGTTCCCATTGTTAGGATTTCCTCCTGATTATTTTTAAATTATTTTAATTTTACGATTTTTTGAATACTGCTGTTTGTAAAACCGCCGTCTGCGGTTTTGATTATAATTTTATATAAATACACACCGTTAGCTATAGCATCGCCGTCTGCGTCACGTCCGTCCCACTCTATTATAACATTCTTATCCATAATATTGTTTCGTGAAATTTCTTTAATTAATTTTCCGCCTACGGTGTAAATCTTTATGTCTGCGGAAAGCGGGGAATCGAAATTATGCTGAAATATGAAACTCGTGTTGTCTTTGAAAGGATTCGGATAATTTGTTATGTTCGCTACGTGCAATGCCGTACTGCTCTTTACTGTGAATGTAATCTCGTTTTCACTTGCGTTATTGTATGTATCCCAGGCTTTTATACGTAAAGTGTAACTGCCGTCAGTGAGACTCTGAACCGGGTATTCGAGTGTGCCATACTTGTATCCGGAAGTGGTGTTGTAATTTTGCGTTAAGTCTATTTTCTTGCTCTCGTCATTGTTAATAATCGCCTCGATTTTGTGCCCGATAGTTCCCGTCAGGTTAATACCGCTTTCATCAAAGAAATCCGCTATGATTTTTGAGTTCTGATTGATTAAATCGCCTGAACGGAAATCCCGCGAATCCATAAATATTGTTATCTCGGGACCGGTAGTATCAACGGCGGCGTTACTGTCAATTCCGTTTATTACAAATTTCTTATTGTAGCCCGAACCCTGATTTATCTGGTCTTTGAAATATGCAAGTATCTTGCCGCTGCCGTTCCGGTATGAAATATCTTTCGGAACAATGAATTCCACAAACCACTTGCCGTTTGTAACTTTCGTTTTTCCGCTGAATATTTTGCCGCCGTCCAGTGTAAATATGAAATGATAAATCTGGAAATCAACGAAATCTATCTTTCTGTCAACATCAAATACTTTCAAATCCAGTTCTCCGCTGAAATCACCCCAGAATGAGGAATCAGGTTTCAGAATACTGCCTGATATTCTTACTAACTGCAGCGCCTTGATATATGCCGTGTCCGTTGTGGGTACGTTGTTAATCGAATCAATTTTTGTAAAGAACTGCGGTATGCTGATTCTTAATGCCGGGTCGCCTATTAAACAGAATTTTGCATCGTTGTCCGTTATATTAGGTATCTGGTTCTTTGTAAGATACATTGCTTTTCCAAAACGTATCGGCAGGTTTAATGTATCTTTCACAAACATGAAATTGCTCCAAAGTGTATTGTTGAAAATCGCATTCGGGGCGCTGTAAACAGGTCTTACTGACGATACTACTGCAATGGCACCTTTATCCTGTATCGAAACGAGTTGTTCACCGGCACTTATCTGGAAAGGGTCATCCCATCTCGAGAGGTCGCAGCTTGCAATCGTCAGAAGGGGATATTTTTCTTTGTTTTTTAACTGTGCAATGCTTTCATCCCGGACGAATATGTGCTCGTGTGCCCATAAGTCGGTACTGCCGTGTCCGACGTAATTAATAACCAGACGTCCGTCATTCCACCCTTTAATTATATCAACATTCGCTCCGGGTTTTCTTCTGCCCTGCGGCGTTATTACGGTCGGATAGGTAACTATATATATTTTTTCTTTTTCAAAATCTCTCGGTGTGAATACTTCCGCAATAACTTCACACTGGTCTGTGTGAAGACTGCCTTCCTCGCCGTTTACCGAACGTGTAGTCCAGCCGTCATCCGCTACATACATAATTTTTTTCTTCCAGGATGCGTTAGTTGAAGGATTTTCATATTCGATAATTTTGTCAACCATTATGTTTGCCTCGGTAAGGTTGTTAAGACATAATCTTCCGGACGCAAAATCAGGTCTGCACGCTTCCGGTGAGTTGAAATTCTCATTGATGTCAGTTATAAAATCGTCGCTCGGATAACTTCCGATTTCGTTTATATCTTCAGTTGACTTTTGAACTGTAGGTAAATGATTCTTTATTGAAATGTTCAATATGTTCTTGTAATCGTAACTTCCGTCGCCGAAGAATAAAACATAGACAGGCGGTTCCTGCCAGTTCTGATATGCGTGTTTCAGGAAGTTTCTGATTGCTACAGGGTCAAGTGCTCCACAGGAAAATTCGTTGTAAATATGGTTGATATCTACAACTAATGTGCTGAGTTTATTGATTCCGGGTAATTCCCTGTATGCTTTTAACCTGTTAGCAGCAGAAAGAAATTCAGTAGGTGTTATTATAATATAACTGGCGCCCTGTGTAATTCCCCTTAAGTTCTGATTCGGAACCTTGCCCGGAATTAAAGCCGGGGTTTTAAAATTGTCGCCGCCGATTACTATGTATCTTTTCGGATTGCCGTCTGTTATTACATCCTGAAATCTTACCACGCCGCCTGAATATGAGAGGGGATTGATTAATGTAACATTAGCATCGTTTGAAACACTGAATATCCTTACGTTGGGTGTAGTGAAAGAAGAAATAACATATTCCACGGTAGCATTTGTGTCGGGAGAGGTAAACGTTATTGTATTGCTCTGAACACTGTTGAAACTTCTCTTATAATGCACTTCATAATAATCATAATGTCCCTGAACATTCTGGGTGTTGTATTGTGCGGGAAGTGTTAATTTTAAATTAACTGATGAACTCCCGGAATTAAGTGCGTAAAATTCTTCGATTTCGTATGGTGTGAAATGAGAAAATTCGCCCGTAACCGCGTAAACAGGATATAATTTAAGTAATGAAGAATTGTCGTCTTTTAACTGAAAAGTAGCATTTACACTTGAAGAATTTCCGAATTTCATTCTTAATCTTATATCGGAATTCTGAACGTATCCCGGTAATTCCCTGCTGAAAGTAAATCCTTCGTTGTATCCGATTCTCTGGCTTAACCAATATGTTCCTGTTGAACCTAAATTTAATACTTCCGGCTTTTCAAAAAACTTATCATAGAAAAAACCAAGCGGCTGTATGCCCGGAATATTCGGGGAATTTTCCGTTTGTATTCTCTTCCCGTCGCTTATGTTAAAATTGAGCCAGTAGAAGTTGGAATTTGAATAATGATTATAATAGTGATTAAATTTTTTAGTAACTTCGCTATAAGACCATTCCCTTGTGGATTTGCCGTAAAATAGGAGGTAATCGAATTTCCCGCTCTGATTTGTCTGTACTATTATTCTGATTTCTTCAAGGTCGTTTGGCGGAGTTATCGAATTATTATAGGGCAGTTCCTTCCCTCCGTTATTGAAAATTTTTACAGTTGATGGAATTATCGCATCCGCATTAATACCGGCATTTTGAAGCATTGTACGGTCAATTTTGAAAATTCCGGTTTCCTTGACTTCGAATTTGTAAAAGTCGCCTGCAGAAAGTACGCTGTTCTGAAGCGGCAGTTTGGGTTTGAAAACATAATCCTGAATAGTCCAGTTCAGAGCGTTTTTGTAATTTATTGCACTTCCTGTAAAAAATAATATTTCCTCTTTCGTAAGTTTTCTTGTGGCGGTGATTGGATTGCCTCCGAATATAATCCGAACTCTTATAAAACTGATTTTCCGTACAGTTTTAGTTACCGGATTGTATATTACGGGGTATATTTTAATATGTCCTATGTTTTTATCCCTAAGAATTCCTCCGTATTCAAGGAATGCGAAATCAGAGGGATAAAATGCGTTCGAATTATAAACCTTTTCGTTTTTCTCGAATTTATATTCCGTAATATTTTCCTTCGATTTTGCAAGCCCCGGAACCGGTTGTATATCAATATTCCTTATTTCTGTGTATCTGATGTCAAGTATTTCAATTCTGTTATTCCCGGACGTCGGCAGAAAAACAGGTATTGACCTCATTGTTACCTGCGGATTGCCCGGCTTTGAAAGTTCTGCCAGTGTGTTTTTTGCTAAAATATCGGTGATGTATTCGGGAGAGTATGAAATCTCAACATTTGCACTTGTGCTGTTTATAATATTTATATCTGAAAAAATATCATAAAATTCCTGGGAAAAGGAGAGTTTGGTCAGTGTCACTGACATTACAAATATTGCGATTAAAATCTTTATTACTCTCATATTTTACTTTTTTATATATAAAAAAAATACCATTTATTAAAGTTCATTCTGTTCTTGCATCTCGACTTTAATAAATGGTATAATTTATTTCTATATAGTTAATTTTTAAGTTAAAGTTTAATTAATTCAGTACAAATATAAATTTACTCAGTTATTTTGTCAATGATTAAATTAAATTAATTAATTATAGTAATTTAATACTGTTTTCACTTTTTTTTCTTCAGAAGATTAAGTTTCTCGATTGCATCCAGATTCTGAAGTGCATTTTTGGCGGCTTCCTGTTCAGCCTGTTTTTTTGTTTTTCCTTTTCCTATTCCGAAACAGTTTTCCGCTAAATGAACTTCAACTGTAAATAATTTATGATGTTCCGGACCTTCCTCATTAATTACCTTGTATTCGGGAATATAATCCGTGTGTGCCTGCGAATATTCAAGAAACTTGCTTTTGTGATTTTCATCGAACTGATTCAGCCATTTGATATCCAATTTAACGAATATTTCATTGTTGATAAACTTTTTGGCTGCCTCATATCCCGAATCAAGAAATATTGCTCCAATGAGTGCTTCGTATGCATCTGCAAGAATTGTATCATATCCTTCATTGATGGATTTGATTGCGGTATTCGATGCGAGCAGAAAATTCTGTATCTTGATGTTTTTTGCCCGTTCTGCAAGAAATCTTTTGTTCACAAGAATTGAACGGAACTTGGTAAGGTCGCCTTCCTCGTTTAAAGGGAAGTTTTTGAATAAAAATTCGGCAACTATTAAATCAAGTACTGCATCACCGAGAAATTCAAGTCTTTCATTGGAAATCATATTCTGTCTCGAGGGATCTTTTCTGATTTTAAGAAATGACCTGTGTGTAAGAGCTGTTATGAAATAATTTTTATCTAATATTTTATACCCGATGTTGTCTTCGAACAGGTCGAAATCAATTTTCCTTACTGCCTTTGAAAATGAAACATCAGACTTTTCATCGGTTTTTCTGGTCGTGAAAAGTCTGATTTTTTTTAAAAATTTGAACATATAAAAAAGTAGCCTGCTCCTTCAGTTATTCGGTTTTCTTAAATAATATAGCGGTATTATGACCGCCGAATCCTGAATTGTCCGATATGATTGCGTTCACGTTCATCCTGACTGCCGTATTGGGAGCATAGAATAAATCGCATTCTTCGTCGGGTACTTCATAATTTATTGTCGGGGGTATAATACCGTCACGTATGCTGAGTACTGAAGAGATTGCCTCAACGGCTCCTGCTGCACCGAGCAGATGTCCGACCATAGATTTAATCGAATGTACGGGAATTTTATATGCCCTTTCTCCGAAAACAGTTTTTATTGCAGAGGTTTCGTTTTTGTCATTGTACGGCGTAGATGTTCCATGTGCATTAATTGCATCCACGTCGTTTGTTGTTAAGCCGGAATCTTCAATTGCTAATTTTATAGCACGCGCAACACCTTCACCGTTCGGTGCAGGTTCGGTAATGTGAAATGCGTCGGATGTCAGTCCGAAACCGGCAATTTCACAGTATATCTTTGCTCCGCGGCTTACTGCGTGTTCGTATTCCTCTAATATTATCGTTCCGGCACCTTCGCCCATTACAAATCCGTCCCGCATCTTGTCAAACGGGCGGGATGCTTTCTGTGGTTCGTCATTTCTTGTTGAAATTGCACGCATTGCGTTGAATCCGCCTACACCCATCGGGCATATTACGGATTCTGTTCCGCCGGTCACCATTATATCTGCATAATTGTGTCTTATCAGCATGAATGAATCAACAATTGCGTTAGCAGATGTGGCGCAGGCAGATGTAGTAGCGTAATTAGGACCTTTGAGTCCGTGTATCATAGATATCCTGCCGGCTGCTATGTCTGAAATTAACATAGGTATGAAAAACGGACTTATCCTGTCAGGTGCTCCGTTTCTCGCTATCAGATTGTTTTGCTGTTTGTCGTAAGTCCACATACCGCCTATCCCCGAACCTATTATTACTCCGGCTCGTTCCTTATTAATCTTTTCGGTATTGATAGCGGAATCTTTTATTGCTTCCTCGGATGCAATTATCGAATATTGACAGAAAAGGTCAGTCCTTTGGGCTAATTTCCTATCCATATAATTCGATGCATCGTATCCTTTTACTTCGGCGGCAATTTTCGTATCGAAATTTGTGGTGTCAAAAGATTTAATGTGGTCCACTCCGCTCTTTCCTTCAATCAGGGATTTCCAGGTCTCATCAACATTCAATCCGACAGGTGTCAGTGCACCTAAACCGGTTACTACTACTCTTCTCTTCATTAAATTTTGTATTTATGATTATCCTAATTTCTCTTCGATGTACTTTATCGCTTCGCCTACTTTGGAAATTTTTTCGGCATCTTCATCGGGAATCTTGATTTCGAATTCTTCTTCAAATTTCATTACGAGTTCAACTGTATCAAGTGAATCTGCACCTAAATCATTGATGAAAGATGCTTCGGGTGTGATTTTACTTTCTTCAACACCTAACTTTTCCTTAACGGCATTAATAACTTTTGCTTGAATTTCCTCGTGAGTCATTTTATTTAGCTCCTTTAGTTAAATTTAATAATATTTTTAAACAAAATAATTTGAAATATATAGAAATTATCAAATAATTTAAAGTGAAATTAATTTAATAAAGTTTCCTACTTTTTGGCATAAATCATCATTTTTAAATTGTTCTCTTTTCATATGTTTATTTAATTATGCACCTTGATACTGAAATTACAGCGGCAGGCTGCAAAAATGCCGTTAATTCTGTTCAATTTTGTTTTTATCTAAATCACTCTCGATTTTTTTTATTTCAAGGTTAAGGTCTCTTAGTTTCTGTTCGAGGATTTTTAATTCGGCATCTTTCTGCCGTATAAGTTTCTGTTTTTCTTCAATGTTTCTCTCAACGTCCACCTTGTCCCAGTAACCGAGATCTTCAAAGTAACCTTTGAAAAGGAAATTATGCTTCAGTGCCTCCATATTCTGATAAAAACCGAAAGCCCCTCTTTCTAAATTTTGCGTGGTTTTATTTGCGTATTCGACAACCTCTTTGAGATTGTTTGCAAATAACGTGTCGGTTAAAAGTGTTCCGACAAGGCTCTGACTTGAATTTATTTTTAATGATACATCCGCAAAATTCTTTGTTATGTCGAGCAGATTGGATGATAACTGGTCGAAATCTGATGTTATTCTTCCGATCGTCTCGCTGAGTGAATTTATGACAGAATTGATTCTTCCTGAATTTGCAGAAAAACTTCTGAACGTTGAATCAAGAGTATAGTAAAGTCCTTCATTGTTTATCAACTGACCGATTGTACCTTTACCTTCATTAACTTTATTTACAATATCGGATAAATCACCTGCAAGTTTTCCTGCATTTTCACCTGCCTGATTTAATGTGTTCATTATATCGTCTGTTGTAAGCGGTTTTACGGATACTATGTAATCACCGTCCTGAACACTTTCACTGAAACTTGAACCGGGCGATATTTCTATAATCTTGTTTCCTATCAGACCCTCCGATACTATTGCTACCTTCGAGTCTTTTTTTATAAACTCTTTCACCTTGTTTTCAATCACCATGCTGACTTCGATTACATTCCCGCCCGTTATCGTAATTTTTTCGACTGAGCCGACATTAATTCCTGAATAGTTGACAAAACTTCCTTCACGCAATCCCGCAACAGTTTCGAATTGTGTTTTAAGCGTGAAGGTCTGAGTAAACATAAATTGCTTGCTGCCTATCAGGAATAATGCACCTGTTATCAGGACAAGTGCTCCGATAACGAATATACCGAGAATAACGGAATTTAATTTTGATTTTTTCATTTCTTAAAAAAATGATTTAATAAAAATATCGTTTGAATTTTCCAGTTCATCATAAGTACCTTTTGTCATATACTCGCCGTCTTTTAGTATATAAATACTGTCTGATGCGATTTTCACGCATTCCATATCGTGAGTTACTATTATTGATGTAATGTTGTGTTTTTTCTGAATGTCTCTGATGAGATTGCTTATTTCTCTCGAAGTGCCCGGGTCCAGTCCTGTTGTCGGTTCGTCGTATAATACTATTTCGGGATTCAGTATTAATGTCCGCGCGAGAGCCGCCCTTTTTCTCATACCGCCTGATAATTCTGACGGCATTTTGTCTATTGCTTCTTCAAGTCCGACTTCAGCGAGACGGTTCATTGCCATTTCATCCATTTCTTCCTGAGGTATTTTGTATATCCTTTTTAACGGAAATTGCAGATTTTCTCTTACCGTCATCGAATCGTATAATGCTCCGCTCTGAAAAAGAAATCCGATTTTTTTTCTGAGTTCGATTAATTCTTTCTCGTTAAGATAAGCGAGGTCTTTTCCGAATATCTCTACTTTTCCGCTGTCGGGAGGAATTAATCCGATGAGGCACTGCAGAGTTACTGATTTTCCCGTTCCCGATTTTCCGAGAGTGACCGCATTTTCTCCTCGTTTGACTTTCAGATTTATATCTTTGAGTATCGTATTCTTTCCGAATGATTTCCGAAGGTTTTCAATATTTATAATGTAATCATGCATACTAAAAAATCATATTTGATATTTTTACTGCAATTAAATCCTGAACTATGATAAGCAGTGATGCAAGTACGACAGATGAATTTGCCGCAAGTCCGACACTTTCCGTTCCGCGGGAACAGTTATATCCTTTATAACATCCTACGAGCCCGACTGAAAATCCGAATAAAAACGTTTTCAATGTAGCGGGAATCACGTCTGAAAAAGTAAGACTGTTTATTGCGGCATCGAAATATACTCTGAAACTCATACTCCCGTCGAGGGACATCGCAACGTATCCGCCGATTATTGCAAGAAAATCAGCATAAATTACAAGAACAGGCAGGGCAATCGTTACGGCTGTTACGCGCGTTAACACGAGGTATCTGAACGGATTGCAGGCGGATACTTCCATAGCGTCTATCTGTTCGGTTACTTTCATTGAACCGAGTTCCGCTCCGATTGCGGAACCGATTTTACCTGCGCATATTAAACCAATTATAACAGGTCCTATTTCCCTGATTATGGAAATTGCAACCATCGAAGGTATCAGAGACTCCGCTCCGAATTTCCCGAGTATCGGACCCATCTGAAGCGATAATGTCAGCCCGATAATGAAACCCGTAATGCTTACAAGAGGGAGTGATTTATATCCTAATATAAAAAATTGTTTTATTGTTTCTTTGAGTTCAGAAGGAATTGCCGGAAAATTTCTGAAATACCTCAAACTGAAAGAAAAAATATTCCATGCCTCCGAAAAGAATTTTCCTGTCTTTATATATCCTTCATAAACTGACATTTAGTCATACCTCCTTATTCTCAAATCATTAAAGGGATTTGCTATCCCGAGAACAATACCGAAAGAAAAGTCCAGTATATTTGATTTATATTCATCAAAAATATGAGTGTAGCGCAATTTGAAATGAGGATAAATCAGCAATTTGTGATTTCTGATTGAATAGCCGTAACTGATTTCCGGAGATATCCCGTGATTTGCTAAATCGGTGAAATATGATATTCCGTAAGAAAAAACCCCTGAAGTCTGGAGCATATTCGAAGGACTGATATCTTTCAGCAGTAAATCCCGCTTGTATCCAAGACGGAAATGATTCATTCTTAACTTCCTGAATAAAAATGTATATTCGAGTGCCGCTCTGTGTTCTCCGAAATAACCGAAGCCTACCGAAATCTCCTTTGTTAATCCCGAATTGATTTTATCGTTTTCATATAAAAAAACTGGATTGAAAACATACAGAAATGCCGCAAGACTGTATGCAAGAATTTTTGTCGGATTTGATCCGCGTGATGTTGTAGCGGGCTCAATGTCGTTTGTATCTTTTAACGAATAATTATTTAACGTGAATAAGTCCTGCGTATATGACTTATTGTTTAAAGGAATAATAAAATATACTATAATAATTAATAATAATATTTTCCGGAAATTATTCATTCATATAATTCTCAATCGTTTCGTAATATAACGATTTTAAATTACTAACCGGTACACTGATTTCATTGTTTATAATACAGCATTTTCCGCCGACGAATCCGATTTCTTCAGAATGTATATTGTGCTTATTTGCGATTTCCATTATAGCCGGTACGATTTCCTCTTCTACGGAAATAATTATTCTCGACTGCGACTCGCCGAAAAGTTCAAAATCTTTTCTGTATTTGTAATCAAAACTGATTTTGCATCCCCGCGGATGATTCGGATTAATTACACAGCATTCGGCTATTGCCGTTGCAAGTCCGCCGTCAGAAACATCGTGTGCGGATTTAATCAGGCCCTTGTCAATCAGTTCAAGTGTCAGGTTCTGTAATCTCTGCTCTTCTTCTAAATCAATATCCGGTGCATCGCCTGCAACTTTATTGTGAATAATATTCAGGTATTCGCTTCCGCCGATATGATTGCATCTTTTCCCGAGGAGAAGAATAATGTCGCCTTCGTTTTTGAAATATGAAGTCATTACCTTTTTGTAATCTTCTATAAGTCCCATCATACCTATTACAGGAGTAGGGTAAACGGCATAATCCTTTGACTGATTGTAAAAACTGACATTTCCGCCGGTAACGGGAGTATCGAGTTTCCGGCAGGCGTCGCCTATTCCTCTCACTGCTTCTGAAAACTGGTAATAAACTTCGGGAATATATGGATTCCCGAAGTTCAGGCAGTTGGGTATTGCGAGCGGTTTTCCGCCAGTGCAGACCACGTTCCTTGCACTTTCACAAACGGCAATCATACCGCCTTTATAGGGATTAAGATAAACATATCTTCCGTTGCAGTAGGTTTTCATTGACAGACACTTATCTGTATGCTTAATTTTCAATACCGATGCATCTCCGCCCGGCATCACGAGTGTATTCGTTCTAACTTCCGTATCATACTGCTCATAAACCCATTTCTTGTTTGCTATATTGGGCGAAGTGAAAATTTTCTTGAATATTTCAGTATATCTGACAGGTTCTTTAACCGAATACGGGTCGAAGTTCATTGTATCATTCAGGTATTCAGGTTTTTTTGTATCTCTTTTATAAACCGGCGCACCGCCGCCGAGCACGAGCACGTCTGCGGGAACATCCGCTTCGAGTTTTCCTTTGTAATGAATTATAAGTCTGTCTTCGGGAATTACTTCACCGACCTGCACGCAGTTCAAGTCCCATTTCGCAAAAATATCTTTTACGATTTGTTCTTTTCCTTTTTCGGCAACCAGCAGCATTCTCTCCTGCGATTCCGAAAGCATAATTTCATAAGCGGACATATT
>CAYWMV010000029.1:0-1691 GCA_964459055.1 uncultured Ignavibacteriaceae bacterium | reverse complement strand
CCGAACCTCAAAGAATTAAGCGATGCCACAGGTCTTGCTCCCATAGTAAAAATATCCCTCAATATTCCGCCGACGCCCGTAGCCGCACCCTGATATGGTTCAACAGCCGAAGGGTGATTATGCGATTCAATCTTGAATGCGACCGCAAGCCCGTCTCCTATATCCACGAGTCCCGCATTTTCCTCGCCTGCGGAAACCATAAGTTTTCCTCCGCTTCTCGGAAGAGTCTTGATTTGCAGAATGGAGTTCTTGTAAGAACAATGCTCGCTCCACATCACGGAAAATATTCCAAGTTCTGTATAAGTCGGCACTCTTCCTAAAATATCGAGTATCCTGTTATATTCCTCTTCATTGAGCCCGAGTTCCTGTGCTAAAGAAAAATCTACAATTGGTTCAGCCATATTTATTTTTTATGTTTTACTACAATCTAAAAAAGATTAACATTAAATTGAATGATAAAAAAGGGGAGTTGATTGTTTATATTTATGTCCACCTTGTAAGTAAAGACTCATCTTGGTGAATGTTTTACAAATCTTCTTCGATAAAAAAATTCTACAACTAAATTCTATGACTAACTTCTATAACTATCTTCTCAAAAAATACACTGCCACTATAACCGCACCTCCTGCGGAAAAAATAAACATTGCCTGCGGACTCAAATTATACCATAACATTCCGCCTGCAAAACTTGCCAGCATCAGGAATATGCTGTTGAATGCCGTGTATGTTCCTATTGCAGTTGCGCTTTCGCTTTTCGGGACAATATTCGAAATCCACGCTTTGGAAATGCCCTCCGTTCCAGCCGCATATAATCCGTAAACTGCGAATACAATTAAAATCAGAACAACGCTATCGGCAAATGCAATCAGCAGATAAGCGGCGGCAAAAAATATTAAACCGATTATAAAAGTTTTTTTCAGTCCGATTTTATCCGCAAGAATTCCGAACGGAAATGAACTCAAGGCATAAATTAAATTATAAAAAATATAAATACCGATTAAATACGAATCCGAATAGCCCTTATACTTCAGCATAAGAAGTAGGAATACATCCGAACTGTTGAAAAAAGCAAATGCAAGAAATCCGGCAACGGATTTTTTATATTCCGTTCCGCTTTTTTTGAAATAAAAGAGAAACTCCTTGAATGAATTTCCGCTGAATGCATTGTCCGGCTGAATCTTCTTTTCTTTGATTAAAAAAGTAAATGCAATACTGATAATACCCGGGATGAATGCGATATAAAATAACGTTACATAATTTTCCGGATAAAAATACAGATAGAGAAGTGCGAGTCCCGGACCGACCACCGCACCCAATGTATCAAGTCCTCTGTGAAATCCGAAAACCTTGCCTTTGTTATCTTTTGTTGATTCATCGGAAAGTATTGCATCTCTCGCACCCGTTCGTATTCCTTTCCCGAACCTGTCAAGAGTTCTGAATGTGAACACCCAGTAAATATTCGTGAAAAATGCAATCAGCGGTTTTGAAACAGCACTCAGTGCATAACCCGCCCTTACGAAGGGCAACCGCACGCCTTTTTTATCGGACAGATTTCCGAAATATCCCTTGCTCAATCCCGAAACCGCTTCCGCAATTCCCTCCAGAATCCCGATTGCAACAATTGAAAACCCGATGCTCTGAAGGTAAACGGGCATAACGGGATAAAGCATTTCACTTGCTATGTCCGTGAA
>CAYWMV010000028.1:12186-20040 GCA_964459055.1 uncultured Ignavibacteriaceae bacterium | reverse complement strand
GTTATAAAATTCTTTTAAATAATTCAATAATAAAATCTGTATTTTTTAAAATAACTTAAGTTGACCTCTGAAGACATACAAACCGTAGAAATGATCAAAATTAACTTATTTCACACTAATTGCCTCAACTGAAGAGGCTGTTTGAAAATCACTTTGCATAAATACCTGAGAAAACGGGAATCTAGAAAAAAAATCATTATGTAATAGTTTCCCACATACACGGGAATTACAAGAGGCATCACTTGCGGTTTTCACACAGGCTCTGTAACCAAAAATTTCAAACAATTTAATCTCAACTATAACTTAGCAAACGTAGTTCTCACTAAAACCATTCCACTATGGATATAAATAACTCGATTTTTTTCAAATAATTTAAAACGAACACAAACAATAATGCTGATATTTTTTCCGTTTAAATCAGACAGCTTTCCAGCAATTCCATAACTTTAAATGCGATATTATCCGCGAGGTCATTAAAATCTTTCGGCAGATTTTCAAATGACGGAGATGCGGGAACAATTTTTCCTCCTGCATCGAGAATCTTCAGCATATTTTTCAGATGTATTTTATTGGTGGGTGAATCACGGGGTACAATAATCATCGGTTTGCAGTGCGAGATTTGATGGTCAGCGGATTTCTCTATTAAATTTTTACATTCACCGTTTGCGATTCCTGACATATAATTATGAGCACAGGGGCATACAATCATTCCTGCAGTATTGTAATTTATTGACAATATTTCAGATTTCAGATCGAGATTATTATGGAAACTTACACTTTCCTCTCTGAACAGAACATCAGGAAAAAGGGTTTTAATTGTTGCAGGTTTCAATTCCACTCCGCATTCACGGTAAAGTGAATACTGTGCATATTCCGTAAGAATGAGACCAACATTGAAATTATTCAAGAGAAGAAGTCTGAGTATTCTCAGAGCATATATCGAACCGCTTGCACCTGTAATTCCGAAAATTATATTTTTACCTTCACCTTTAGATATTTTTTCAAGCGGTTTAGCTTCGCTCTGCTGTAAGTTTTTTTCCTGTCCCATAATTTCTTATTTGTTTTGTTATTAAGAAATTTAAAATTAAAATAGTTATAATTGAAATAAAAATATATGTATAATTTTGAAATACAAAAAACTGAAGTATGAAAATTAATACTGCATAAATAACCGACAGGAATACATCCAACAGTTTAGACGCCGAATTTATTTTATTGCTTTCAAGAGTAAAAGGATAATTTTTTACAAAAAGGAATGTTAAAGTCATCGCAAATACTGAAAATACAAGGATGAACAATATATTCAGCAGAACATTAACAGCAGGATATTTAATTAAAAGCAAAACAGAAATAAGAACCACAGGCAGTAATATAAAAATATGGAACACAAATTTGAAACTGCCGGTCATAATTCTTGCAGGCGATTCAAGCGGCAGTGATTCGTATATCCAGTTCACATCGTTAGAATTTTCATCTGCAATTTGTAAATTTGATATGAACATTCTTGACATCATTATCAAAATAATTGAAATTGACGGACTTAATACCGGAATAACAAGCCCCTGCGAGTCTCTGTCTATAAAAGTAAGTGATTCGTTTCCTGTCAAAATTCCAATCACCGCAATAATAACAGGAGCAGAAGCAAGAGGCATATACCTGAGCAGCATTGATTTCGATCCGGTAATAATATTCCCGGCAAGTTCAAAACCCGATTTTTCGACTCTGTCTCTGATAAATATTTTTGAAATGAATTCGCGATATGATTTAAAAACTTTTACTTTTTTAATCTTACTTTCCTTTGGTTTTATAATGTAAAGCGTGTTATATATGTCATAAAAAAACATTGACACGATTTTAAGCAGCAACAGCAATAACAATACAGTCAGAAATATACCCGAAAAAAGCAATAAGGGATTGCTAATTCCGCCGGCAAAATATTTCTGCGGAAGATAGTTAACGAATTCAAAATTCATAATTGAATTTGTATGCAATTCCACTGCTTTTGTTCCGATACTTGTTGAATACATAATCAATCCAAAGAAAAGGAACTGTAAAATAAAAAGAATATATGTACCTTTTTCCGACAATAATTTCAAAGCGAGACTGTATATGATAAGCAATACTGAAGAGAAAAACAGGGTAAATGAAATATTCAGCAAAAAAAATATCAGAACACCGGCAAGATTTTCTTTATAGAAATAGTAGAACACCGATTGCGAAACAGAAAGAACCACTGCAAGCGAAGTAAGATACAGAATTGCGGAAATGAATTTCGATGTTATAAAATCTTTTTTCGATATCGGAAGAATCTGAATCAAATCGAATTGTTCCTTGGCGAAGAAAAGCTGAGGATATTCCCCCATTGCGATAAAAGCAAGCATAAACGTATTCATCGAATAACACAGAACCGCAAAACTCATTGAATCGAAATTTAGATAATAATTTACCGCAAGTCCGGCAGACCCAATAAGATATGCAACAATTATACCAAAGAACTTCTTATATGATATGTGTTCTTTATCTCTGTAATCGAGTTTTATAAAATATTTTATCAGAACGAACACTGCATTCGTATTCATTTCTCTCTGATATTTTTAATTGCCAGTTGGTGCTCCTCATAAGTTCTGGAAAATGTATGTGATTTATCCTTATTTGCAACGAAATAATAATATTCGTGCTTTTCAGGATTCAGACAGGCGATAATTGCATCCATACCCGGATTATTAATCGGTCCGGGAGGAAGCCCTTCGTGAATATATGTGTTGTAATCCGATTCAATTCTGTAATCACGATTCAGCAATCGTCTGGGTCCTTCGGGAAGTATATACTGAATAGTCGGGTCTGCCTGAAGTTTCATATTTTTCGAAAGCCGGTTATAATATACGCCTGCAATCGTCGGCATTTCCGATTTAATTCCTGTTTCTGCCTGAACGATAGAGGCAAGAGTTATCAGGTTTAACAACTTTGCAGGAGAATTTTTAAAAAAATCATTAACTTCAGGATTCTTGTAAACGCGTTTCAGAAATTCATCGAAAAGTATATTTACTATTTCCCCTGCTTTGGCATTAACTGGCACGATATACGTTTCCGGGAACAAAAAACCCTCAAGATTTTTAATTCTGCCTTTCAGTCCCATTAAATTTATAAGCGAATCATTCTCAGATGAAATAATAAAATCCTTCCCAATCAAATCAAATTCTTTCTCCAGCAGAACAGCAATTTGTTTAATCCTCATCCCTTCATAAACAGTCACTTTTCCTCTTCCTCCTAATCTCGCATTATCTACTGTTGTAAGAATATTCATTATTTCAATGTTGTTCAGACCATTCGGAAGATAATAAACCCCGGAAAAAATTCTCGAAGAATTTCCGGATAATTTTGCCGATACCTTAAAAAAAAACGAACTGCGAACCACATTACTGTCTTCCAGCATATCCGCTATTTCATCGACATTCATACCCCGGATTATGTTAATTTTCTTATGTTTTTGACCTTCCCATACATTTCGCTGAAACAGAACCGAGTACACTCCTGACCATAAAATAAAGACTGATGCAGAAAGAAAAAAATAAATAAAAAACTTTTTTCTGAAGACTGAACCGTAAAACTCTTTAAATGCATATAAAATATTGGCCCTGATGTATGTATATATTATTCTGAATTTTTCGTCAATATTATATTTTTTAAGAAATGATTTCACTGTCCCGGTAAATCTTCTTAACAATGATGAGAAGTGAGAAGAAAATCCTTTCAAACAGGGAATTAAAGAGTATTTTAAAAATTTTCCTGCTTTATCGGCAGTATTTTTAACATTTTTCATAAATCACCAATTTACTCAGTGTTATTTTTGCTTAAGCGAGTCATTAACAACTCGCAGGTATTCCTGAATTCTGACATCTTCAGGATGTATAGTCAGATATTTTTCGAACAGCGTTTTTGCTTCTTCAAAGTTTCCATTCTGTTTCTGCAGAAGTCCAAGCTGACCCAATGCCACCCTGTACTCGGGAAATATCTGCAGGGATTTTCTTAAATTTAATTCTGCGTTTTGTAAATCATTCTTCTGCAGATAACATATTGAGATAATAAAATATATTAGTGCGGAATTCGGTTCATTAATCAAGCCCTGTTTGAGAATCTGTATTGCCTGGTCAAAATTCTTTTTTGCCATCAGATCCATACAATACATAATTCTGCTTTTTGTTTCCGTATTGAGTATTAAAGTTTTACCGGGTTCAAACTTATAAATCTCCATTACTTCAGGCGGCAGAGTCTCTGCAGTTGAGAACAGAGGATTTGCATTCGAGACCCTGTACCACTCCTGCAAAAAAACGAGATGTGACACTCCCTGATTTTTCAGGTATTCCATCATATACTTATTGTAATCCGGCATGTGAATTTTATCGATAAGTTCAGGAGTTACCAGACCTGCAACATCAATCAGTTTTCTTCCGCAATAATATCCGATTGCACCAACATCATGAGTCGCAATTATATCCGTTTCTTTCGTATTTTGATTAATCCATAATGCAGCGGCAACCTGCCTGTCGTTTATATATTTACATTCATCCTTATAATTTTTTCTGTTGTCAAGATAATCAGTAAATGAATAAACGGCAATTACGGATAAAACTATTATAACAATTCCCGCCGTCAGGTTTCTGCTTCTAAAGAAGTTCCCGAGTATTTTTGCAGTGTCTCTGAATCCAAGTCCGGAAGATAATATTAAAAAAGGAATTACAGGCATTAAATATCTTCCGAACCTGTGTGCGTAAGGAAGTTTGATGTAATATATCAGTACCAATGCCGAAATGAAAGCAATATATAAGATATTCGGATTATAATTTTTCCTGAAAAAGTCCCGCATAGTCAGAAACAGAGACAGAAAAAATCCTGCGATTAAAACAGAATAACTTCCGGTTGTAAAATATCCCCAAACTTCATTTTTAAAAAACTCGCTCCTGCTTCTGAATTCGGGAGTATAATAAGTAAGTTTCGCATTATAAGTATTGGGAAATACAGAGCCGGAAAGAGCAAGGTTCAAAACAAAATAAATCACAACAATGATTCCCGCAATCGAAACAATTTTTGTCAAATCCTTTTTGGAAAATAAAATAATTTTTTTATCTTTTCCGGATAAGTAAACTGACAAAATATAATCGAACACCAATGCTGCAACGAATGCCACGCCGTCAGGTCTTGTCCAGATAATCAGACCGATAAAAATACCCGTCATTATGGGATTTCTTTTCTTGTAGTAATAAGCAGCAGCAATCAGTATTAATATGAACATTGTCGTTTCCATTCCGGAAACAGAGATAAAATTCATCCATTTATCAAAGACAAATATCAGTAATATAATTATTAAGTAAACATACTCATTACCGAAATCGGATCCGCATAATTTATAGAATGCAAAAACAGATATTACAAAGAACAATATTCCGAAGAAATAACTTAAAATAAATTCATTGCTGGTAATGAAAAAAGCGACAGATATGAGGAATGTGTATATTGGAGAAGTTGATCCTGCCGTAACCATTTCATTCTTATAAAATGAAAATGAAAAATATTCGGCAAAATTCTTAGCAAATGTAAGATGAATCCACGGGTCATCAAGAGGAAATCCAAAATAACCGTTCAGGTTAAAAGAATATATTACATAATAAACGGCAAGTAATGAGGATATAACAGCCAGACCCAGACCTATTAAAAGTGAATGGGCTGATTTAATGTTCAGATTATAATCAACGTCTATTTTTCTTGCGTGAGCCGGTGATTTTTTCGATTGTTTTTTAGTCTTAGCCATTTTGCAAAATATATATTTAGACCTGTTTTTTCAATTTACTACTTTATCCTTTCCAAATTTTTCAACAATATGCAAACATTCAGCCGGGATAAAGTCTGAACCGTATTGCCAAATATGCTTACTTAAATCACAAAAAAATCCGGGCAGATGGAACAGCCCGGATTAAAAGGAGTGTGATGTATTTACTCTGTTATTATTTCAGCATTATCATTTTTTTGGTAATAATATTGTGTCCTGCAACAATCTGATAAAAGTAAACACCGGATGCAACCTGCTGATTATTTTCATCCAGTCCATGCCAGTCAACAATATATTTTCCTGCTTCCATCTTCTGGTTAACAAGGACAGCGACTACCCTTCCTGTTATATCAAATATTTTCAATGTTACGTTTTCTGCTTTTGGTAATGCAAAATTAATTTTAGTTGAGGGATTAAAAGGATTCGGATAGTTCTGCGATAGTTCGAATTTCAACGGGACTTCAGTTCCAACAGGTTGTATTCCTACAGCATAATTCTTTGAAGTTAAAAGTACCTGAATAGCATAAAATGGATTATGCATACCAAGACTACCGTCATAAGCGATCATTTGATAGTTCCAGTATGCTTTCCTCAAATTCAGATTCATCGAATCTCTTGCAATCATCTGCCAGGAAATTGAATCAACACCAGCAGGAGGTAACGCAATGGAAAGATTTGTTATACATCCCTGCACTTCATTCATCCATGGTTCAATTTGAGTATCGCCGTCAAAATCCTGAGGTGCAATAAACTGGTCGAAACTTGTTTTTCCCGGATGACATCCAATACAACCTTTAGTATGGTCATAATTGGATGCAGCGTCGTGAAGATTCCATGTGTGTCCGCCTACTTTATCTCTCTGCACCGTACCGGTATCCGTGGTAGGTGACATATGACAACCATTGCAACCTCCCGGTATGTTCTTGTGTGAACCTGTTATGAACGGAAAACCGAAAGTTGCTGCATTCGTACCTAATAAAACATCACCTTGAACTGAATGATGCGTTCCCCAATGTTGTGTGAATGAACCTTTAACCGTAATGTATTTTGATGCATTATTTCTAGACTGGTGACAGGTTACGCAAATTTTACCTGTGCCTAGAGATGCAAATGAAACTCCATTTGCCAGAGTGTCAGCAGGTAAACTTCTTAATGAATAAGGATTTGAACTTCCGTGCGGGTCGTGACACTGCGGACAACCGATATTTGTCATATCTGCTTTAACTAACGCGACAGAATCAACTCTGGGATATGTAAAATCGACAAAGTTCTTTCCATCGTGACATCTGTTGCAATCGCTTAATGTATTTCTCGAACTTGCAGCAACTCTTCTGCCTTCAAATACGGGATCATAGTGTAATGAATTCTTAAACTGAGAATATTCATTATATCTCCAGGGTAAATCGTGACAGGAGGCACAGGAACCTGATTTATAATTTATGTTAATTTTATCTGCAATACCTCCGATTGCATGTTCTCCGCCTGCTCCGTGACAACTTTCACAACCGATACCTGCAAAAGCGACCAGAGACGAATACTTGGTTTTTAACGAATCCCAGTTTCCTGCTTTCGGCGGTGACCACTGTGACCAAATCCAGCCAAGTGTTCTTGCTTTGTCATCGAATCCGTTATTTTCTGAATAGGAATATTTATCGTAACCGACTGTATGACACCTCATACAGGAAGTGTTATAATATGGTCCTAATGAATCTATATCCAGACGGAACCTGTTTGCGTGTCCGCTAACTTTCCACTTATTAAAAATCGTCTGAAACGCAGGCATCGAATTATGACAAGTCATACAGTTCGGATATTGTGCGGGAACATTATCATATCCTCCTGTTCCGACATAATTCGCAGCATAAACTTTTAAAGTAGTATCTTTGCTGCCGGTGGTCGTAGTTATAGTCACACCTATTTCATAAGTACCGGTTATATCTGCCTTAAATTTCATCCAGTTCAGTGAAGGTACACTTGATAATACCGCATTAGAGCCGGAAGGTTTACTTATAAAACTCCAGTTTGCACTT
>CAYWMV010000028.1:1326-12176 GCA_964459055.1 uncultured Ignavibacteriaceae bacterium | reverse complement strand
ATCACCGATATTTACTACAGAAAAGTAAATATAAGTTTTATTACCGAATGCGGTTAAACCCGTGGTTACAGATGAATCCGGAGTCAAAGCCGGTGTTTTAGCATAAAAATCCGGCGTTACTGCCTGAGGTACAATTTTTGGTTTAGGTGCTGAAAAAATAGTACCTGCGCCCATAATTAAAATTAAAAAACAGAAAAATACCTTTTTCATAATTTGTTTTTGTTGTTTAAATTTGTTCATATTGCAAAAATTCTTTCAATTTTCGTGCCAAAGATTAAATAATTGTATTTTATTATTTTAACATCAATAAAAAATTCAGGATGTGGAATTACTGAACATTGTAAATCCGTTATGTGGAATAATATGACATTATTAGTCTTTATATCTTATAGAACGTACTTGTAAATATTTTAATAATCAGTCCGTTAGTTTAAAAATTATGCACATAAAGAAAAGAATTATCTTAACTATCTCTAAACGCATAAACCATAGTATTATATGTTTGACCGAGTAAAAATAAAGCAGTATAAATGAATAAATACTGTTAATATTTGCAGGGACTCAAAAACAATGAAGTGCGCCAATAAACCCGAAAATACTATTTTTCATTTTTCTCTTGAAACTTTTTTATTTTTATGATAGTTTAAGCAGTAAATTAATATATCACCCCGGTATAGAAAATTTCTACGATATTAAGACTACTATTTGATATAATAAATTGTTCAGAAAATAATCGAATCATTATAGAATTAATCTATAGAAGAATAAACCGCATTTTTCCCTGCAAAGCAGATTACCGCAAAATTAATGGGAAAATTTAAAAATTTAATCAACAAAAATAATGAACGAAAGAAAAGATTTAGGAAAAAATGATTTTTCAGATAAAAATGTAGAAACCTTGAAATCCAAGAAAGTATCTGAGTTAAGGGCAATTGCCAAGGAACTCGAGATACACAATTACGAAGATTTCAAGAAACAGGAATTAATATTCAAAATACTCGAGGCAGCAACCAAAAAAGACGGATATGCTTTTGCAGCAGGAGTACTTGAGGTACTATCAGACGGTTACGGATTTTTACGATCTTCCGATTACAATTATCTGCCATCCCCAGACGACATATATGTATCACCTTCACAGATAAAAAAGTTTTTACTTAAAACAGGTGACACGATAAGCGGACAGGTAAGACCGCCTAAAGAGGGTGAAAGATTTTTTGCTCTTTTAAAAGTCGGAGATGTCAACTTTGAACACCCGGACAAACTCAGGGAACGAATAATGTTCGACAATCTCGTACCGCTTTATCCTCACGAGAAATTAACATTAGAGACCACTCCAACCGAATATACGATGAGGATAATGGATTTATTCACACCAATAGGAAAGGGACAAAGAGGATTAATAGTATCACCACCGAAAAGCGGAAAAACCATTATTCTCCAGACAATAGCAAACAGCATCACAAGAAATCATCCTGACGTACACATGATAGTGCTGCTAATTGACGAACGTCCTGAAGAAGTTACTGATATGCAACGGAATGTAAGAGCTGAAGTAATCAGTTCCACGTTCGATGAACCGCCTGACCGTCACGTTCAGGTCTCTGAAATTGTATTGCAGAAAGCAAAAAGGTTAGTTGAATCAAAAAAGGATGTCGTTATTCTTCTTGACAGTATAACAAGGCTGGCTCGTGCACACAACACCGTAATACCCCACAGCGGAAAGATATTATCCGGCGGTGTAGATGCCAACGCACTTCATAAACCAAAAAGATTTTTTGGAGCAGCCAGAAATATTGACGAAGGCGGTTCCCTTACAATTATAGCAACTGCTTTGATAGAAACCGGAAGCAGAATGGATGAAGTTATATTCGAAGAATTTAAAGGAACGGGAAATATGGAAATTGTTCTTGACAGAAGAATTTCCGACAGAAGAATATTCCCGGCGATGGACATCAACCGCTCAAGCACAAGGAAAGAAGAACTTCTACTTGATATTGCTACATTAAACAGAGTTTATCTTCTGCGCAAAATATTAGCCGATTACAATCCTGTCGAAGCCATGGAATGGTTACTGGAAAAAATGCGCGGTACAAAATCGAACAACGAGTTTTTGGCTTCGATGAATTCCTAAATCTGACTGTTGAATTAAAACAGAATTTGATGAATTTTATCAGTTAATATGAAGAAGGAAATAATTATCAATTCCACTTCAAGTGAAACACGTATAGCAATCACTGAAGATGGAAAGCTTGTAGAGTTATTTTATGAGAATCCTGATTTAAAGCGAAACGTAGGGGACTTATACTTAGGAAAGATTGCAAGAGTTTTACCCGGTATAAGAGCCGCATTTATAAATCTGGGATTTCCACAGGATGCATTTTTGCACTTTTCCGATATCGAGACATCACCTGATGACTACAAATCTCTAATGGGAGATGATGAAGACATTGACGAAGACGAAGATGAAGATACAGAAGAAAACGGGATAAAGAGACCAGAAAGAACAAGCCAGTTCAAGGATAAAAATCCTGCCGCTTCGAGTCTTGAAAAAGGAATGGATATCATTGTTCAGATATCGAAGGAACCCGTAGGGAACAAGGGTGTCAGAGTAACCGCAAAAGTTTCATTACCGGGCAGATATCTAGTTTTAATTCCTTTCACAAATAAAATCGGAATTTCCCGCAAAATATACAATTACAGAGAAAAAAGACGTTTAAGAACAATTGTAAAAAAGCATCTGCCTGAAGGTCACGGTGCAATTATAAGAACGGTAGCAGCAGGGCAGGATGAAAATCTGATACTTGATGACCTAAATAAATTAAAAAGCACATGGAACGAGATTGAAAATAAAATAAAGACTACAAAACCGCCGGTATTGTTATATAAAGATGTATCAACAACAAATTCCGTAATCAGGGATTTATTCAGAGATGATATCAGCAGAGTTGTAGTTGATTCTAAAAAGATATACAAAGAAATAAAAAACTACATTGACGAAACATCACCGGAATCATCGGAAAAACTTGAACTATTTGAAGGAAGTGTTCCCATTTTTGACGCATACAATAATATTGACAAACAGATAGAGGAATCTCTTGAGAAGAAAGTAATGATAAAGAATTACGGCTACATAGTTATTGAGACAACGGAAGCAATGACCGTAGTCGATGTAAACAGCGGCAAGTATGCCAAATCAAAAGACCAGGAAGCAAATTCATTAAGAATTAACATAGAAGCCGCAAAAGAAATTGCCCGGCAGGCGAGGTTAAGAGACATAGGAGGAATTATTGTAATAGATTTTATAGATCTTTACGAAGAACCGAACAAGAAGAAACTTCACGAAGAAATAAGAAAAGAATTCAGGAAAGACAGGGCTAAAGCAACAGTTCTGCCGATGAGCGAATTCGGCATAGTTCAGATAACCCGTCAGAGAATCAGGCAGAATATTATACACAGAGTTTCCGCACAATGCCCGATGTGCAGCGGTTCAGGGAGAGTACAATCAAGAATGGCATATTTAACTGATATAGAAAGATGGCTTCAGAGATACAAAGGAGCCAACAACAGCATATTTCTGAGGTTACGGGTAAATCCGCTGATTAAGGATTATCTCACAAGTGGGTTTATAAACAAAATCCTCAAATTATGTATTAAATACAGAGTAATAATCAAACTTGAAACAGACAAAGAGTTTGCTCTTGATGAGTACAGATTCTATCAGTTAAAATCCAAAATAGACTTAACGGATGAATACAGCAATTGAACTTTATTGAAATCTTTTTAATATTTGATAAAGAATAACAGTATGTTTATTACAATTGACGGAAAACAGTTTGAGTTTAAAGAAGGGCAGACAATTCTTCAGGTTGCTTTAGAAGCCGGTATTGATATTCCTCATTTCTGCTGGCATCCGGGATTAAGCATTTCAGGAAACTGCAGGATATGCCTTGTTGAAGTGGAAAAATCACCAAAACTATTAATTGCATGTTCGACAGTTGCACAGGATGGTATGACAGTTCATACTAAGTCAGAAAGAGTCATAACCGCTCAAAATGCAGTGATGGAGTTTCTTTTAATCAACCACCCACTTGATTGTCCGATTTGTGACGAAGCCGGAGAATGCAAATTACAGGATTACGCATACAAATACGGTACGGGTTATTCAAGGTTTGATGAAGAAAAAAATCACAAAGACAAAAGAATCGACCTTGGACCGAACGTTAAATTTGACCAGGAAAGATGCATCAGCTGTTCAAGGTGTATAAGATTCTGTGAAGAAATAGCGAAAGAACCTCAGTTAACATTCGTTCAGAGAGGTGAAAAAGTAACAATACAGACATTTCCGGGTAAAGAACTCGACAATCCATATTCGATGAATGTTATTGAGATATGTCCGGTGGGTGCACTTACTTCCAGGCATTTCAGATTCAGGTCAAGAGTATGGGATATGTCCTTCACAGACAGCATATGTCCGGGCTGCGCACACGGTTGCAACACAATCATAGGTGCAAGAAATAACGAAATTCTGCGAATTGAACCCCGTGAGAATCTTTCAGTAAATGATTACTGGCTTTGTGACTGGGGCAGGCTGAACACAATTAAAGATGTTACGGATATCAAACTCAGAATTGACGGTCCGGGACTCATTAACGACTTAAATTTTGAACCAAAAACAAAAATAATAAAAGTTGACTGGGACGAAGCAACTGCGAGTGCTGCATCGAAAATTCCCGTTAATAATGAAAAAGTATTCATACTTGCTTCTGCAAACTCTACTATTGAAGACAATTATGCTCTGAAAAAATTTGCTGCAGAGGTTATAAATAATTACGAAATATATTATTTACCTCATATTGATAAATCTTTCGGTGACGACATACTGAGAAAATCGGATAAAACAGCAAACTCAGGAGTAATGAAATATCTCAACATCGGAGAATTCGATGAAAAAGTACTGAAGAAACTCAAGGACGGACACTTCTCATACGCCGTAATAATGAATGAAGATATAACACTGAATAATGAATTGTATGAAGTCCTTGAAGATCTGAAAGGATTAACACAATTGTTAAGTTTTACAAATTCTTCAGTAATGATAAGCGACGTCATATTTGCTCTGTCAACTTATGCAGAAATAAACGGAACATTCATTAATTTCGCAGGAAGAATACAGAGGATTCGTCCATCAATCACAACACTCGAGGAGGAAAGACTGATAGGTGAATTTTCGATGTCAAGGCTTGATAAATTTGGTTCTCACAATGACAGATGGACTCACGGAAAGAAATTCGATTCGCGACCCGGCTGGAAAATACTTAAGAAACTTGCAAAAACAATGAATCACGACTTCAAATTCGAAAATTCAGAAGAAGTATTTTCAGAATTTTGCAATACTGTCAAAGGGCTTAAAGGGCTTGATTACGAATCCGTCGGAAAGAAAGGTTATCCAATTAAATAATTAGCAATATCTGAAAAAGCACGAGACACATCAGAGTGGATTACTAACCCGTTTAGGGCTATTTACATCTTTGATGATAGTAATAAGTGCAATGGTCGGCTCAGGGGTATTTAAAAAAATTGCTCCAATGTCGGCTGAACTCGGCTCAGGGGGGCTAATACTTATTGCCTGGCTGGTTGCCGGCTTAATTACGCTTTTTGCCGCTGCAACTAATGCAGAAATTGCAGGATTAATAGCAGAACCCGGAGGACAATATGTTTATTTCAAGAAAATGTACGGCAATGCTTTTGCCTTCCTGTACGGATGGTCTTGCTTCTCCGTGATTCAATCAGCGTCAATTGCATCCATAACTTATGTTTTTTCCGAATCCGTCAATTCCATAATAGCATTACCAAGATTATCTCCCGAACTGGAGAATTTCTCAATATTTGGAATTTTTTATCCGCTTCAGAGTTTCGGAGTAAAATCTCTAACTATAATTACAATAATATTTCTTACAACAGTAAATTACTTTGGCGTTATTTTTGGCGGTTCTGTAAGTAACATTTTCACCATTCTGAAACTTGCAGGGATTTTCATTATAATAATTTTAATTTTTGCATTCAGCAGCGGGAGTTTTCATAATGTCGAACCGATACTGGAAAATAAAGAATTTCATTACGGAAGTCCGCTGGGAGTTATTGGTGCATTTTATGCAGCAATGTTAGCCGCATTCTGGGCTTATGACGGATGGAATAATATCGGGTATCTGGGCGGAGAAGTGAAAAACCCGAAAAGAAATATTCCAATTGCATTATACTCCGGTGTTATTATAGTTATAGTTATTTATCTGCTGATTAATTTAGCGTTTCTTTATGTAATGCCCGTAAATGAAATGATTAATATACATAATCAGCGGGACACAATCGCCGCAATAGAAGTATTGAGACCATTCCTTCACTACGGAGGTGTTGTATTTATCTCCGTATTGATTATGGTTTCGACTTTCGGAACGACAAACGGAACGGTTCTTGCATCATCAAGATTATATTTCGCAATGGCAAGGGATAAATTATTTTTCAAATCGGCGGGAAACTGCCACAAGAAATATCAGACACCTCATACATCACTTTTAATTCAGGGGTTCTGGGCTTCCCTGCTTGTTTTATCAGGTTCCTTTGATCAGTTGACAGATATGCTGATGTTCGCATCATTCATATTCTATGGAATGGGTGCTTTCGGAGTATTCGTACTCCGGAGAAAAATGAAAGATGTGCAAAGACCCTATAAAGTATTCGGGTATCCGTTCATACCGGCAATAGCAATTCTTTTCTTTATTTCAATTTTTGTAATTACAATCATTCAAAATCCCAGAGATTCAGGTATAGGTCTGACATTAATATTAATCGGGATTCCATTCTATCTGATTTGGAAGAAGAGGGGTTAAGAAATATAAAAATACATAATTTTCTGAAAACTAAAGCAAGTACCGGATGAATGACACCGGGACGAATGATTTCCCAGTGCGAATTTTTTTCGAATAAAATTTTACATATCGAAATGAAATTCCTGATGGTAAGACGAAAAAATGAATTTTTTATGATAGAAAAATTGAATAAATTAAAATTAATACAAAATAATTAATTAAACCTAAAAGATATGAGAATATTTATTGACACAGCCAATTTAAAAGAAATTAAGGAAGCTGCCGAAATGGGATTACTGGACGGAGTAACAACAAATCCCTCACTCGTGGCAAAGGAAGGATACAAGGATTTCAAAGAACTCCTAACAAAGATTTGCGAAATCGTTGACGGTGATATCAGTGCAGAAGTTGTTTCGACAACATCGGAAGAAATAGTGAAAGAAGCCAGAGAATTAGTGAAAATTCACAAAAATATCGTGGTAAAAGTACCATTGATAAAAGAAGGATTAAAAGCAGTAAAAATTCTCAGCGGAGAAGGTATAAAAACGAATGTTACACTTTGTTTCTCTCCTACACAAGCTTTACTTGCAGCAAAAGCAGGTGCATATTTAATCAGCCCGTTCGTAGGAAGGCTGGATGATATTTCGCAAAACGGTATGGATTTGATATCTCAGATAATAGAAATTTATGATAATTATGGTTATGATACACAGATTCTTGTTGCATCCGTAAGGCATCCGATCCACGTAGTTGAAGCAGCCAGAATGGGTGCTGATGTTTGTACAATGCCCTTCAAGGTATTAGACCAGCTTGTCAAACATCCCCTAACCGATATCGGACTTCAAAACTTCTTAAAGGACTGGGACAAATTAAATAAATCATAAAAAAATTATTATGAAAAAGACAGCATTCAACAATATACACAAAAATTTAGGAGCAAAACTCGTCGAATTCGCAGGTTATGAAATGCCTGTGCAATACGAAGGAATAATCAGCGAGCATAAAGCAGTGAGGGACTCGGTCGGCGTTTTCGACGTATCACACATGGGTGAAGTTGAAATCAGAGGAAAAGATGCTTATGCTTTCATACAGAAACTGACAACAAACGATGTATCGAAATTATCCAAAGGTAAAGTCCAGTATTCGGCAATGTGTTACGAAAACGGCGGAGTCGTTGATGACCTTTTGGTTTATCATTGCGGTGATTATTATATGCTGGTTATTAATGCATCCAATATTGAAAAAGACATAGCGTGGATGAAGAAAAATGTATTCGGGGATGTTGAAATAAAAGATATAACGGATAATACTTCACTTCTTGCAATTCAGGGCAGGAATGCGTTGAATACGTTGCAGAAATTAACAGATACCGAATTAAGCAAAATTGAATACTATCACTTCGAATTCGGAAAGATGGCAGGACAGGACGTAATAATCTCACATACCGGTTACACCGGCGAAAAAGTATGCTTCGAAATCTACATGAGTTCAGACATAAAAAAATCCGAGGATATGTGGAATGCTATATTTGAAGCAGGTAAAGAATATAATATTAAACCGATCGGACTGGGCGCAAGAGATACACTTCGTCTCGAATATGCCTTCAGATTGTACGGCAATGACATGGATGAAAATTCACATCCACTTGAAGCGGGACTCGGCTGGATTACAAAACTTGACAAAGGTGATTTTATCGGGCGGGATGCAATACTAAAAGCAAAAGAAGCAGGATTGAAGAGAAAATTAGTAGGTTTCATAATAAACGACAGGTTCGTAGCAAGACACGGTTTCGAAGTATATTCCGGAGACAGGAAAGTAGGTTTCGTTGCAAGCGGTTCCCCTTCCCCTGTATTGGGAAAGAACATCGGACTTGCTTACATAGACGAAGGTTTTAATAAAATCGGAAATGAGATCGAAATAATGATAAGGGACAGAAAAGTAAAAGCAGAAATTGTTAAGACACCATTTATTCAGTAATTTATTTTTATATGCCAAAAATTAATATATATCTGACTCATTCACTTGTTGCAGATGATTTAATTCTGAAAGACAAAAACGTAGTTGTTATTGACATCCTCAGAGCAGGATCAACGATGACCGTTGCACTCTCGAACGGTGCGAAGGAAGTTATTCCTGCAGAAAATGTAACGAAAGCCGCAAAAATAAACCGTGGTTCATCTAATTCCCTATTATGCGGAGAGAGAGGCGGCAAAATTGTTGTCGGATTCAATCTCGGCAATTCTCCGCTTGAGTTTACAGAGGAGAAAGTAAAAGGCAAAACGCTTATATTCAGTACAACGAACGGGACTGTATCAATCGTAAAATCCAGACTAACCAAAAATTGTGTAATCGGCTGTTTTCTGAATATAACAAAAGTAGCAGAATATATTTTATCTCTGAACCAGGATTTTGATTTACTTTGCGCGGGTAAATTAAACAATTTTTGCTTAGAAGATTTCATATTTGCTGGAGCACTGATTAAAGAAATCCTGAAGACAAAATCTGCTGATACAGAGTTTGAATTAAGCGATTCTGAAATCGCAGCATTAAATCTTGCAGAATTGCTTGTATATAAAAATAACGAACTTTCCTCAGAAAAGATCTACGATATGCTGAAAGAGTCCGAACACGGAAAGTTTCTAATATCATTAGGATTTGAAAAAGACATTGAACTATGTTCAAAAGCGGATTCAGTTTTGTTTCTGCCGATATTCTCCAAAGATGTAATAAAACTTAAAGAGCAGATTGAACTGGAAAATTCACAGAGGAGAGGAATGAAAAAAATTGACCTTTCGGGGAAAAACCCTAACGAAAAATAAGGAGGGTATCCAGTATTCTTTGAATATCAGGACAGAATTATGAACAAGAAAATGAAAAAAAGAATATCGGATAACGGCGGTTCTTCCCGGAAAAACAGTCCAAAAAACGAGATAAAAGATTTCGAGGTTCCTCTTTCATTCAAGAAACAGTTTCTGGGTTTTATTTTAATTATATTTGCAATACTTATTTCCGCAAGCATAATTTCTTATTCTGCTCAGGACGACAATATATTAAACAAAAGCAGCATAGCCAACATATTAGCAGGGAAATCAGATAAAATTGACAATTTTCTAGGCGGTGTAGGTGTACTTCTTTCAAATCTGCTCGTTGTTAAATTGTTCGGTTATTTTTCACTGATAATTCCTTTACTGATAATTTTGACAGGCGGATATCTGATTGCGAAAAAGTCCCTGTTAAAGGTTATCACAATATCCTCCTACTCCATTCTTATAATGATAATTCTGTCTTCATTTACGGGAATCATAACAATACTATACAAAGGAAATCCTTCTCAGAATCTGTTTTGCGGACATACAGGAGCATCGATATCCGAATTTTTTACAAGGCTTTTAGGTATTCTGGGTGCCTCAGTATTTTTCATCTTCATATTCGGAATAGTTTTATTTCTCCTTTTGGACAGTAACATATATAAAACACTGGCACGTTTGCAATTGTTACTGGAGAACATAAAAGAAAAATTCAAGAAAGAAAAAACAGATTTAAAGGGAAAATCGGAATTAAGGAAGGAATTAAAGGAACAAAAAGGAAATAACTTACTTGAAACAGAGCGTCAAAGGATACTGAATGCCAGACTCAGAAAAGATTTTGACAAAAAGGAACCTCTGATAAAGGAAACGGAAATAAACAGACCAAAAGGCATCCAGAGTGTACAGGCAGAGCAGGAGAAAATTCCCGATAGAAAAATAAAAGAAATTAAATTAACCGAAAATTCCGGCGGAGTAATTCTATCAAATGCAAGACATTCAGAAACAGAAATTAATCCCGAAAATGATAACGACATCGCTACTCTTGATGCGAGCGGTGAGGATGACTTTGCCGAAGAAAAACTCCCCGAATACAAACCGCCGACTCCGGAATTACTCATTGAGCCTTCGAAAGAGGAAGCAGATGTCATTACAGATGAAGAACTGACAAATAACGGAAGAC
>CAYWMV010000028.1:0-1226 GCA_964459055.1 uncultured Ignavibacteriaceae bacterium | reverse complement strand
TCGAAAGAGGAAGCAGATGTCATTACAGATGAAGAACTGACAAATAACGGAAGACTCCTTCAGGAAAAACTTTTAAAATTCGGGATACAAATAGAAGAGAAAGTACTTGCAACACCCGGACCCGTCGTCACATTATACGAATTAATACCTGCGGCTGATGTGAAAGTTTCCAAAATCGAATCACTTGAAGATGATATCGCGCTTGCTCTTAAAGCAAAAGGAATAAGAATGATAATTCCGATACCCGGCAAGGGAACAATCGGGGTTGAAATACCAAATCGAAAATCACAACTGGTCAGAATAAAAAGCATTTTAACTTCCAAAAAATTTTTCGACAGCAGAAAGCACCTCACAATTGCATTTGGGAAGATGATTGACGGAGATGTATTTATTGATGATTTGTCAAAAATGCCGCATCTTCTGATAGCGGGAGCGACCGGTTCCGGAAAGAGTGTAGGCATTAATACGATAATAACATCCCTTCTGTACAAACTGCATCCTTCGGATTTGAAATTCGTAATGATAGACCCGAAGAAAATCGAACTCCGAATGTATTCAAAACTCAGAAAACATTTCCTTGCAACGTCAAAAGATGTCAACGAGAGTATAGTAACAAGTCCTTCAAATGCGGTATCCATACTTAAAAGTGTAGTTCTTGAAATGGATCAGCGGTATGATAAACTTGCCAATGCAGGCACAAGGGATATTGAATCATACAACAAGAAATATCTCGAAGGTAAGTTGAAAAGCAATGAATTAATTAAACACAGAAAATTACCCTACCTTGTCGTTATCATTGACGAACTTGCCGATTTAATGCTGATGGCAAAAAAAGACATTGAGGATTCCATAACAAGGATTGCGCAAATGGCGAGAGCAGTCGGCATTCATCTTGTAGTTGCAACACAAAGACCTTCCGTTGATGTCATTACGGGATTAATTAAAGCAAACTTCCCGGTAAGAATCGCTTATCAGGTAATATCTAAAATAGACTCAAGGACAATACTTGATTCAGGAGGAGCTGAACAGTTACTGAGAAACGGTGATATGCTCTTTTTATCATCCGAGACGCGCGGAGCAATTCGTATTCAGAATGCATTCATCACATCAGAGGAATGTGAAAAAATCGTTGACCACATTTCAAACCAGAAGGGATATTCAAAACCTTATTTACTTCCTTCCATAACCGAAATACGGATGAACAAAAGTGGTGATTTAGAGGACAG
>CAYWMV010000027.1:0-20129 GCA_964459055.1 uncultured Ignavibacteriaceae bacterium | reverse complement strand
TGTTATTTCAAACAAGGGATAACATTAAAGCCGAGGAGGTATCAAAAGTATTTGATGTTAACATTTATACTCAGATAGAGACAATATTCGGGCCACACGGAGTACTGTATGCATATTTTCAGATGCTGCCCATGTCCAAGCCGACTGAAAACTGTTACGTAGATATAGTTTACACAAGTTCCGAAGTGCTGTTAAGCAAGTACAGTTTTCTCACACTATATCTGAACAATGTTCCGATATCGAGCATAAACATAGATACAAAAAGTCCGGATACGGCTGTCTGGCGTATAAAACTACCTCCTGAACTATTCAAGGAGGGATACAACGAGATTGCATTGTCTTCGATGCAGAGAGTAACGGACGACCCGTGCGTTGACCTTTACAACAGTGCCAACTGGACAAAAGTAAACATATCTTCAAATCTTCATCTTGAATTACTGTTAGACAATCCAAATGCATTATTCAGGTTCCCATATCCATATCTGAACATTCTCTCAAACACTCCTGTTAATTCAAGATTAATAATCAGCAAACCGTTTAATGTCCATTCGGTAGAAGGTCTGCTGCGAGTATCAAGCGAATACGGTTCCAAACTGCCGTTTCAGAATCTTAACATACAGGTAGGTTCAACAGACAAGGATTATACTGAAAGCAAGGTATATATAGGCACATTATCTGAACTGAAAGGGCTCGTCAACAAACCGTTAAACGCAGGAGAAGGATATTTATTACAGAACGGCGACAATCAGGAAATTTCAAATTTATTCATAACAGGTGCGGACAACACGGGAGTAAAAAAAGCGATGGATGCTCTTTTAAATCCGAAACTGCTTCAGCAGAATGAAATAAAAGAGACGGTAGTAACAAGGACATTTGAAAATCTGGAAAAGAAATATGACCTGCCAAGGCAGGGATTATTCTATCTTGAAGACATCAGCATACCGAACATAAAACTTGACGGAATATTCACACAGAAGAAAAGCATACTGATTAAAAGGCCCGTTAGGCACGGAGCGGGAATAGAATCATACATAAAGATATTTTTCACGCATTCCGACAATCTTGACAGGCAGCAGTCATTATTATCAATATTTATAAACGGTCTGCCGGCGGGGAGCATATCACTGGGTCCGGAGAACGTAAAGGGCGGCGAGTTAGTAGTAAAGATACCCGAATCCGAACTGAACAAACCCGGCTGGACAGTAGATTTTGTTGTATATCATTACGTAGGTGCAGTGGAAGACATAAACTGTGTATATGATTACAACACCGTCTGCTGGACTTTCATAGAAGGTAAATCGGAAATATATCTGGCACCCGGTGCAGAGATTAAACCCGTTCTGAACGATTTCCCGAATTTAATCGGAATCAAGCCCGAGAGTCTGGAAAAGATATACTTTTGGTTCCCCGAATCACCCGATGAAGAGTTAATAAAGATAGCATCATTAATCGCGGCAAAATCCGGACAGGTACTAAAGAGAAATGTAAACTTCCACGTTTTAATATCCAATTCACTGGATGAGAAGATAAAGAGCGAGGCGAGCATAATATTTGCACTCGGTTACACGAAAACAACGGAGATGTGGAACACATTCGCGGATAAAATTTTCATAAAACCCGAGGGCAACAAGAATTTCAAAATACACGAAAAAATCGAAACTCCGAATTATGATTTAAACAAGAATTCAATAATACAGACATTCGAATCTCCGTGGAACGCAGACGGAATCATATACACGGTAACATTATCATCACCGGAAGCGGTAACACAGATGACAGATGCGCTCGAGCAAACCAGCAAGATATCGAAATTTGACGGGCAGGTATGCCTTGTACTTCCCAATGCAAATGTAGTATCACTGGGATTTGAAGAAAAGATACCCGTTGTCGAAACATTTACGAGTCCGCTCAAGAGGATTCCGTTAAGATACATTATTGCAGGATTATTCATACTTGCCCTGATAGTATTTTTAATATACCGTTTCTTCAAAGGCAGAAAGAAAAAATAAAATATGCGCGGTAAAACAAATTACGAAAATCTTACATTAAAATTTGTAATAAATTTAATTAAGACTTTCGGGTATGACATTACGGAAACATTCACAAAGCGGGAACAGAAACTTCGTTCCTTAATATTTACATTAAGGGACAAAAAGATAAGTCTGCCGGAGAAATTCTACTCCGAACTTGCAAGGCAACTGAATGTACCTTATTTCGACGGAGAAATACTGAAAGACATAAATTATCTCGCTTCCGCACTACCCTACAGTGTAATGAGAAAGAATCTGGTATTTCTTTTACAAATAACCGACGAGAAAATAGTCATTGCCACATCGAATCCTTTCAATTTTGCATTATTCAGGGAACTGGAAAGGATATTCAAGAAGAAATTAGAGCTTTACATTGCATCCACCGAATCAATAGAATACGCATTAGACCGCGGATACAGAGAAATACATCAGATGAAGGCGATGGATGAACTGAAAATAAAGACGCCCGAATATTCGGCATCCAACGTGTTATACACCTGGCAGAAGAATTTTCTATTCATTATTCTGGTAGTATTTATTCTGCTTTTTATATTAGAGCCTTACACGGTATTTTTCATAATCTTTCTGATAATCAACGTACTGTATTTCATAATCAATCCTTTCAAACTTATCGTAGCGCTTAAAGGATTTGAAACGGTGAGAAGAAAAATTAACATTACGCAGCAGGAAGTAAGGCAGATGGATGATTCAGAACTTCCGGTTTACAGCGTATTAATTCCCGTTTACAAGGAAGCGGAGATAATTCCCAACATAGTAACGAACATAAACAAACTCGATTATCCCAAAGACAAACTTGATGTAAAAATACTGGTTGAAGAACTTGACAAAGAAACACTCGACGCACTTCACAAATACGGTTTACTCGGCGAAGGGGCAGAGACAATTGACGGTGTTCCGCCTGAAGTTCACAAAGAAATGACAAAGATGTTTGATGTGATAGTTGTACCGGATTCTGCAATAAAGACGAAACCGAGAGCGTGCAATTACGGATTATACAGAGTGAGCGGCGATTACACGGTAATATTCGATGCTGAAGACGAGCCGGAGCCAGACCAGTTAAAAAAAGCTATACTTGCATTTCAGAAGACAGGCGACGAATATGCGTGTTTTCAGGCACATTTGAATTTTTACAACCCGAAGGAAAATCTTCTTGCAAGATGGTTTTCGCTTGAATATTCATTCTGGTTCGATTACTGGCTTCAGGGGCTGGACATATCAGGAGCACCACTACCGCTCGGCGGAACGAGCAACCATTTTCAGACAGCAACATTAAGGAAACTGGGTGCCTGGGACCCTTACAATGTAACGGAAGACGCCGATTTAGGTGTCAGGATTTCACAGAAGAAGTTCAAAACCGGTATGCTGAATTCATACACATTCGAGGAAGCGAATCTGAAAGTAGGTAACTGGATAAGGCAGCGTTCAAGATGGATAAAGGGATACGTTCAGACTTTCTTCGTGCACCTGCGTCATCCTATCAACCTTGTGAAAAAATTAGGTCTCAAGCAGACGTTTTATTTTATACTGAATTTCGGATTCAACATACTGTTCCCACTGGTGAACCCGCTTCTATGGGCGGTTACTCTATTAACTATATTTTCACCGGAATTGACGGAAAGTTTGTTTACTCCCGAGGTTAAGACGATATGTGAATTCAATCTGATTCTCGGTAATCTTGTATATATAATACTTCACATAGGACCAACAATCATCAAAGAAAATTACACATCAATACCGTTTGCCATATTACTCCCTCTATACTGGGTGCTGATGAGTTATGCCGCCTGGAAAGGTGTTCTCCAGTTAATAACAAGACCTTTCTACTGGGAGAAAACACAGCACGGATTAACGTCATATAAACCTCACGCTAATATAGAAGAAATACTTAGCAAAGTAAGAAAGAACAATGTAAAGATAAGATATGTGGATACGTAAAAAACCATTTAACTGATGTCTATATTCAGCAGAATAAAAAACAGATTAGAAATAATATTTTTTGACGAACGAACAGGTAAAGTAACTTCGTTTTTCATAGCATTTATACTGGGACTGATTGCACAGATCTGGGTTTATTCAAAAGACCTTGTATTTTCTCACATGGACGCGGTGACCCATCTTGACAGTGCCCGCAGATTTTTCGATTCACTTACTCCCGGGATATTATCCCAACTTGGGACAGTATGGCTTCCGGTACCTCATCTTATGCTACTACCGGCGGCGTACATAAACATATTATGGCACAGCGGGCTTGCCGGCAGCATAGTAGGGATATCATGTTTTGCCATTACGGCATTAATGATTTTCAAAACAGCACTGCTGATAAGCGACGACAAAATATCAAGGTGGATTGCATTCGGAATTTTTGTGCTAAATCCGAACATTCTGTATTTCCAGACTACTGCAATGACGGAATCAGTTTTCTATTTATTCTTATTTACTACTTTGTATTTTCTGATTAAATGGCAGAAGCAGCATTTAAGATTTGATCTGATTTCGGCAGGATTATTCTCCGCACTGGCGATGGGAACGAGATACGAAGCGTGGTTCGTTGTTTCCTTTACCGCATTGCTTGTTGCTATAATTTACATAAGGCAGAAATCGAATCCAATTAAGGGACTGTTCCTGTATTATTCGCTTCCAGTCTTCCTGATATTTCTCTGGATGCTTCACAACTATATATTCTACAATGATGCATTATATTTCCAGAGAGGGGAATACTCTTCTCAGGCATTAATGAAACCATTTGAAGAAACGGGATATCTTCCCGCCAAGGGAAACATACTGACGGCATCGGAGTTATTTTTTAAATCAATTTTATCAAACGTCAATCCGATACTGCTTCTTATTTCCGTTGCAGGACTGGCAATATACATCATTAAATATAAATTCGGGACTAAAAAATTAATTCCATATTTTACGGTATCTGCATTTTTTGTCGGGATAATTTCTTTGTATTTCGGACAGGTTGTAATACTTCTGCCAAATTCTTCCCCTGCGGGTTATCTGAACTCGAGATACGGGCTGATAATACTGCCGTTCGTAATTTATTTCACGATATTTGCTTACAGCCGTATAAAATCAAAGAGGCAGTATAAAATTGTTTCTGCCGCCTTCATTTTCTTTTTATCGATTTTCTGGATATTTAATTTTCCCGCATCATCCGGTTCAGTTAGCGAAGCATATTACTTTGACTTAAGCAAGCCCGAACTTAAAAGAGCATCAATATTTCTTCAAAGGGAATACGACGGTACGAATATTTTTTATGATGACAATGCAATTAATCTGTACCCTTACTGCAAAATTCCAATGAGAGAAAGGATACATAAACACACCTTTCTACTTGGTGAAATCGCAATGAAGAATCCGTCAAAAGTTACGGGGTGGATAATAATAGACAAAAAAAGCGGCAAGGACCAGATATTTGACATACTGAAGACAAACGGGGATTTTAAAAGTACGTTCATTCCTGTCAATATTGACGACGGAGTTGAGATTTACAAACGAATAAGGAAGAGTTATTAAAACTTTCTTTTATAGACTTCAATACCCTCATCATAATAAACCAGTTTAAAATTCTTGTGAAAATCGTCATTAGATTTCATTGCAATGAATACTTTATCATTCTGATTCATTTTATTATACATTACCCATCTGACGACATCGGAAGGTTTGTTTAATGCGGCTTCTCCGTAATCCCAAGAATATTCGTAAATTCTTTCTTTTATATAGAGACCATTGCCCGAAAAGAACAAAATCGAAAAATCATCATAAAGAATATTCCCCCCGTCATAGAAAGTTTTAAGGTAGAAAGAAGTTCTTCTGAAAGGCTGGGAGAGGGCAACGGCTGTTTTCGCTTCACCAATTGCAGGAACTCCCATAGGCCAGACTAAAAACCAGCCGAGAAATTCCAGAAATATTAAGAATGCGAAAGCAATCAATCTGAAATTAATTTTCTTTAAAGCATAGAAAAGATATCCGATGAAAACACTAAGTCCGGGCAAAATACCGATTACGTATCTGGTCTGAAAATAGCCTGCCGGGAAAGTGTTAGGCATTTCTATGGAGACCTGCCCGGTATATAAAGAAAAGAAATTCATCGGATAAAATATCAGCATAACCAGAGGAATAAGACAGACGGACGACAATTTTTTCTTAAAAAGATATATGAAAACGCCAATGACTCCGAGAAACAGCATAATTATGCCCGTGTTTGCCAGAATGGTTTTATTCAGAATATCCATCGAAGCGGAAAAATTGTGCAGATAGGGCGGACCTCCTATTGACGCATACTTCAGCATCACGTGATATTCACTTGAATGGACGCCTTTTTGAAATGCGAAGATGTCGTTATATAAATAATAATTGATGAAAAGGTACCAAAGAATACACAGAGCAGGCACGAATATAAAATAAATAAAAGATTTAACAGGATGTTTCATATTCTGTGAAACAGCCACAATAAGCACAACCACAGCGGCAACAATAAAGAATGCCCAGCCTTCATAACGGGTAAGGCAGGCAAGTCCGAGTGCAATGCCCGAGCGAACGAGTTCGCCCGATATACCGTTTTTCAGCCAGTTCAGAATATGATAAACACTTATTATTATAAGCATCAGAAAAAGGGGCTCTGTCATCGGGACCGAATACAGATAAAGAATATTCGGATTCAGAGCAAAGAAAGCCGTACCCATTAATGCAGAAATATTTTCACCGGTTATGAATCTAATAACTCTGTAAAGGAATGCGACAGAGAAAATGTAATAGAACCATCCAACGATGCATCCAGCGAGCCCGGTAATCCAGAGCAAATCAAAATAAACGAAGGGAATAAGAACGAGGTGCGGGACAGGAAGCCAAACTATTCCTATCTGATTAATAATACCGGGGTCACGCGAATCATAAATTCTTCTTGCAACATCGAGGTGCAAACCTGCGTCATTATATGCAAGAACGAGACCGTTAAGATAAGTCCACAGAATTGCGAAGAAACCTATAACTGCAGCAATAAAAGCAACATATCTTACTGTATGCAGTGGATTTGAGTTAGACGAAAAAGCTTCTTTAAATATACTTTTTGACTCAGCCACGAAGCTTAAATTAATTAAAATTTAGTATTTATTTTTTAATAATTTATCTTTAGATTGTAAAATAATAAAATAATTACAAATTTGAAACTATTTAAATTTACCTACAAAAAAGTCATACTTGCGGTAATTATTTTCTTATTATGCAGTACAAATGCATTTTCACAATGGGCACCCCGATTAAAAGAGGGGGGAACAATTTTCAGTTTAAGATACTTCCAGAGTTCGGAATATTTTGACCCTTCAGGGATAAAACGGAGTTCCGACAATGATGCCACATTCAGGAAATATGAACTCGGAGTTTATCATTCAATCGGACTGGGAAAGAGGTTTGGTGCTTTCGCCGGATTTTCTCTTGCTGCATTAAATTATTCAGATATATATATTGACAGAAAAAGTTTCGGATTTACAAATCCGCAGGTTGGAGTAGTGTATCAGTTTACGGAGTACCCCAAATTAATAACAGGAGCAATTGCGAGCGTAGTATTACCCATCCATTTTCCCCGAAACGCACAAATTGAACTGGGCGGGAAATTTTTTGAATACGACCTTGCGTTTGCGGTAGCGGATGCATTCAAAATCGGCAAGGCACCGGGATACTGGAGTCTGGGAGTGGGCGGAAGATACAGGGCTAACGAGTTCAATGAATTTCAATATAGAATTTATACATATGACGGTTTAGATATTTCGAAGAAATTCACATTTTTCTGGGGAATTGAGTATGCCGCAGCGACCAACACTTCATTCAGGGCTTTAAAATTCGGAGGAACACTTCTGTACAAATTCAATAAAACAATCGGGCTGGGACTTTTCGGAGAATACATTCCATACGGAAGAAATATAGGTGTAGGACCGACAGCAGGTCTTTCTTTATGGTATAGTTACTGATTATATTTTTCTGCTTCCCGGTTTAGAAACAGGAATTTTCAGAAGAAAATCGGGCAATTCGCTTTCCGAATATTTGACGACATCAAATTTTGCTAATGAACACTGTTTTACTTTAAAATCCACTTTCCCGTTGCTTCTGTCGATAATAAATCCGACGCCGCAGAGCTTCGCACCTGCGTTTTCCACAAGATTGATAATTTCGAACACGCTTCCGCCTGTTGTAACCACGTCCTCGCAAACAAGCACATTCTCATTTTTTTTCAGTTCAAATCCTCGTCTTAAAGTAATAGTACCGTTTTCTCTTTCACCGAAAACAGTTCTTGCATTGAGAAGTCTGCCAACCTCCGTTCCAAAGACTATACCTCCGATAGCAGGAGTAATTACTACGTCAATATTGTCATTTCTGAAATAATCCGCAATTTTTGAAGCAAATAAAGTATTATAAACGGGATACTGCAGAACCTTTGCACACTGAAAATAATGAGGACTGTGATAGCCTGAAGTCAAAATAAAATGACCTTCAAGAAGCGCTCCTGTTTCCTTAAATATTTCAATAATTTTATCAGGTGTCATATAAGTTTTACTTTCTTTACTTCTTTGATTTTTTTTCCGAGAAATCTTTCGCAGACAGGTTTAAAATTGTTTGGAAAATCGGTAACAAAAAATTTATGAGTTCCTTTCTTTTTCCTATTACTCAATAAATTGTTTTGTTCAAGAATGGATTTTACTGCTTTAGCAGTTTCTTCACCCGAGTCAATCAGTTTCACATTATGTCCAATTACTTTCCCGATTGTTTTTTTCAGAATGGGATAATGAGTACAACCGAGAATCAATGTATCAATTTTTTTCTTTTTCAAATCTTTAAGATATTCTTCAGCGGTCATTTGAGCAATTTTATTATCCGTCCAGCCGTCTTCCGCAAGTTGAACGAAAAGGCTGCAGGGCTGAGAAGAAATTGAAACGTCTTTTGAATATTTTCTAATTTCCTTATTATAAGATTTACTCTTCACTGTGCCGTAAGTACCGATGACGCCGATTCTGCCAGATTTTGTTGATTCCACTGCGGCTTTCGAGCCGGGTGAAATAACACCGATTACCGGTACTTTTGTTATTTTACTCAGAAAACCGACTGCAACCGACGAGGCAGTATTACAGGCTACCACAACCATTTTAACTTTTTTAGACAGCAGAAATTTCAGACATTCGATAGAGTAAAGAATTACCGTTTCCCTGGATTTTGTACCATAGGGGAGTCTTGCAGAATCTCCGAGATATATAATATCTTCATTCGGAAGGAGATTAAAAACCGCTTTAGCTACCGTTAAACCGCCGATACCGGAATCAAAAATACCAACCGGTCTTGACCGTAAATTCTTTCTTTTCAACATTTTCATAATTCAAAATAGATAATTTATAAATTTAATTAAACGAAAGAATTATTATCTATCGAACGAGGGGATAAAAATTTTTTCTGAATTTTAATTAACGAGTAATTATACTAATTTGATAATATGATAAAGGTAATAGAAATCAGAAATTTAAAGAAGAAGTTTGATGAGAATCAAGTTCTTTCGGGAGTGAACCTTGATATTGAGAAAGGAGAAACTATAGTTATTGTCGGAAGAAGCGGCTGCGGTAAATCAGTTCTGCTCAAGCATATTATCGGTTTAATGAGACCCGATGAAGGTGAAATACTTATTGAAGGAAAAGATATTGTGAAAATGTCAATGAAAGAACTTTATCAGATAAGGAGCAAATTCGGTTTTCAGTTTCAGGGTTCAGCACTTTTCGATTCAATGAACGTAGAAGAAAACGTCGGACTATCACTCAAGGAAAATACGGATATGAGTCCTTCCGAAATCAGCAAAATAGTATCGGAGAAACTTGAGATAGTAGGACTCCCCGGCATACAGAAAGTAATGCCTGCAGACCTTTCCGGCGGAATGAAAAAGAGGGTAGCGCTTGCACGGTCTTTATCAACGAATCCCGAGATAATATTATACGACGAGCCGACTACGGGATTAGACCCGATAATGAGCGATAACATAGACGAACTAATCAAAGAACTTGCTGAAAGACTGAAAGTTACATCAATAGTAGTTACGCATGACATATTTAGTGCTTATGACGTTGCCGATAAAGTAGCGATGATGGATAAAGGCAGGATATACTTTGTAGGTACGCCTTCGGAATTTGTAAATTCAGATGATAAAATAATAAGGGAATTTCTTGCCAGAACGAACAAAAGGGCATAAATCCGTCTGAAGTTCCTTTATCATATATATTATTAATTTTATAACATCTTAATACAGAAATCCCATCATCAGGAATGGAGAATTTTTCAATTATCATTCATAATTTACTACATTGACTTTGGATGATAATACTAATATTTTTAAGTTTTATTTTTAAATTTTTGATAATTATATCGGAGTACAGAAGGTGAAGAAAAATCTTGCAAGAATTATTTTGACCGTTGCATTTTTATTACTGGCAGCCTGGTTCTTATATCCCACATTAAGCAATTACATGATAAGCAAGGATTTACAAGGTCTTACAGGTGAAGACAGTTTGAAATACGTGACTGAAAACGCCGAAAAGATAAAGAAATCCCTGAAAAACAGAATGAAATTAGGATTAGATTTAAAAGGCGGAATGTACGTAGTACTTGATGTGGACGTAATAAAACTGCTTGAGGACCTTGCAAATCCCAAGGCAAAAGATGAAATGTTTATGCAGTCTCTGAATGAAGTTTCCGAGCAACTGAAGACATCGGAAGAACCGGTATTGAAACTATTCAGTGCCAATCTCAAATCAAAAGGAAAAAACATACTTTCCTATTTCGGAGATACGAGACAGGACGAGGCGACAGTTGAAAAAGAACTTCAGGAAAAGATAGACCAGGCAATTGAAGGAGCAGTAAGAACAGTGAGAAGCAGAGTTGACCAGTACGGAGTAGCCGAGCCACAGATACAGACAGTCGGCGGCAAAAGAATAATTGTTGAGTTACCCGGAGTCAGCAATGCAGATGAAATAAGAAGATTACTTAAACAGACGGCAGTACTGCAATTCCACCTGCTTCAGGACATAAATAAGGTAATTAAAGTTATGCAGGATATTGACAAGAGGTTAGAGGTGAGCGACATAAAAGATTCACTCAGAACATCCGACACATCACTTGCAAAACTTGATAATGTAAAGCAGGACTCAACCGGAATAACAAAGCCGACTGAAAAGACATCTGCAGGTGACAAAGAAAAGAAAGACACCTCAAAGTCGAAAAAAGAAAGCATAAAAAAGGACACGACAAAAACAAAAAAAGACACAACGGGTACGAAGAAAGACACATCAAAATCTTCCGATACTTCGACAACAGCAGATACAACCGGACTTGACACAAACGAACAAATGACGCAGGAAGAATTTTTAAAGAAATATCCTTTTACCGCATTATTTGATTTAAATTATCTGCAGCAAGCCGGTGAACTGATTACTAACGCTGTTAACAAAGAAAAAATTGACAGATTATTAAAACGCGAAGACATAAAGGCGGTGATACCATCGGATATGATATTCGTATGGTCGGCATCAAGAGAAACAGAAGAAGAATATTACATTTTGTATGCACTTCGCAAGGAAGCGGAACTTACAGGAAAAGTGCTTGAAGAAGTAAGAGCCGATATGGACCCGAACGACAACAGACCGAAAGTTTCAATGGTAATGAACACAGAAGGAGCCAACGAATGGGCAAGAATAACCGGCGCGAACATCGGAAAAAGATGCGCAATAGTTTTAGACGGAGTTGTATATTCAGCACCGACAATACAGAACAAAATAACCGGCGGCAGGTCTGAAATTTCAGGAATTCCGACTCTTCAGGATGCAAAATTAATTGAAATTGTTCTTAGAGCAGGTTCCTTACCGGCACCATTAAGTATCATAGAGGAAAGAACAATAGGACCGTCATTAGGAGAGGACTCAATCAGAGCAGGTATAAATTCATCAATTGCGGCGCTTATTCTGGTTGCAATTTTCATGATAGTATATTACAGAATGGGCGGCAATGTATCGGTTATAGCACTTGTCATTAACGTTTTCTTCGTATTCGGAATAATGGCATCCTTCAAAGCAACCTTAACCGTGCCGGGTATTGCAGGACTTATATTATCGATCGGTATGGCAGTTGACACTAACGTACTTATATATGAACGAATAAGAGAAGAACTAAAATCAGGCAAACCCTTAAGGACATCCGTTGACATAGGATACAAAAAGGCATTTTCAGCTATCATAGACTCCCACCTTACGAGTATTATAACGGGTGTGATATTGTACCAGTTCGGCAGCGGACCGATACAGGGATTTGCATTAATTCTGATATTCGGACTTTTATCAAATTTATTCACGGCAATTATCGTAACGCACTTTATTTTTGATATAATGATAGAAAAAGGCTACGAACCAAATTACGGTTAATTTAAAAAGAATAACATAATAAAAATAAAATGAGACTTTTTGAAAACACAAATATAGATTTTTTAGGAAAGAGAAAAATCTTTTATGTAATATCGCTGGCAGTAATAATTATCGGTTTCATCGCAATATTTGTAAAAAATATTCCGTTAGGAATAGATTTTCAGGGCGGTACAGAACTGCAACTGGAATTCAGTCAGCCGGTTGATATAGGTCAGTTAAGGAAAGTAATGGACGATGCAGGTTTTATGGGAATGGAATTGAAGACGATGGGTACAGAGACAGAAATGCTTCTCAGAACCCCAATTCAGGGTGAAGGACAGACAGTATCCGACAAAATCAGGGCGGCTATAGACAAAGAGATGGCTGACAACAAATATGAAATACTGAGAGTAGATAAGGTAGGTCCGAAAATAGGTTCCGAATTGAGAAGAAATGCAATACTTGCGGTTATATTTTCACTGCTTGGTATATTAGTATATCTGTCATTCAGATTTCAGTTTACGTATGCCGTGGCTGCAGTAATAGGACTATTTCACGACGTTCTCATAACTATATCGGCAATTGCAATATTCAACTTATTAATACCATCTCTCGGGCTTGAACTGGGGCAAACAATGCTTGCGGCATTTCTTACATTAATCGGTTTTTCGGTTAATGATACCGTTATTGTATTTGACCGTATCCGTGAGAATATAAAGTTATTCAAGAATGAAGAAATTGAAAAGGTGATGAACAGGAGTATAAATTCGACATTAAGCAGAACTGTAATAACGAGCGGTACGGTATTAATGACAGTACTCGTGCTGTTTATATTCGGCGGTGAAGTCTTAAGAAGTTTCTCGTTTACATTTGTTGTCGGTATATTGACAGGAACCTACTCCTCGATTTTCGTTTCAAGCGCAATTGTTGTTGACTGGAAACACAGAATTTTGAAAAAAGTCGGTATAAGGAATGTAAGACCGGCTTTAAAAAATAAATAATAAAATTGGAAATAACCAATAACACAGTAAAATCAGAAGGTAAGGATTTCGTCAGAGTGACACTTAACGACGAAATCCTTAGTTTAATCAATCAGGGATTAATCAAAGATTTTGTTACAAGGGAAATTGAATCGGGAAAGATTAACTTTATTTTCGATATGAAAGATGTAACGAGCATAAACAGTTCAGGGCTCGGAATATTAATCAGCGTATTAAATAAAGTTAAAGCATCGAACGGTATAATGAGGCTCGAAAATCTAAGCGATAAAATCAAGCAGATATTTGTAATTACCCGTTTAAACCTGATTTTCGAAATACAATAATTTTATCTCAATCCTTTAAAAATAATTACCAAAAAGATGAATAAAATTACGGTACTTGCCGGTCTCCAGTGGGGAGACGAAGGCAAAGGAAAGATTGTTGATTTGCTGAGTCCCGAATATGAAGTTGTAGTCAGATATCAGGGCGGAGCAAACGCAGGACATACACTAGTATTCAACGGGAAAAAATACGTATTGCATTTAATTCCGTCAGGAATTTTTACCGAAGGAGTGAAATGCGTAATCGGCAACGGTACCGTAATAGATTTAAGCGCCTTGCTGGAAGAAATGGAAATAGTCAAGAAAGAAAACGTTGAGACAGCAAACCGTTTATTCATCAGCAAAGATGCTCATCTGATACTGCCTTATCACAAGATTATTGATGCCATCAACGAAAGCGGGAAAAATAAAATCGGAACAACGAAAAAAGGAATAGGTCCGAGTTATTACGACAAATATGCAAGGAGGGGAATAAAAATACAGAATGCCGAACACCCTGAATCTCTAAAAGAAAAAGTAGAATCTAATCTCGAATATTTAAAATCAATTTTCCCCGAATCGGATGAACTGAATAATATTTCTTCCGAGGATATCATAACCGAATTATACAGCCAATATTTACAGATAAAGGAATATGTCTGCGACACGCAACTGCTGCTGAACAGATACTCTGAAGAAGGAAAAAACATTTTATTGGAAGGTGCACAGGGTGCTTTGCTTGATGTAGATTTCGGGACATATCCTTTCATAACGTCATCGCATCCTACATCGGGGGGAGCATCGGTAGGAACGGGAATAGCACCTAATAAAATAAATTCCGTAATCGGAATATTTAAGGCATATACTACGAGAGTAGGTGAAGGTCCATTTCCTACAGAACTGTTTAATGACGACGGTAAACTGATTGCAGAGCGGGGTAATGAATTCGGCGCCACAACAGGAAGACCGAGAAGATGCGGATGGTTAGACCTTGTTGCACTGAAATACGCCTGTAAAGTGAACGGAGTTACGAAGCTGGTGATAACAAAATCGGATGTGCTTGATGTATTTTCCGAAATATATGCGTGCGTGAATTACAGGCACAACGGGGCAGAAATTAACAATTTCACGACGGACTGTGAAATACTTAAAGATGCTGAACCGGTTTACAGGAAATTTGACGGCTGGATAACAGATTTGAACGAATTCAGGAATTTCGAATCTCTTCCCGAAAATTACACTAAATATTTAAAATTCATCGAAGAATATACCGGATGCAATATAATGGTAATTTCCACAGGACCTTCGAGAGAGCAGATTATCAGGAAAATTTCAGATTAATAATTTACTTTATACAGAAATAAACCTGACGGGGGAGCAGTGTAAAGTGCAGGAACTTTAGATTCAGTGTTTAAAAAATCAATAATATCATTCTCGCTAATTTTCCCTTTCCCTGCTTCTACAAGAATTCCGCTTAATCTTCTTACCATTTTCCACAGAAAGTGCGAAGCGCAAAAATGCATTGTGATAATATGATTTTCCTTCACAACACTTATATCATTCACGAGTACCTTTGTAGATTTGTTTTCCGCATCGAGTTCACAGAATGAAATAAAATCGTGCATACCGATAAATAATTTTGAAGCGGAAATCATTTTACCGGGATTGAGACTGTCTTTTATCCACCACACAAATTTTTTCTCGAATGCCGTTCTTCTTGTAGATATCCTGTAAACATATTCCCTGCTTTTTGCGTCGTGTCTTGCATGAAAACTGTTTTTAACTTTTTTTATATCAAGAATATTTATATCCGAAGGAAGCAAATCATTAATTTTAAACTGAAGTATATGGGGGGCGAGCATAGTTTCACATTCAAGATGGGCGACCTGTTCAACGGCATGAACGCCTTTATCGGTTCTTCCCGAGCCCTTAAACTCAATAAATTTTGATTTTCCTTTTGTTTCAGAAAGGACATTCTTAACCGCATCGATGACAGTACCCTGAACGGTGCGTGCTCCTTTTTGAATCTGCCAGCCGGAATAGTTTGTTCCTGCATATTCGAGAATAATTTTAAATCTCATAAGAAAAAATAAGATTATTACTTAATTAACTAAAGTCATTAAGAATTCTGAAATTCGGATTTCAATCGCCGGAATGGAACATTTTTAAGTCTAAATTAATGTTTTTTCGAAAAAAATGTTCATTTCTTAACATTGAATTTTTGATATAATAGGTATATATTTGTATACTTTGGCAGATAGCTCAATGGTGGAGCATTCGGCTGTTAACCGAAGGGTTGCGGGTTCGAGTCCCGCTCTGCCAGCGATTTGGGACTGTCCCATAAAAGGCTAATTAAACTTGAAAAGAACAAAATAAATAATAAAACCAAAGTTTAATCGGGCATAAGTTTAAGGGACAGTCCCTTTATTATTTGAATGAAAATGGCAGAAAATCCGCTTTCCATAACAGAATTTACGAGGCAGTTAAAGATACTTGTCCAGCAGGAATTTCCTGATGTATATCTTATCGGTGAAATTTCGAATTTCAAAAGAAACGCAGTATCAGGACACAGCTATTTTACACTGAAAGACGAAAATGCCTCGATTAGTGCAACTTTATGGAGTTTCCGCTACCAATTTCTTAAATTCAGTCCGACAGACGGAATGAAAGTAGAAGTAAGGGGCAAGATTACGATATACGAACCCCGCGGAACATATCAGATAGATGTGAATGAAATAAGACCTGCGGGAATAGGGGAACTGCAACTTGCATTTGAAAGACTTAAAGAAAAACTCGATAAGGAAGGACTTTTTGACGAAACGAGAAAAAGGAGTTTACCGGAATTTCCCGAAAGGATTGCAATAATTACGTCAGAAACCGGTGCAGTAATAGAGGACATAAAGAGAGTGACAAAAAAGAGATATCCGCACGTTAATCTTTATTTATTCCCTGCACAGGTTCAGGGTGCCGGTTCACTTGAGAGTATATTAAAAGCACTTGAGCAAGCGAACAAGCCTGAATACGGAATTGACATAATAGTACTGGCAAGAGGCGGAGGTTCAATAGAAGATTTATGGACTTTCAACGAAGAAGCGCTTGCCAGAGCGGTTTACAAGTCCGGGATACCGACAGTAAGTGCAATAGGTCACGATACGGATTACACAATTTGCGATTTTGTGGCGGATAAAAGAGCGGCAACGCCTTCGGCTGCAGCGGAGATAATGCTGCCTGATAAAAATCAGTTACTTGAAAGAATAAAACAAATTGATTATTATATGAAGGATGAAGTGAATAACTGGCTGAAGCATTATGAGAATATACTGAACCGGTTTGAATCGAGTTATGTTTTCAACAGACCTCTTGACCTGCTGAATCAGTACAAGATGAAACTTGACGAGAATTATAAAGAGATTACGAATGTTTTAAAAAGCAAAATAAATTCAGTCAGGGAAAAACTGAATTACTCTGAAAAATTATTTATAAACATAGGACCGGAGCAAACACTGAAGAGAGGATTTACGTATATAAAAAAGAACGGCAGCATAGTCTCAAGGAAGAAACATCTGGCAGGAGAAGAAAAAGTCAGTATTGTCTTCTTTGACGGTGAGGCAGATGCAATTGTAAAAGAAAAATCAGTTAATCAAAATAAATTATTTTAATTATGCCGGCAAAAAAGAACAACAAGGAATCATTTGAATATTCCTACAACAGGCTTGAAGAAATACTTGACAAACTTGAAACTGAAGCCGAGCGCATACCTCTTGATGAGATGCTTGAGTTATACAATGAAGGACTTAAATTACTGAAAGTATGCAGAACGAAATTATCCGAAGCGGAACTTAAAATAGAGAAAATAAATTCAGAAAATAAGTAAAAAAACAAAAAATGGAATATAATTTTGATTTATCGGGCACAAAATTTTTAAAAAATATCGAATATCCGTCAGACCTGAAAAAACTGACATTGAATGACCTTAAGACACTGAGTGAAGAGATACGTGATTATCTGATGGATACGATTTCGAAAATCGGCGGTCATCTTGGTGCTTCTCTCGGAGTTTGCGAATTAACGATAGCACTGCATTACGTATTCAACACACCGGACGATAAAATAATCTGGGATGTAGGACATCAGGGATACATTCACAAAATACTAACAGGCAGAAGGGATAAGTTAAAAACAATAAGGCAGTTCGGAGGAATAAGCGGATTTCTCAAACGAACCGAAAGCGAATACGATGCATTCGGTGCAGGGCATGCAAGCACGTCATTATCGGCGGCATTAGGCATCGCCGCTGCGAGAGATTTTCAGAAAAAGAGTTTCAAAGTGATTGCCGTCATAGGTGACGGTGCCATGACCGGCGGGATGGCATACGAAGCGATGAATAACATAGGACTGCTGAACAAGGACATAATCGTAGCGCTGAACGACAACAAGATGTCAATTGCTCCGAACGTCTGGGCTGTCCAGAATTATTTCAACGAGATGATTTCGAACGAATCCTTCAATAAACTGAGAAATAAAATCTGGGATTTTACTTCCAGGATGGAGAAAAAAGACAGACTACAGAATTTACTATCAAGAATAGAAGGAGGAATCAAAGGAATGTTGACGCCCGGAATGCTTTTCGAAGCACTCGGCTTCAGGTATGTAGGACCTGTAAACGGGCACAACTTAATCAGTCTTGTAAAGATGCTTGAAGACGTAAAAAAACTTAACGGACCGATACTGATTCACGTATTTTCGGAAAAGGGAAAAGGACCTTCATACGCAAGCGAGCATTATCAGAAACTGCACGCTTTAAATCCGTTTGACAAAATGACCGGAGTAGAACTTAAAAAATCTTCCGTTCCTTCATACACGAAAATATTCGGACAGGCACTTACGGAACTCGCGAAAAGAAATGAAAAGATAATAGGAATAAACGCCGCAATGCCCGACGGAACAGGACTGAACATTCTTCAGAAAGAAATTCCCGAGAGATATTTTGACGTTGGAATAGCGGAACAGCACGCAGTGACATTCAGTGCGGGACTAGCAACAGAAGGATTTACTCCCGTTGTGGCTGTATATTCAACGTTCCTTCAGAGAGCATTTGACCAGATAATACACGATGTTGCGCTTCAAAAACTTCCCGTGGTATTTGCGATGGACAGGGGAGGGCTTGTAGGTTCAGATGGTCCGACTCATCACGGCACATTCGATTTATCTTATTTAAGACTGATTCCCAACATAGCGATAATGGCACCGAAAGACGAAGCGGAATTAAGGAATATGCTTTACACTGCAACGTTATATAAGAAAGGACCGATTGCGATGAGATATCCGAGAGGTGAAGCCATAGGAGTTGAAATTACCGATTTCGAGGAGATCCCGGTCGGGAAAGGTGAAATCGTGAGAGAAGGTAATGACGTTTGTATCCTTGCAATAGGCAACATGGTTAACAATGCAATGAAATCAGCGGAACTTCTGAAGAAAAAGAAAATCGAAGTTGAGGTTGTAAATATGAGATTCGTGAAACCGCTTGATGTCGAATTACTAAAATATGTATTTGAGAAATTCCAGAAAATAATAACGATAGAAGACAATTCAATAGTAGGCGGATTTGGCTCTGCAGTTTCCGAATTTGCAGAACAATACAGATATAAAAATGATTTACTCCTGCACGGATTACCGGATAAATTTATAGAGCACGGGAAACCCGAAGAATTATATCAAATGCTGAAAATGGATGCGGAAGGAATTGCAGAAATTGCTGAACAGTTTTTAGTTGACATAAAGGGTAAGGTGCTGAAGTAGCAATGAAAGATAATCTGTTTGAAATAATAAATAATCCGCAGGCACAAAAACGAATTAATCCCGAAATTACAAACGGAAAGAGCATTTTCATCGAAACATACGGATGTCAGATGAATCTTTCCGATACTGAAATTATAATGAGCATACTCGGGGATTACGGGTATAATGAGACTGCAGATATAGGCAATTCCGACGTAATTTTGCTCAATACTTGCAGTGTAAGGGAAAATGCAGAAATAAAAATTCACAACAGATTAAAGGCGCTTTCATATTACAAGAGGAAGAATCCGAATATTGTTATCGGTATTCTCGGTTGCATGGCAGAGAGATTAAGGGAAGATTTACTGAACAGAAGCAAAATTGTTGATTTAATAGTTGGTCCTGATGAATACAGAAAACTGCCCGAACTAATTGAAAATTCTGTTGAAACCGGCGAGAAAGGAATTGCAGTTAAACTTTCAAAAGTCGAAACCTACGATGATATTTTACCGGTGAGAAGGGAGGGCATTACAGCCTGGATAAGCGTGATGAGGGGATGTGATAAATTTTGTT
>CAYWMV010000026.1:0-20786 GCA_964459055.1 uncultured Ignavibacteriaceae bacterium | reverse complement strand
GTTATTTATAACAAAAACAAATGAAAAAATTATTACTGCTCATAATCTTATTTTCAATTATTCTGTCATCCTGCGGAGATAAAAAAGACGGTGAATCCGTACTGTCGGATGCAAATAAAGAGGAGATAATATTCCAGTCCGGAGACGGACTTAAAATATATGCCGATTACTATTCGCAAAAAGAAAAAACAGAAACCAAAATACCTCTTATTATACTTATTCATCAGTTTAATTCATCTAAAGAACAATGGACCGATGAATTAATCGGAGGATTGATTAAACGGGGTTTCAATGTAATAAGATATGATATCCGCAGTCACGGAAAATCCGATAAAGCGAAAGTCCCGGTTCAGGAATTGCTGTCGGATATTCAGCAGACTCCGAAAGACCTCGAAGCAGTTATAACCTGGGCAAGAAACAGGGAAGAACTCGACCCTTCGAGAATTGGGATTGCCGGTACATCAATAGGTGCTGCACTTGCACTCAACGGTGCTTATTATCTCGGTGTGAAATCATTTGTAGCAATATCTCTTGGGAAATACACTTATGAAAAATTAACGGGAAATCACGAAGAGTTACTGGGTGCTAAAGTAATTCCAAGAGTTCCGAACGGTATGCTGATATGCGGTACGAAAGACGGGAATTATGCTAAAGAATCGCAAGTAATTTTCGATAATTACCTTATGGAACCGAAAGAATACAAACAGTTTGAATCTGAAAAGCACGGTAAGGAATTAATGGTCGATTTTCCGGGAATAAACGACTTAATTCTTGAATGGTTTAAAAATCATCTTTAAAAGGGAGATTATTTGGAAACTGTAATATGGGGTCTTGTAATTATAATCAGTGTAATAATACTTATTCTTACTCTATTAACTTCTGTCAGTTCTCTGCATAAAAAATACATTGAAAGGTTCTGGAAAGAAAAGCCAGACAACAATCCTAAATCCTGACATTTTTCTGTCTGAATATTTCATAAAGAATAATACCCGAAGAAACAGAAACATTTAAAGAATCAATTTTCGGAATAATCGGAATCCTGATAAGTAAATCACAATATCCCTTGAGATTAGTTCTTATTCCCTTACCTTCGCTTCCTAAAACGAGTCCGACGGGTTTTTTCATATCAACTTCATAAATCAGGTTATTGGTTGATGCATCAGCGCCGATAATCGTGTAACCGTTTTGTTTAAGAAATCTTATCGAATTAATCAGGTTTGTTTCTTTTGCTACAGGAATTAGTTTTGCCGCACCCGATGATGCTTTCAGTGATGTATGATTAATTTCCGCTGAATTGTTTTTCGGAATTATAATACCGTCTGCTCCGAGACACAACGCTGACCTTATTATTGCTCCAAGATTGTGCGGGTCGGTAATTTCATCGAGCATGACTATTACCGGACTCTTTATTTTTTTACAGTTTTCGACAATCTCGTGCAAGGAGGAATACTGGAAATTCCTTATAAATCCCACAACTCCCTGAGTTATTCCCTCGGTTTTATTTTTTCTGTTGAAGTATCTTAGAAATTCAGACTTATTCAGGTAAAGCAGATTAATTTTGCTTTCTTCAGCAAGTTTTGCAATTTCCCTGAGTTTCGGTTCCGGTTTTAATGTCTTCAACAAAATTATTTTATTGAATTCTCTCGGCTCACTTCTCAGAATTTCGAGTATCGGGTTCTTTCCTATTACCAGCATATAATTGAAATCAGTTTATTTTATTATGCAATATAACTATATTTAAAATATTAATAATTGATAAAATTAATTCACGATAAATTAATAACTTGACAGATAATTACAGATTTCTGCAGGAATATATTTCAATGCCGGAGAAAGGCACTCTGTATGTAGTGTCAACTCCCATCGGAAATCTTGATGATATTTCCGTCAGGGCAATTCATATTCTTAAAAATTCTGATATTATTGCTGTTGAAGATACCAGAGTATCAGGTTTTCTTTTAAAGACATTCGGAATAGACACGAAAATGGTTACTTTTTATTCCCGGGTTGAAAAGAACAAAACATTCAAAATTATAGAAGAACTGAAATGCAACAAAACCGTTTCGCTTATCTCAGATGCAGGAACTCCCTGTATATCCGACCCGGGCGGTATTCTCGTATCGGAGTGCATAAAGAATAATATTAAGGTTATACCTGTTCCGGGAGCAAATTCACTGATACACGCACTTATTTTGTCGGGATTTAACACAAATGAATTTTATTTTCAGGGATTTTTACCTCAAAAGGGAAGAGAAAATGTCTATAATGAACTGAAAAATATCAGAATGACTATAGTTTTGTACGAATCAAAATTCCGAATCAGGAAAACACTGAGTGAACTTGCTACTTATTTTGGTAACAGGGAAATTGCAGTATGCAGGGAATTAACAAAAAAATTCGAGGAAATAATAAGGGGAAAAGTAAAGGAATTATCTGTTAACCTCAACCGGATAAAAGAGAAAGGGGAATTCGTTATAGTCTTGGACAACAATATTTAAACTCTTTTTCAGTTCAAAGGAAATTAAACCGGTAAAATTCGATCTTTGCCTGATTATTCCTATCGTAAGAATCAAATAAATAAAAAAAGCCGGTGAACCCGGCTTATAGTAAGAAGTATATCAGATTTTCTTTTTATGTCTGTTCTTGCGAAGTCTTTTTTTCCTTTTGTGCGTTGACATTTTCGCACGTTTTCTTTTTTTACCGCAAGGCATTAATATTTATCTCCTTTTAATTTTTTTATGTTAAAGAATCTAATACGATTTTTTTAAATTCTTTTGAAATTTTAAAAAATGGAATGTATCTTTTTTTAAGTTCAATTGTTTCTCCTGTTTTCGGATTTCTTGCCATTCTTGGGTTTCTTACTTTATTCTTGAATGTTCCGAATCCTCTTATTTCTATTGTTTCATTTTCCTTCAAACTTTCAATAATAACGCTAATAAAACCTTCAACCACAATTTCGGTTTCTTTTTTACTTATTCCCGTTGCTTCTGATATTTGTGATATTATTTGTGCTTTAGTCATATTTGATTATTTAAGGTTCAAATTTATACTGAATGAGAGGTTTGTTTATAAATTCCTCATTCACGATATCAGTGACTTTCCCAAAACCCGATTTTGAAAGACCTTCGAGAAGAATTTCCATGAAATATTTCCGAGATTTTTCTTTTACAAGTTTAGGTTCGCCTTCTATATTCGCAAATCCGGCGGCGATCTTCACTGCATCTTCAAATGTCCCGAGAGTATCAATCAGCCCAAGTTTTAGACCCTGTCTTCCAGTAAAGACTCTTCCGTTTGCTATTTCTCTTAAAGAGTCAATATTAATTTTCCGCTCTTTGGAAACTATTTCGAGGAATAACTCATAACTGTCGTTGATAACATCCTGCAGATAAGCGATATCTTTTTCATTAACATCCCTCAAGGGATTTCCTGTATCTTTTAAATCGCCTGTTTTAATTGTAATGTCTTTAATACCGAGTTTATCAGCCAGGTCTTTAAAAGAAACGAACTGCAAAATTACACCGATACTCCCGACCAGTGAACTCGGATTTGCAACGATGTAATTTGCTCCGCAGGAGGCATAATATGCACCGCTTGCGCAAAGCGTACTTACCGATACAATAACTGGCTTTCCGGAGTCCCTTGTTCTTTTAATTTCCTCATACATTTCGTGTGATGCTGCTGTTCCTCCTCCGGGCGAATTTACCCGCAGGATAATTGCCTTTATGCTATTGTCTTCGCGGTACTGCTTAAACTGCCTTGAAAGGTTTTCGGAAAAATATATAGTATAGTCAAGATCAACAACGGCGATTTTTTCTTTTCCCTTACCCTGATATTCATACTGATGCTTTGAATCGAATCCCGTAAATAAAGCTTTCGTGAAGGCTATAAATGCAAAACCTGCAAAGAGGAATGAAACCACCAGAACGATTATAAGAATTATCCACAGCCAATTTGTTTTCTTTTTTGGCACAGAAACAGGTGTCGTGTTTTGCTGTTCCATTCTTATTTAATTAAATCTTCTTTCAACTTCATAATTTCGTCTGCTTTAGCATCTTCTCCGAGTGCCTGATATGAATTGTATAAATATTCGTATAAATCTTTAAGAAAATCTTTATCCTTAACAGATTTAAGCGGTTCGAAATATTTTATTGCTTCTCTTAATTTAGATTTGTAATCTCCGCCTTCGATCTTTGACAACTCAAGTGCTTCCTGATAATAATTTATTCCGATATTTAATTCTGATGAGATGTAATAAATGTTATCTTTAGGCAGATTGACAAGGTCAAGAACTGACCGGAATGATGCAATAGATTCATCATATTGATTATTGAGTCTCTGATTCAGTCCTATTTTGTAATATACCTTAGCGAGGCTGATTGCGTCATCTTCTCTATTTCCTTTATCGTACACAATCTTATAATTTTCGGCTGATTTCTCATATTGCTGCATGTAATAATAAGAGTCACCGATAATTCTGTAAGATTCCAGACTATCAGGCAATATATTTATAGCAGCAGTTGCATATTTGATTGCTTCGGTAAGATTTTTATATGTAGTTGCAGAATCCTTACCGACTGCGTTATTGAAATTATCAATACTGGCTTTATATTTTAACAGCCAGTAATCAAATAGTTCGTCCGCATAAACATTTGATATTTTTAGACTGTTCTGAAATGATACTCTTGCCTGTTCGAATTTTTCGAGTTCAGTCTGACTAACACCCAGCATATACCATCCTTCAGCATCATTCTTATCTACTTCGAGTCCTTTTCTGAGATTTTCTTCCGCTTTTGCAAAATCCCTCTGTTGGAAAGCCAGTTTTCCTGTAGTCAATTCAGGCGAAGAGCATCCAATAAATCCAATCAACAGAAAAACCGTTAATACCCCAATTAAAAAAACAAAATTCTTTTTTAACGCTTTCATTAATGTTCTCCAAAAATTTATTTATGAAATATTCATAAATATACTAAAAATAATACATTTAATCAATTTAAGTAATATTCACACCTTAAAAATTCTATTAATTTTTAATAAAAATGCTGTTTTCATCTAAATATTTTAAAATATTCTAAAAACTTATATCAGTTTTGCAGATTTAAAAGAGATCATCGGATAAAATTATAAGAATTTCTTATGTTTAATTACATAATTAATTAATAAATTTCTTTTTTCATTTAAGTTAATTAGATTAATGCATGGTTAAGAAAATAGGCATTATAATTGCGGGAGTATTCATTTTTTTGCTTTTCTTTAATTATCTTGCTATGCCCTGGTATGTTAAACATTCGAAACTAAATACCGTACCCAATGTTGTCGGACTCCAGTTCAATGATGCAAAAAGAATACTTGAGGATGCGGGTCTCAATGTAAAACAGGGAGATGTAAGATACGATGATACAAAACCGATTGGAATAATTCTCGAGCATAATCCTCCTGCAGACCAGATAGTAAAAAGCGGCAGAAGAGTTTATCTCGTAGTATGCGGAGGAGAACAGATGGTAGAAGTTCCGAAGTTATCAGGAAGGTCAATGCGTGATGCAAAATTCACTCTGGAACAGAGGGGACTTGACATCGGTTCGATCGTAAAAAAATTTTCGAACCAGTTTCCGGAGGATTTCGTGATAAATCAGGTTATTCAACCCGGCAGTAAAGTAAAAAAATCAACAAAAATTGATGTTATTGTAAGTAACGGACCGCAGATTGGAAATATTATTATTCCTGACCTTGTAGGAAAAACTCTCGATGAAGCAAAACGTTTAATACTTGAAAGAAGGCTAAAAGTAGGAAAAGTTACATATCAGCCGAGTGATTTACCTTCGGGACAGGTAGTTGACCAGTATCCGAAGAAGGATAAATCTGCACTTGAGAATACTGCAGTGGATATCTTCGTTACCAAAGTAAGACCAAAAATCGAAATTCCGGAAGAAGATGAAATTTCATCTGATAATGACAAGCCAACCGCAAAAGAGCCTAAACAACAGGAAGACAACAAGGATAGCAAAGACAAGCAGGATAAGCCGAAAGAGAAGAAAGAAAAACAAAAACCGGACCCAGAAAAATAAATATAATATTATGAAAGGTATATTTCCCTCAATACTATCAGCGGATTTTGGAAAATTATCGGAAGAGATAAAATCTATAGAAAAAGCAGGAGTACATGGTATTCACTGCGATATTATGGACGGTCACTTTGTTCCTAACATAACATACGGACCTATGATTGTATCAAAAGTGAATGAAATTACCGAATTACCGCTTGACGTTCATCTGATGATTGAAAATCCAGATAAATATATAATGGATTTCATTAAAGCGGGAGCAGATTACATTTCAATCCACTTTGAAAATAATGTTCATCTCCACAGGACTATAAACCTCATTAAGTCCGGAGGAGTAAAAGCAGGAACTGCAATAAATCCATCAACACCTGCAGAATTTTTATACGAGATATTACCTGAACTTGATTTTGTATTAATAATGAGTGTAAATCCGGGTTTCGGCGGTCAGAAATTTATTGAAAGCAGTTTGAAAAAGATAAAAAAATTAAAAGAGGAAATAATCTTGAATAATTTTAAAACTATTATTGAAGTTGACGGAGGAATTGATGAATCTAATATACAACAGGTGAAAGAGTCGGGAGCAGATATGTTCGTCGCAGGTGCTGCGATTTTCAAATCAGCCAACCGTATTAACACTATCAGTAATATGCTAAAAAGTATCGGCATTAAATGAGAAGTGTTTTTTTTAATTCAGAGGTTTTAGAGGCTGAAACAAAAATAATCCGAAATACGGATACACCCCCGATAATATTAATGGAAAACGCGGGTGCGAATTCTGCACGTCTGATAAGAAAATACATAAGAAAGAACAAAATAAAAGAGTGTTTTCTGCTGACGGGAAAAGGCAATAATGCGGGGGACGGATTTGTTATTGCGAGGCATTTACTTACGGAAGAGACTGATATTCACGTAATTTCACTTTATAATTTTAAAGAACTCAAAGGTGATGCTTTAATAAATTACAGGATATTACTTAATCTTAAAAGAAATAGTTTGTTCTTCAAGGAAATTAAAGGCTTAAGCAATTTCAGAAAATATCTTAATGGAAATAAAATTTCTGATAAATTTCTGATTATCGATGCGGTTTTTGGTGTCGGATTCAAAGGTGAACTTGACATTCATCTGAGAAAAATATTTAATTATTTAAATTCTCTTAAGAATAAAAAAACAATTGCGGTTGATACAGTAAGCGGTCTGAAAGATTACAATGACGGAGGCAACCTTTTAAAGGCTGATATGACAATTTCCATGTCCGGTAAAAAATTTAATTCATTGTTCGGCGAAGGAAGGGTAATGAGCGGAATAATTAAAACGGTTGACATAGGAATTCCTGAAACCGAATTTGATAAATTCAACAGCAGAAAGATTTTTGAAACAGAGAAAAAGGATATTTCAGGAATCATTTCTCCAAGAAACATTAATTCAAACAAATATACAAACGGAAAGTTATTTATTCTTGGCGGTAAGCCCGGATTTTCCGGTGCAGTATGTTTAAGTGCGATGGCTGCGATGCGAACAGGAAGCGGCGCCGTTATTGCGGGTGTTCCAGAGTCAATCAATAATATTCTTGAAATTAAAACTACTGAAGTTGTTACAATTCCATTACCTGAGAATAAAAGCAGATGTCTTTCGAAAGATGGATTTAAATTAATTTCCGAAAAAATTCAATGGAGTGATGCGACATTAATCGGACCGGGTATCGGCAGAGATAAAGAGACGCAGGAACTTATTTTAAAAATACTGAATACGTTCGACCATAATTTTATTATAGATGCAGACGGACTGAATGCAATTAAAAACAATACCGGAATTTTCAGAAAAAAGAAAAATAAAGTAATCCTGACTCCGCATTACGGTGAATTTTCCGTTATAAGCGGAATTTCTGCTGAAAAGATAAAAAAAGATATATATAATTCCGCTAAGGAATTTGCTGTGGAAAACAATGTTGTTCTTGTCCTGAAAAATTCACCAACGGTAATAACTGACGGAGAATATTTTTACATTAATTCTACGGGCAGGGAGAATTTAGCCACTATTGGCAGCGGTGATGTCCTATCCGGAATTATTTCCTCTGCTTTTTCCATTTCAGGTAATGCAGTTAATTCTTCGTTATTCGGGTGTTATGTCCACGGCAGGTGCGGTGATATTCTGTTTCGGGAATCAGGATGTAATTCTACCCTGGCAGGTGATTTGATTGAATTAATTCCTCAGATTAAAAATGAACTGCGTATTGGATAAGAGATTTCTCAAATATCATTTACCGATTATATTATATCTGATTTTGATATTTATATTATCATCAGTACCCGGAGATAATTTGCCTGAACTGGGATTTGAATTAAATGATAAACTGATTCATCTTGGGGTATATTTTTTTGCATACCTGTTATTTTATTTATCTTTTTCAAATTTCAGAAAAGAATCATTAATTTCGGGAAATCCATTGGTTTTTTCATTAATTTTTACAAATTTGTATGCGATACTTGATGAATTGCATCAGGCACTGGTTCCAAATCGTTCCGCCGAATTTTTTGATTTTGTTGCAGATTTTATCGGTTCGTTGCTGGGTTTGTTATTTATTTTAGTGTTGTTGAATTACATAAAACCCCTGTTTTTAAAACAGAAATTGACAAGTTCAAATTAATCGAAGTATATGGTAAAAATATTTGATATACAGAGTTCCATACCCTTGCTGATACTGGCAGTTTCGGCGATCATTACTGTATTAATAGGTTCGGTATTCAGAAAACAGACGAAAATAGTTTATACTTTTACATTGATTGTTCTGATTTCTGCGATGTATTATTCATTCGGCTATCTTGATAAAGATTATCTTATCTACAACAATTTCCTCAGAGTCAACAATATAACAACAATTTTTTCCATAATTGCTTTATTTGCAGTTACTTTAAGCACTGTGTCGGCAAAAGCATACATCGAAAAAGAAGAAATTAATTTCATAGAATATTATTCTCTTGTTTTATTTTCTGCAACGGGAATGCTAATAATGATACAGGCATATAATCTGATATCCGTTTTCATCGGACTCGAATTGATGTCATTCAGTTTTTATATTTTAGCGGGTTTTCTGAGGAAGAGATTAAAATCTAATGAAAGTGCATTAAAATATTTTCTTCTCGGTGCATTTATGACAGGATTCCTTCTGTTTGGTATATCTTTAATTTACGGAGTTACCGGTTCTATGAGTTATGCAAGAATACTGCAGGATACAGTAGTTTTTAAAAACCCGGTATTTCTTGTCGGCGCAATGTTTTTCATCATCGGATTATTCTTTAAGATGGGGCTTTTCCCGTTTCATCTCTGGGTGCCCGACGTTTATGAAGGTGCTCCTACGTCAATTACAGGACTGATGTCAACGGCAGGAAAAATAGCCGCTGTGGGAACGGTTGCACCCTTTATTGTTTATTTTGGAGGTGAAAATTACAGAATGATTTTCAGTATTATTGCACTTCTGACTATGCTCGTCGGTAATGTAACGGCATTGGTTCAGACTAATATTAAAAGAATGCTGGCGTTTTCGTCAATAGCGAGTGCAGGTTATATACTTGTCGGAATAGCAGCAGTGAATGATTTATCCCTGAAAAGTGTATCATTTTACCTCTTCGCATACACGCTGATGCAGTTGGGTGCATTTATAATCGTTACTTTAATAGAAAAACCTGCTGAAGGAATTAATGAATTCAGGAATGTCAGCATTGATGATTATAAAGGGCTGGCGAAAACTAATCCTCAACTGGCAGTACCCTTGACGATATTTCTGTTCTCACTCGGCGGTATTCCTCCGTTTGCAGGATTCTGGGGAAAATACTATTTGTTTTATGCAGCGATACAATCTAATTTAATCTGGCTCTCGATATCTGCTATACTTCTTAGCGTAATATCTTTATATTATTATCTGAAAATCGTTGTCAATATGTGGTTTAGTCCGCCGGCTGTTGAAGAGGTGTATAAAGTAGATTCAATGCCGTCGTTATCGGTTCTTGTTGCAACAGTATTAACATTTATTTTCGGAATATTTCCCCAGTATTTTTTCACTCTTTTTAAAACTCCGTTAAAGTAAATCAGATGAGAATATTCACCGGATTTTTATTACTGTATCTGATTTTTAACACAGCAGATTGCATCGGACAGAGTGATACTGCTTTATTCATCGAGAAATCTGCGGGAAAATTCGACAATGCAGTATCGGTTACGTCAGACGGCAAGGGATTCATATACGTACTCGACAGCGATAACTCGGAAATAATAAAATACACTTCTGAACTTAAGGAAATAAAAAGGGCAGGAAAAAAGGGATGGAATAACGGCGAGTTTTTCTCACCGACTCACATAGATGCATCCAACGGAACAAATATTTATGTTTCGGATATATTGAACAGCCGTGTACAGACATTTGACCTTAATCTCGGATTTGTTTCTGCTCTGCTTACCGATACGGAAATAATTGAAGACAAATACAAAATTAGAAAACCTGTCTGTGCTGTTCCGGTAAATTCTTCGGACTTGTATGTAGTTGACGGGGATAATCCGAAAGTAGTCCTGTTTTCCGGTTCACTTGTTCCTGTTTCATATTTCGGCAGTTATCAGTCCGTGTCCGGAGCACTGGTTAATCCGGTAAAAATCGTGAGAGATTCAAAAAATAATATTTACATTTTCGACAGGCATAAAAATTCCGTATTGAGATACGATAATTTCGGCACTTTCATTTCGGAATTTCCCTCCGAGGAAATAATATCAGTTACGGTTAATACGAATCTGATGTATATTCTGACGAAAACGGGAATAATAACATACGATGTTAACAAAAATGCATATCAGAAAAAAATATTCTTACCCTCAGAACTGAATAAAAAAAATTTATCGGATATCACAGTTACGGAGAGTGATAATATTTATATTCTTGAGAAAAACAAAATTCATTTATTAAAAATAAATTAAATCTATGGCAAAAAGCATTAACAAGGTAATCCTGATTGGGCATTTGGGCAATGACCCTGAATTAAAATATCATTCAAACGGAGCTCCGTATTGCAGCTTTTCTCTTGCAACTAACAGTTCATATAAAGACGAAAAAGGAAATAAAATTGAAAAAACCGAATGGCACAGGTTAGTCGCATGGAGGAAATTAGCCGAAATAATACATAAATATTTAAAGAAGGGAAGTTTTATTTATTGTGAAGGCAGCTTAAAATATTCCGAATTTGAGAAAGATGGTCAAAAAAGATGGTCAACATCAATCGTCATAAATGATATGAGAATGCTTGACAGCAGGCAGGATGGCGGTTACGCAGCCGGAACGGGCGTAAACGATAAACCGGAAGAAACTCCGATCCCGGAGCCGGATAAAGAGTCTGAAGAAGACCTGCCATTTTAATTTATTTGTTTCGAATGACATTCCCGAATCAGTTAACGGTAATTAGAATAGTATTATCTCCGATTTTTCTGTATCTCGCTCTGCAGGACAATCCTATATTCTTTCGGCTTTCTTTTATAATTTATATAATTGCATCCATAACAGACTGGTACGACGGATGGTATGCCAGAAAATATAAATCAGTTACAAAAACAGGAATTTTTCTTGATCCATTTGCAGACAAAGTTCTTACAACTTTCGCATTTATATTTTTCTATCTCAAGGGAATAATGCCTTTATGGATGCTCATACTCATTGCGATTAGGGATTTGTTAATTACCTTATTAAGGTCATATGATGAATACAAAGGCGTTACGTTAAAAACTTCTTACATTTCAAAGGTGAAGACATTTCTTCAGATGACGTATATATTTATAATCCTTGGGTTAATGTTCATTTTGACATATGTCGATAATATCAAAATCAAAACGGAAATTGCAAATTTTCTTTATAATTCTCAGATTAATTACATACTGATTCTGACGGTAACATTGATAACAGTTTATACAGGTGTGGATTATGTGTTAAAAAAAATCAAAACGAATGAGGTTAATTAAAGAAAAAAAGATCATAGATGAATCTGTGAAAATCGATTTTTTTTCGGATATCTTCAACAGTGCATTCTTTACGGGGTATATTCCGAAAGCGAGCGGTACTTTTGGCAGTGCTTTTGCGTTATTATTCCTTCTTATTCCCGGTTTTGACGACGTATTCATTTTATCTTTTGCAGCTTCATTGTGTTTTATCCTTTGCCTGCTGACAGCATCAAAAATGCTGAAAAAATTTGGTGACGATCCCTCTGTACTTGTAATAGATGAGGTTGTCGGAATGTGGGTAACCCTTATTGTATTTAAATTACTAAACGGATTTACTGAGCCTCTCGGATTAATAAGTGTGATTATCACTTTTATTATGTTCCGTTTTTTTGATATTGTTAAATTACAGCCTGCAGGATATTTTGACCGTATGAAAAATGTTTTTGGAGTGCTGATGGATGACGCGGTAGCGGGCATTTATGCTGGAATTATTTCCTATTTAATTGTTTTATTAATCAAATTAATCTAAAAATGCCGAATTCAAAAATAATTTCGATAGGGGATGAAATTCTAATTGGGCAAATATCCAATACTAATTCCCAGTTTATCGCCGAAAAACTTTTTTCAATCGGAATCCCTGTTAAAAAAATTATTACCATAGGAGATACTAAGGAAGAACTGGTTGCCGAACTGAACGATTCACTTTTAAACTTTGATGTTACTGTAATCACCGGCGGACTGGGTCCTACTCACGATGATTTAACAAAGCCTGTAATGACTGAATTTTTCGGAGATGAACTTATTACGGATGAGAATGTACTGGAAAACGTAAGGAATATATTTAAAAGCAGGGGAATCAAAATGCCGGAAATAAACAGGGAACAGGCGCTCGTTCCGAAGAATGCTATGATTATATGGAACAGGAACGGCACTGCTCCGGGAATGTATTTTGAAAAAGAAGGAAAACATTTCATATCACTTCCCGGTGTTCCGTTTGAAATGAAACCGATGCTTGTTGATTCTGTGATACCGATGCTGAGAGAAAAATTTACAGATAAAATTGATTACGTGATTAAATCTAAGACAATATTAACCACAGGAATCGGTGAATCATCTTTATTTGAGTTGATAGGTGATATAAAACAACTAACGGGTGATGATAAACTTGCATTTCTTCCTTCGCCTACAGGAGTGAGATTAAGAATTGATATCTGCGCATCTGATGAAGAACACGCAAAAGCAAAATTGACAATAGTAGAAAATAAATTAAAAGAAAAAATAGGAGATTATATATTCGGATATAATGATGACTTACTTGAGGAAATTGCAGGAAAAATTCTGACTGAAAAAAATCTTACACTGTCAACAGCTGAATCCTGCACCGGAGGACTGCTTGCATCACTGATTACAGATATAAGCGGCAGTTCGAAATATTTTCTCGGCGGTGTGAATGTATATTCAAACGAATCAAAGATAAATATTCTGAAAGTTGACACGGATTTAATTCAGAAAAAAGGAGCCGTTAGCGAAGAGGTTGCACTGCAAATGGCATTAAACGTCAGGAAAATGTTCGGTTCAGACTATTCACTTTCCATTACCGGCATTGCCGGACCTGAAGGCGGAAGTTCAGAGAAACCGGTCGGCCTCGTTTACATCGGATTTTCGAGTAAAGAGAAACAGTATTCGAGGAAATATTTATTCGGCAACAGAAGAGATAACAATAAACTAAGGGCTGCAAAAATGGCACTGGAAATATTGCGGAAGGAACTGCTGATAGTGTAGAAATCTATTAATTCAGGGTATAAGAACACTGAATTTACTTTAATTAAGTTTCTTTTATATAATATCTGTTTTTTATATTTTTAATAAAAAATGAATATTTATGTTAACCGGAGATGGAGGAAAATATTGCGGGGTTTTTTAAATAAAAATTTATCTAATTAAAATTATCATATTATGAACTGTCCAAAATGCAATTCCGTCAACAGCAACGATTCAAAATTTTGCATAGTATGCGGTGCTCCTTTTAATACAGGGACTAAAATCTGTTCGAACGGGCACATATACGATGCGAAGTATGATATTTGTCCAATATGTCCGTCGCCTGAACTGGCACAAAAAATAGGTGCGACAATTCACTCAAATCCGACTGTATCTTATTCGGACAATTCACAAGATTCCATGAAGAATACCGTAATAGACCAGAGCAGCATCCCGCCGGCTGCATCAGCAGGAAAAAAAACGGTTATAATGGGTGCCAAGCAGGAAGAGGGAGGCAAAGAAGAAATAAGACCGTCAAGAAAAATTGTCGGCTGGCTGATAACATTCAGCCGTCGTCCTGAAGGGGATGATTACAGACTTTTTGAAGGGCGCAATCTAATCACAGGAGGCGGGCAGGGTGATATCGTAATAAATGACCCTGCAGTTTCAAGTCCTCACTGTATGATACTTTACAGGTCGGGTAAATTAAAAATCAAAGATGAATTGTCAACGAACGGAACTTTCGTTAACGGAACAGAAATTGAGGAAGCGGAATTAAATGACGGTGATATTATCCGTATCGGAACAGCAGAATTAAAATTAAGAACAGTTAATTGAAAACGGGGATGAAAATATGAAAAGAATATTTTTCTTTTTATGTATTTTCTTTTTTTCATTTGCAATGCTGAATTCACAGTCAGGCGGTAATAATGAAAAGAAGAACGAATCCGATAACAAGATTGAAAAGACAGAAAAAAAATCGCAGGTGAAACCTTTGCCTCCTTTAATCAGGGATATTGACATTTCGAAATTCCAGAGGAATAAATTGTATATCAGTTTTCTGGATGAAGAAGGCAATCCTATAAAGGACCTTGATTCATCCGACTTCAGGATTACAGAAAAAGAAACCGGTGAAAAAGTGACTCCGGGTTCGAAAATATTTTATGATTCGGACGAAGGAATGCTTATATGTTTTGCAATGGATGCATCAAATTCGATGGACGGAGCACCTCTCGAAAACGTGAAACAGGGACTGTTAAAAACAATTTCAAAGTTCAGAGATGTTGACAAGATGGGACTTGCTTACTTTCATGACGATTTTTTTAAAAAAAGTGAGTTCGGAACTGACAGAGAAGTTTTAAGAAATAACATAAATGACTTAACAACAGGCGGAAGTTCCACGGAATTATTCAAGAGTGTCGTAAAAGCGGTTGAATGGCTGAACAAGCAGGAAACGCCAAAAAGGAAAATTCTTATTATCATCAGTGACGGAGATGATAACGGAACAGAATATAAACTTGACAGGTGTATTAAGGAAATCAGAAACACCGGAGTAACTGTATTTACGATCGGCTCCATAAAAGAACAGAACGAAACAAAAGGTTCCCTGATGAATATGGAAGAAATCGCCAGGGCATCGAAGGACGGAAAATATTACAAAATCAAAGGACCGGAAGATATCAGCAAAATTATACCGATGATATATGACAGGATAAAGGATGAATATCTGCTCGAATACTGGAGTTATGCAAAAGAAAATCAGGATATAAGTGTTACTGTCGAAATTAATTATGATGATAAGATATTCAGTTCGGATACCGTCTATACAGCACCTGAAAAACTTACAGAAAATGCTCCTGCAAAATCATTCTGGAAAACAAACGAATTTTTATATGCACTGATAGCGGCAGGAGTGATAATTACCGCACTGATAATATTTCTGATTCTTAATATAAAAAAGAAACAGAAATTCCGTACGGAGAAGGAAAAAGAAACGGCATTAAGGATAAAGGAAGCAGAAGAAAACAAGAACAGATATAATCAGTTATTCGGAGAATATGAATCCTTATTATCAAAACTTGAAAGTCAGCAGACAGTATCCGAAAGCGAGAAACAGAAAATTTCCAATCTGGAAAAGGAATTAAACACTCTGAGTAAAACAGTGATAGGTACCGGTGTTAAACCGGTTGATATCAGAAGGAGGACACAGATTCTGAATACATTTCCCGAACAGCAATCCGGTACTGATCTTCAGGAAACAATGCCGGGAAAGATAAGAATTACAGAGGGATTTCAGGCGGGGAGTGAAATGGAAATAGGCAATGAAGGTCTTCTGATAGGAAGAACTGAAGGCAATCTCATCTTAAATGAAAACATCGTTTCAAGAAAACACGCAGTTATATACAAGCAAAATGATACATATTTTATTGAGGATTTAAAATCCACCAACGGAACATATATTAACAATTACAGAATAACAAAATCTGTTCTGAAACCCGGTGATATTATAAAAATAGGAAATACTGCATTACAATTTTTAAAAGGATAATTAACAGAATAATTATGTATAATCAGAATTCAGAAAGTTTCAATATCGTTTTCGGCAACAAAACAGATTTCGGCAGGGTACGCCAGCGGAATGAAGATTACATGGAAAGTTTTGAATGTCCGTTCGGATATGTATTCGTTGTCTGCGACGGTATGGGCGGTCACGTCGGAGGAGAAATTGCTTCGAGACTTGCCGCTTCAACAATTAAGAATGTTTTTCTCAGTAATCCGAATAATCTTACTTCTCCTTCTGACCTAATTGAAGAGGGGATTACTGAAGCGAACCGGGCAGTTTTCAATAAAAGCACCGAAGATGCATCCCTGAAAGGAATGGGAACAACTTGTGTTGTTCTTGTTATAAAAGACGGAATTATATTTTACGGACACGCAGGAGATTCAAGATTGTATATAATAAGAAATAGTAAGATTTATCAGTTAACCAAAGACCATTCTTTTGTTCAGTCGCTTGTTGACCAGGGACTATTATCCGATTCCGAAGCGGAAAATCATCCGAGAAAAAACGAAATCACAAAAGCACTCGGTATTTCGCCTTCACTTACACCCGATATTGCGAGGAAGGGAATGATTGTTTACGAAAATGATTACCTGATTTTGTGCTCCGACGGTTTATCCAATATGGTCAGTGAACGTGAAATGATGGAAACTGTAATTAGTACCGAACCCTTCGAAGCCTGTAACCGGCTTGTAGAAATGGCAAATGTCGCCGGCGGTACGGATAATATCACTATTCAGATTGTAAAAGTGGCTGCAGGCCAGAACCTTCCGGAAGAACTAATAAATGCTGTTCCTGAGGGTGCTATTCACAAATCCGCCATAAAAAACAGAACAACCGGAACATCAAAAGTAAATTTTGAGGAATCAGGCAAAAAAAATAAATCTTCTTCATTGCTTTACATTCTCATAGGAATCCTGCTTTTTATCATTGCCGGAATTATTTATTTGCTTTTTTTCTATTCGAAAGAACCTCAAGCAACGGATATGAAAGACACTACTTCGGTTGTAGAAGAGAGCGAAAGAGGATTCGACAGAGAAAAAGTGAAGGCGGATATTACAGTAATTCTTAAATATATATATGAATCGGGATTAAACGACAAGAAAGTGAAATTTGAAAATAATAATTTCAATTACACGGGCATAGACGGAAAAGCTTCCATTTACAACATAGAATCATTACGGGAATTATTTCTAAAAAATCCAAAGAAAAATATAACCGTGAAATCCTGTGAGGAAAATTACTGCGAATATATAATTGAAGACAGCGGAAAGAAACTGGAATACGAATTGCAGTATAAACTCGAGAATAATAAAATAATCTTTAAAAATATTTTGTTTAAGAGGGATTTAATACCGCCGACTCCGCCAAAGGAAGAACCGAAAATTGCGCCTAAGCAACAACCGAAGGAAGAAGAACAGAAACAGAAAAAAGAAAACAGAGAAAACAAGAACAAACAAGAAAATGATAAAAAAGAAGAAAAGATTAAGCCCGAAACTTAAACTTTTAATTACATTGCCGTTATTACTGCTCATTGCATCCGAAACTTATGCACAACTTAAACTCAATGAGCATGTGACGATGAATGCTTATAAATTCAGCGATATTCCTTTTCAGATTTTCTTTGTAAATATATCAAATTCAGATACGGTTATATTTGAGAAAATTAACAGAATTCTGTTTATCACGCATACTGAAAATACTTATGAAAAAAATAATTATTTCTACATAAGCAATTCTCTTGAGAAAACTCCTCCGAAGACCTTAAAAGAAGGAATAATTGCATTCAGGGGCATATCCGGGAATTTCACATTGCATTCCTCGTTCAATGATTCATTAATTACTTCAAAACTACTCAACATCAGCAAGAACGATAATTATAAAGAAGAAGCCTATGCTCTCGCTCTGATACTGGCACTCGAGTCATATAAAAACAGTGATACTCTGGTTAACTATTATTACAGAAAATATTACAGGGACAATGTATCCGGAATAAGAATAATTGATAATATTCTGCTGGAGAATTATCTCAAAGGAGCATTAATCAGAGCGAAGAACATTTACGAAAACGGGAAAGAAGATTTGAGTATTCCCGATATAAAAGAGATTACCAAACATTACGGCGAATCGAGAAATAACGGAAATAATGATACGATTTTCAGCCGTGCTCTGAGGAATTATTATGTTGAACTTGCCCGTTATTATTCGAAGTCCGATAAAAAAGAATACGATACAACAGCCGGTTATTATCAGGATGCTCAGGATATTGAAATTCAAGGTGAACATTTTGAAAATTCTGATTTATTCAATTTTGCAAATGCGTTGTTTTATATTGAACAGGACAACTGGGCTGAAGACAAAACATTTAATTTTGAAAACTGTAAGGGCTATTACCAGAAGTTAATGAAAGACAATTTCAGACTTTGCGATGTACTTCTGAAACTCGGTGCGATATATTATATGGATAATTACGAGAAAGGTGATTTTTCAAAATCGAAAGAATATTTTAAAAAGGTAATTGATAACGGATGCAAGGAACAAACAGATAAGGCAGAAAAAAATCTCAAGAATATAAATGAACTGGAGAATAAGAAGTAAAAGAAACTATATGATATTATAAAATAAAAAATAATTAAATTATAAATATATGAAAAAATTAACAGTAAAATTTATTTTCACACTCGTATTAATATTATTATTAACTCCGAGTGCAAAGCCGCAGGAAGAACTCGATTCGTTGTTCATTATCGGAAAAGATATTCTCGAATTATTCGGGCAAGCAACAGAACTGACGGACGAACAGGAAATCGAATACGGAGACCAGATAGCCGCTCAGTTCAATCAGCAGGTCACTATCACATCACAGGACCAGAGCAAGGTTGAGAGTATCGGAAATATAATTGCCGGCTATGTGGACAGAACATCAATACCATATAAATTCAGAATAATAGAATCTGAGGAAGTTAATGCATTCTCAATGGCAGGCGGCAACATCTGGGTAACAACCGGATTATTGAATGCCGTTGAAAATGATGATGAACTTGCATTTGTAATAGCGCACGAAATATCGCACGAGGATAAAAAGCATAATATGAGGCGGGTACAGATTTTATTCAGGGCAAAAGAGTTCGGGGGAGAAGAAGCGGAATACTTTGCGATGATTGCACAGAATCTTGCCACTATGCCTTTTGGCAAGTATCAGGAATTTGAAGCGGATGAATGGGGAGCATATCTGATGTACAAAGCAGGATATGATACAAAAGGTGCCATAGATTTCTTTAATAAACTTGCCAAGATAAGCGGTGATGAAGGCGAAAAGGACCTGGGATACATTTTCAGAACCCACCCTTACACAAAAGACAGAATAAATAACCTGAATAAATACATTAAAAATAATCTCTGACAGTAAATGAAAAGAATTGTATTACTACTTCTGCTGCTTGCGTTCGGTTTTTCAGGGTGTTCGTTATTTTATTCTTCGTTCTTTGATGAACCCGAAGTTATCGGATACAAAAATATCAGGATATCGAAAATCGGATTTTCGAGTGCGGATTTTCTCGTAACCATACTTTTAAAAAATAAGAACAGTATTGATGCAAATATTCTAAGATGTGAATACGAATTATTCGTCAACGATACATATATTGGAAAAGGCAGTTCGAATTTAAAGCAGACACTCCCGGCGCGCGATACATCTGAGATCGTAATGCCTTTAACCGTAAAGACTTCCGATTTGTTACCGGGTACGCTTGCCATTTTTAAAGATATTATTAAAGGAGAGCAAATGCTTTACAAAATAGAAGGTGAGGTACTTGGTGAGGCAAAAGGCATAGAACTTGAAGTGCCGATATCTATCGAAAAGAAAATATCAGCAGAAATATTTTAGAATATGAAAATAATAAAAATAGGCCGCTCACAGGAATGTGAACTTAAAATCAATGATTCATCTGTTTCGAGAATGCATGCAAGGGTTATAATCGACAACGGCGATGTTATAATTGAAGATTTGAATTCCGCGAACGGAACTTATGTTAATAATCAAAGAGTAAAGCAATCTAAAATTAGCCGTTATGATATTTTAAGGCTGGGGAATCATCAGCTGGATTTAAGTCACATTTTCGAAACTGCATTTGAAGTGAAAACCGGGACTTCAGGAGTGAACAGGGCAGGTTCATTAATAAGAACTGTTTCAATCGGAAGGGCTAATGACAATGATATTATCATTAACGACCCTCACATATCTTCTCATCATGCAGTAATAAGAGTTGAAAACGGAAGAATGACGATTCAGGATTCCGGCAGCATGAACGGGACATTTGTTAACAGAAACAGGATTACATCGGCGGACATATCTTTTTCTGATGATATACAACTCGGGTCATACAAATTAAATCTTGAAAGGTGCTTTTGATATGACAAATAACAAAAATGTACTT
>CAYWMV010000025.1:0-20920 GCA_964459055.1 uncultured Ignavibacteriaceae bacterium | reverse complement strand
GCACCAAAAGTATCCCAACCTCATCCGATGAACTCACCCCCAACCTCATCCGATGAACTCGTTCATCGGATGAGGGTGTTTCTTATCTGAAATTCGCAAATACTCCTTCCCAATGTCTATCCCGTGTCCACGGGACTCCGGCTTGGGATGGTTTCTCTCTGCGTCCCTGCTGGTAATACTCCCTTGCGAACCTATACATAAAAACCTCTTTCCCAACCTCATACGATGAACTCGTTCCTCGGATGAGTCCATCTCTTATCTGAAATTTTTGTCTTTAAGAATTGCAATTATTTTCTGATATTAAACTATGGACAATAACGAACAAAAACCCGAAAAAGGAAAAATACTTATATCGGCACCCCTGTTGACTGATTTTTTTAAACGAAGCGTCATATACCTTACCGAACACAACGAAAACGGCTCGGTGGGTTTCATTATTAATAAACGTCTCAACGTGAAACTCAGTAAGGTCTTGGATAATTTCCCCGAATTCGATGCTCCGGTAATGATAGGCGGTCCTGTTCAGACGGAATTAATTAATTTCATTCACCGCTGCGGAGATATACTCGATGGCGGAATCGAGATTGAAAATAAAATTTATTGGGGAGGGAATTTTGAACAGTTAAAAAACCTGATAGCCGAAGGAAAAGTATTTCCCGAAGATTTCAGATTTTTTCTCGGATATTCGGGATGGAGCCCGGATCAACTTGAAAATGAACTGAATTCAAATTCTTGGATAGTAACTGAAGGATTTGAAGATTACGTATTTACGGATGACTATATGGATCTGTGGAGCAAATCACTTAGAGACCTCGGGGGAAAATATGCCATCATCTCAACTTTCCCCGACGACCCTACCGTGAATTAATTCAATATTTCATAACCCGCTCAAGCCGGAGACCAAATTGCTTTTTTATTAATAAAAAGCGGTGTTAATCCGTGTTTTTCCGTGTCCATCAGTGAATCTGATGCGTAATGTATGTTCCGCGCTATTCCGATTTTCCACGTTCCCTCCGGTTGCTGCGCTTTGCAGAACGTGTGAAAACTAGAAAATACTCCTTCCCAAGCTCCGGAGACTGTGTGAAAACTCAAAAATACTCCTTCCCAAGCTCCGGCTTGGGAAGGTTTTTACGGCTTATTACTGCCTGACAATTAATTTCCACACAGTCTCTCAGGCGTAGCAACCAAAATTCTTTTCCATCGTTCGGCAGAAATTGAAAACTAATGGAATAGAATTAAATGACTCCTACCGCATTATTAAAAAGAAATTCCGGGGCACTCCGGAGGAGTGCAATATTTATAGAAGTAAATTACCCCCGCCCCCCTCACGCCCTTTAAATATGAAACCCGAAATAGCATTTTTATTTATCTCCCCGTGAATTATATTTGTACACAGAAGGGGAGTGTGTAAATTGGTTAAAATGTTATCTAAACAAGAGATAAAAAGAAGATTAAAGGATATTAAACTTGTAGTTTGTGATGTTGACGGCACACTTACTAATCAGGATAATAAAATCGGTGGACAAACAAAAGAGTATGTAAATAAACTCTTCAATCAGGGAGTCCTGTTTACTTTTGCAACCCAGAGAATTCACTCCTCCGTTTCAGGATATGCTAAAGAACTCGGTATAAAAATTCCCTTTATGACGATTAACGGAGCACTCATAAGAGGTCTCAACGGAACAATTCTCGCTAAAGAAATAATTCCTGAAAAAAAAGTCGGTAAAGCACTGCACCTCGCATCGAAACACTACGTGAGGGTTGCATTATGCTATAACGATGATATTCTTTACACTGAAGATAATTCGGTGCTGAAAGATTTTATGTACAGACTCGGCTCGAATTATAAACTCGTTGATTCGTATGACAATTACAAAGACCAGGTCCTTGAAATAATTATGCTCGGTAACGAAAAGAAAATTATTAAGCACATTCAGAAAAGAATGAATTTCCCTTACAGACTTTTTCTTACTGCAAGGTATTACCGCTCGAGTTCAAGATACGGGGTTTATCATCTGGAAATCAGAAAATCAGGTACTACCAAAAAAACCGGATTGATGAAACTCGCAAAACATCTGAATGTCCGTAAAGAGGAAATTGCCGTGATAGGGGACTGGTATAACGACAGGGATTTGTTCGAATTCGGAGGCTTTAATGTTGCCCTGCAGAATGCCGTTCCTGAACTGAAGCATATGGCTCATTATGTGACGAACGGTACGAATGAGGAAGATGGCGTTGGTGAATTTCTGAAAATCCTCCATCAGTACGTGTCCTGAATTTTCCCTCAAAATTTTAATAATAATAACGTATTTTTATTATTTATAAATTATAATTCTATATGCGAAAAATTATCGAATGCGTTCCGAATATTTCGGAAGGAAGAAATCAGGATATTATTAATGCCTGTGCCGATGCAGTAAGAAAAGTTAAAGGCGTGACACTGCTCGATGTTGACCCGGGTAAATCCACAAACAGAACAGTTTTTACGTTCGTCGGCGATACGGAATCCGTTATCGAAGGAGCGTTTGAGTTTACTAAGAAAGCATACGAACTGATTGATATGACAACTCATTCCGGCGAGCATCCGAGAATGGGTGCGGTTGATGTATGCCCCTTCGTACCCGTAGCAAATGTTACGATTGAAGAGTGCGTTGAGGTCTCGAAAAAATTCGGCGAAAGAGTCGGTAAAGAACTTAACCTTCCGGTTTATTTATATGAAGAAGCATCCGATAACCCTGCCCGTAAATCGCTCAGGCAAATTCGTTCAGGTGAATACGAAGGAATAAAAGATAAAATTTATAAACCCGAATGGAAACCCGATTTCGGTCCGCAGGAATTTAATCCGAAATTCGGTGCAATGGTCACAGGCGTAAGATTTTTCCTGATTGCTTATAATGTCAATATACTCGGCACGAAGGAACAGGCGCACCGCATTGCTCTGAATATACGTGAGAACGGCAGAGGTGAAAATGAACCCGGACGGCTTAAAGCAATTAAGGCAATCGGATGGTATGTTGACGAATATAATATGGCGCAGGTCTCTGTTAATCTGGATAATTATAAAATCACACCTCCGCACGTTGTATATGAAGAATGTGTTAAGGATGCGAAGGAATTGAATCTTGCTGTGTGCGGCAGTGAACTTGTAGGTCTCATTCCGCTTGAGGCGATGCTTATCGCGGCAGATTATTATATTAATAAAGAAAATTTATTTATTATAGATGAGGCGCAGAAAATCCGTCTCGTGATTGAAAGGCTCGGATTGAGTTCTATTTCAAAATTCATTCCTGAGAAAAGAATTATTGAATATATGATTCAGGAAGATGTTAAGGAACCGCTCGCAGGTATGACCGTTAGGGATTTTACTGAACTCGTCGGAGCAAGAACTTCGGCACCCGGCGGCGGAAGTGTCTCGGCGCTTGCGGCTTCGCTCGGTGCTGGTCTCGGCGCTATGATGGGCTGGATGAGTTACGGCTCGAAAAAATTTGAACATCTCGATTCCAAAATGAGAAAATTTATTCCGCCTCTTCACGGAAAAATGAAGGAACTTATTTCTATGATTGATGCCGATACAAATGCATTTAACGATTATATGCTCGCAATGAAAATGCCGAAGAATACCGATGAAGAGAAAAAATTGCGGACCGGAAAAATGCAGGAGGGACTGAAAAAAGCAATTGATGTCCCGCTGAAAGTTATGAGACTCGGAGATGAATGCTGGCAGTGGTTTCTCGAAATGGCAAAGGTTGGAAATATTTCTTCGAAAAGCGACCTTGAAGTAGGTGCGAAAATTCTTGAAACAGGTATCTGGGGCGCGCACAGGAATGTTCTTATTAATCTCCCGCAGATTAAAGACGAAGAATATAAAAATAACGTCATCAAAGAAGGCGAAGAAATTATGGACAGAGCCGAAAAAAATCTTAAAAAAGTGATCAAAATCCTCGCCGCCCGATAACTTCGGCTTTCATTTTGCCATTCCCTAATCCCGCAGGGATGACATATTTATAGAAAGGATTATAAAAATATACGACCCCTTCGGGGTCGAATATTTATTACGAAAATAATCTATAAATATTTGACCCCTTCCGGGGTCATCAATCCCGCAGGAATGACATATTTGTAAAAAAAGATTTTGAAAATACACAACTCGATAAATGCCGAATGATTAAAACAAATAATTTATAAGTTACTCAAGTTGACCGTTTGTACTCATAATATATTGCAATATCAGATATTTACAACCCACGACTTTAGTCGTGGGGATTCGAATAAAATCCAATATTTTTAACCGTTTTAACGGTTTCTAATCCCTTAACGGTCAACTTGAGTAAGTTATTTTTAATTTATATCGTAATTAATTTAAATTGGATTTATATTTTACAAAAACAATTTTGGAGTATCCTTTTATAATAAATAAAGAAATTCTTGGCGGTGAACCTGTATTTAGAAATTCCCGCGTTCCTGTGAAAATATTGTTTGAATATCTGGAAGCCGGAAAGTCAATAAATGATTTTCTGGAAAATTATCCAAGCGTGAATAATAAATACGTTATTCAAACCCTTGAAATTTCTCTTAGGAATCTTGAAAATCACTATCCTTCATTTATAGCTGATAATTGTTGAAACGATTCTGAATATTGATAGCAAATCAATTAATAAGAAGATAATTGAATATGCGTTTTATTTAAAATCAATTGCGTATTTTCTTTTTTTTTATTTAACATTTTACATTTTACATTTATCATTATTTTAGGACAGCGTATAAAACTCAAACTCATCCTGCCTGTGCAGCGTTATCACACCCGCACGCACTAAATTCACAATTATCCTGCTAGCCCGCCTGTGAGATATGTTTGCTAATTTTTTAAATTCTTTTACCGTGATTCTCTCATTTTCACCGAGGTATTCAATTATCTGCTTCTCGATTTTTCCGAATGAAATCATCAGCGGCTTTGAATCGGGGTTGGAATGCTTCAGAAGATTGATTGTTTCTTTCGATGCAATTACACTCTTGTCTTTCGTTCTGATGTAAACACGCGAATCTTCAGGTGTCTTGTCCGATATGAGTTTGTGAGGCTTGCGTTTGCTTTCCTGTATATTTACTACTACAACATCCTTGCTCTTTATTCCCACTACTTCATATTCGTATTCAACTTCAGGATCGCAGTAAAATTTTGCCGCCGTGTCAATAAGTTCAAGTTCTTCTTTCTCGCTCTCTACTCCCACTATGTCACGGTTGTCATCTACTCCGAATAACATTATCCCGCCTTTCGAATTCGCAAACGCTATCATGCCTTTTGCGATTTTTTCCGGCTCGGAAAATTTGCGCTTGAATTCTACTCCGGCATTTTCGCCGTCTTCTATTATTTTATATAACTCTGTTAAATACAATCTTTTATTCGGAATTTTTTTCGCTAGCCAGGTAATCTTCGAGAATTATCTGTGCTGATATGGAATCAATGATTCCTTTATTTTGCCTCTTCTTCTTTGATACTCCTGATTCCCGTAAATAATGCATCGCCAGCGAACTTGTAAACCTTTCATCATAAAAAATAATTTCAATTTTCTGTGATCCTTTTTCGGAAATCAGTTTTAGTTTGTTGCCGAATTCTCTTGCGGATGATGTTGAGTGTGTTTCGCCGGATTTTAAATTTAACGGAAGCCCGATTATGATTTTGGAAACATTCTCATTCCTCGCTAATTTTATTATTTCTTCGGCTGCCCCTTTTTCGTTGGATATGTAACCTCGCTGAAATGCCATTAACCTGCAGTCGTCTGATATTGCTATACCGATTCGCCTTAATCCAAAATCAATGGCAAGATATTTATCTCTCCTGCCTGTGCTGTTCATTTGAATTAAATTTTATTCAGGTACTTCTTTAAGGAAGTTCTTCAGTATCTTTCCCGGTTTGAAATGCATCTTCCTTCTGCCCGGTACGAAAACAAAATCACCCGTTTTTAAATTTCTTGCCTTCGGTTTCGGTCTCGTCTTTTTAACTTCAAATACCCCGAAATCACGGATCTCTATCCTTATGATGGGGCTCGCTTCCATTATTAATTCTCTTAGTGATTCAAATAGCGAATCTACGATTAACTTGCGGGTCATCTTTTTTCCCGAAAGTTTCTCTTCCATTTTGCGTTCGACATCCTTACGTGTCAGCGTCGGTACTCTTTCCTGTTTTTGTGTATCGTTATTTTTCATTTTTCTTGTCTCCTATTGTTTTCAAAAATCTTTTAAAATATACAATTAGGGAATATATTATTAGTATTGTTGCCAGATACATTAAATAACTGTTAACCTGATTTAAAAGTTTCACATTAATTATTGATAATAATAAAATTATTCCGATTAATAGTGCCGTTAATTTTCCCGTGTAATTGGACATTAATGTGATTTTGTATTTTCCGGCAAGTAAAAGTCCGAATATTAGTATCAGTAAATCTCTTGAAATTACAACAGCCGCAAACCAAGGCGGAATCAGCCCTTTTACTAATACCAGTATTGCAATAATTCCGATGCATATCTTGTCTGCAACCGGGTCTATTATTTTTCCTAATTCGCTGATTTTATTGAACTTCCTTGCTGTGTATCCGTCTGCTATGTCCGTTAAACTCATTATCACGAGAATCGTTGCAATTTCCGCTCTGTAACCTTCGAAATTTTCTATAAACATATATATAACAGGGATTAATAATATAATCCTTGAATACGAAATCATATTCGGTATATAGAAAATTTCTTTTTTCATTACTTTTCCTCTTACAATATAACTAATTTATCTAAAATTATAAATAGCATTCAAATAAAAAAAGACAATAAATAATGTTTTTTTAATGTTTTAATTGTTGACGTGTACCTCTTTGTTTCTCCTTAATTCGTATTTCTCATTTTGATTTTCTCCCTCTTGTGAGGATGCGTGGGAAGTTTTTTTTTCCCCGCTTAACAATCTATTCTTACACAGTCTCTCAGGCGTCGTAACCTGCTAAATTATTTCCCGCGTTAATCCGTTTAATCCGTGTCCATCCGCGTTCCTGATGCGTAATACTTGCTCCGTCACCTTTTCTCGTCGTTTCGCAGAATTTAAAAAACTAACGGATTAACTGAATCTCTTTCTCTGCCTGAAAACAAACCTGTACAGGTCAAAGAATATCCCCGATGAAATGTATATTATGCAAATAGGAAATACCGCATACCCCTTGGTTATAATTGATACCACAATGAAAATAAACAGTATCGAAAATACTAATTTGTTTTTCTTTATTGAACTCACACTTACTTTCGGTAATACGGGATATTTAAACTTCGATACCATTAATAAGGGCAATGCAACCGATAATATGACTATTACTATTTCGCTGGTTCCGGTCGAAAAAATATTGTTATGGTATGGTACTGTATAGGATACTAATGTTATTGCAGTTATAGGCGTGGGCAGTCCGAAAAATTTATCTTTCTCATAACCGACAAGTTCAACATTAAATCTTGCGAGTCTGATTGCTGCAAATATCAGTACGAGCGAAGATAAAAATAAACCAAACGAATTTAACTGGCTGAAATACAAATTGTACAGTAAAAATGAGGGTGCGGCTCCGAATGAAATTACGTCTGAAAGTGAATCGAGCTCTACTCCGAAATCGCTTGAGGTTTTAAGAATTCTTGCAACAATCCCGTCAAGCATATCAAATATTGAGGCATATACGATGAAATAAGCGGCAAGATTAAAATTCGAATTTGAACTTTCTATAATGGAAAGAAATCCGCAAAATGCATTTAAGATTGTGAATAAACTCGGAATTAATTTTTTTGCGCCTATCATTTATGTTGTGAATTTTGCTAACACAGTCTCTCCTGCTTTTACTTTGTCTGATATATTGACGAGGATTTTCGTGTCGGTTTTGAAAAGCAAGTCAATCCTTGAACCGAATTTAATCATGCCGAATTTCTCCCCTGAAACGGTGTAATCATTAATTTTAACGTTACATACGATTCTTCTTGCTACAAATCCGGCTATTTGCTTGAAAATTACCTGATTCTTTCCGCTGATTATTCCTATCTCCGTTCGCTCGTTGTCATCGGAAGATTTTTCGTTAAATGCAACAAGATATTTTCCCTTTATGTAATTGAAATAATTTATTTTTCCTGTTGCCGGGAACCTGTTGACGTGCACATTCAGCGGTGACATGAATATGCTGATTTGACTCAGCTCGTTATCACTGAAAATTTCCGGATAATTGTTTTTTACGGTTTTAATTTCAACTATTTTCCCGTCGGCGGGGGATATTATATCTTCGTTGGATATTCCTGACGGAAGTTTCCTTGAAGGGTCTCTGAAAAAATATGAGGTGAACAGCAGCAGAACAAGACTTATTGCAAGTAATAATATTTTCAGGATTATTATGTTTATGAAAAAAGATATCACGAGTATTATCAGCGAAATGATGTAAACTTTTATTATGGTGTCTTTTCCGTAAACTGTCAAAATTTTATTTTAGTAAAATTAAGAATAATATGTCAATAAATCAGTCCATTTATATAAAAACCCGGATGAAGTCAATCAACCGGGTTTGTAATCTGCGTTTAACAAATTTCTTATGTGTTTGATTCGGGTTCCGTGGTGCTTTCCGGATTTGCTTCCGTCTGTACCTGCGGGGGTGCCTGTATAATCGGCGGCTGAACCGGCGGTGTGTTTACCGTTGACAGTTCGTCTCCGATTATGTCTTCAATCCTGAAATCAATTTGCTCCGCTTCGTAACTTCTTGTCTTTTCCGCTATGTCCTTAACCGTGAATTTCTTCGGCAGCCTGAATTTTGAAATGTATTCGTCAACTTCTTTTTGCTCTTTGTCTTTCAGATATTCAATTACGGATAAAACTATTTTCTTGTTTGTCTTGTCGAATTCTATTATCTCTGCCTTCAGTGTCTCGCCGGGTTTGAAAAACTCGGAAAGATTTCTGATTGCGGATACGGAAAACTGCGATGCGGGTATAAATGCATCAACGACGTCGGGCAGCTCTATTATTACACCTTTGTCTATTGGCTTGACTATTTTACAGTCTGTCTCATGTCCCGGCTTGTATGTTTCCTCGAGTTTGTCCCACGGATTTTCAAATAATTGCTTGTGTCCGAGCGATATTCTCTGGTTTGCTACGTCTATTCCGAGTATTACTACTTCAATTTCATCGCCTACTTTGACAAATTCGTTGACGTTGAAAATTTTCTTCGTCCACGAAAGGTCTGATATGTGAACAAGTCCGTCAACTCCGTCTTCAAGCTCTACGAAAATTCCGAAATTGGTGATGTTGCATACCTTTCCCGTTTGTTTTGTCCCGATCGGGAATTTGTCAAGTAAACTCTGCCACGGATTGGGCGTTAACTGCTTCATTCCGAGTGAAAGTTTCCTGTTCTCGTAATCTATGTTAAGTATCTGTGCCTCAACAAGCTGTCCCATTGTAACCATCTGGTTCGGGCTTGTTATGTGCTGCGTCCACGACATTTCACTGATGTGTATTAATCCTTCTATGCCTTTTTCAATTTCTATGAATGCGCCGTATTCGGTAAGTGATACTACTTTACCGGATACTTTGTCTCCTACTTTGTATTTTTCCTGAATGTTCTCCCAGGGATGGGTCTGTAACTGCTTCAGCCCGAGATATACTCTCTGCTTGTCTTCATCAAATTCTATTACGTAAACGTCAATTACCTGGTCAAGTTTTACTACGTCACCCGGATGATTGATTCTGCCCCAGGACAGGTCTGTGATGTGTATTAATCCGTCAAGCCCGCCGAGGTCAACGAATACGCCGAAATCGGTTATCGCTTTTACGGTCGCTTTCAGTATCATTCCTTTCTTTATCGTCTTTAGCAGTTCTTCTCTTTGGCCTGCCATTGACTCTTCTATCAGTACTTTGTGAGATACTATGATGTTTTCAATGGCGTTGTTTATTTTAATTACCTTGAAGTCCATCAGTTTTCCTACGTATTCATCGTAGTCCCTTATTGGTTTTGTGTCAATCTGCGATCCCGGTAAAAATGCGGTCAGACCGTTTATGTCAACTACAAATCCGCCTTTTATCCTTCTTAAACATCTTCCCTGAACTATCGTGCCGTTTGTGTTTGCATCAACTATCCTGTCCCACATTTTAATGGAATCGGCTTTCTTTTTCGATAGTACCAGTTGTCCTTCCTTGTCCTCGATTTTCTCGAGAAATACTTCAATCTCTTTTCCGACTACAAGTTCTTCCGGTGATGCGAAATCGTTGATTGATACACGGCCGTCTGATTTTGAACCGATGTCAATTAGTACGTCTTCGCCGTGTATTGCGACGATTTTTCCTTTGACGAGTTCGTTTTCTTTTATTACGTTAAATGTTTTTTCATACAGTTTCAGCATACGCTGAAATTCGTCTTCATCATACTCTTCGCTTACTGCTTTCGCTGTCGTTTTTTCCTGTACGGTAATCTTTTTCTCTTCTTCATTACCGTTTTTTGCTTCTAATTCTTCTGTCATTATTTTTTTATCCTGTTTTTTCCTTCCGGACGGATAATTTCCGTAAGGTTTAAGTTTATGTAAAATTCTTTTTAAAGTCCGTTGTTTAACATGTTGTTTGCGGATACTATCTGCTTGTACATGAAATCTACCTGCTCTTCGATTATCATGTTCGTTGTGTCCATTTCTATCGAATCACTCGCTTTTTTTAACGGCGACTCTTTTCTGTTCGTGTCCATTTCGTCTCTTCTTTTTAGTTCAAGCAGGATTTTGTCTATCGGGATTTTCTGACCTATGTCATAAAAATCCTGCTGACGCCTCGCTGCGCGGGTGTTCAGGTCGCATATTATGTAAAACTTGTACGCCGCTTCAGGAAATACTATCGTCCCTATGTCTTTTCCGTCCATTACTATACCTTTTTCACCAGCGTAACTTTTTAATTTTTCAACAATTATCCTTCTTATTTCCTTGATTTTGCTTACACTGCTGACTCTGTTTGTTACGTCCAGTGAACGGATTTCTTTTGTGACGTCTGTTCCGTTTAATATTACATTCTCATCCTTGAATTCAAGATTTATTTTCTTGACTATTTCTTCTATTCTTTTTGTATCTTCCGGTTTGACTTTGTTTTTCAGCAGTAAATATGTTATCGCTCTGTAAAATGCTCCGCTGTCCACATAGGGTAGATTAAGTTTTTCAGCAAGTAATCTCGCAGTTGTGCTCTTTCCTGTTCCTGAAGGTCCGTCTATTGCTATTATTAATTTGCCCATTCTATTCTCAGTAATACTGAATTTATATTCAAAGAACTGTAATTTGTAAAACCATAAATATTTGTAATTTATTTCGCTTTTTCAAGATAAAAATAAATTTTAAAAATGCCGGATTTGAGTATCTGCTTCGCTTCAAACTCAACGGACATTATCCGTCCCCCTTACCCGGGGGCTTTCCCGGAAGGTAAAAATCGTGCTGCTTTTCATTCCGTCGTCGTCGTCGGTTTACTTCGGAATCTCAAAATCCTGCTTGTTTTAGGCAATTTGTACCTGAAATCCGCCGTGGAATCTGTCTCAAAACCATCACTTGTCATCCCGGGTTATGTGCTGAACTTGTTTCAGTATTGTTTTGGGATCTCAAAATCCTGATTGTTTTCAATAATTTTATTCATTATAAATTTTATGTAAACTGGTTTTGAAACAAATTCCGTGGCGGACAGAATGACAACTTTTGGGACAGCACTCGAAGGAAAAGTGTCGCTACTCCCCCAACCAACGTATCGGGTTGAACCTTGGTAACCGTCATCAAGGATTATGAAAAACCCCCTTTCACATTTAATACCATATTTTTTCATTGTTTAACCGGGATATATGAGTTATTTTCCCCTTTTTAATTAACCCATTTGCAAATTTAATTAAAATCATTTGAAAAAAACATCTATCTTCAGTAACTGGTCTGATATGAAACTTACTCAGTTCAAGTATCAGTATCCAAAAAATGTTATTGCTAAAGTACCTAAACTGCCCCGTGATGCGTGTAAATTGATGATTGTGAATAATGAAGAACAGTCGCTGGAAACTAAAAAATTTAAAAACGTTATTGATTATATGAACCCCGGTGATGTTTTGGTATTGAATGATTCCAAAGTTTTTCCTTCAAGATTATTCGGAACTAAAGAGAAAACCCGTGCTAAGATAGAAGTATTTTTGTTGAGACAATTATCCAAAGATGAGAATATATGGGATGTTGTTGTTGACCCGGCTAGGAAAGTCAGAATAGGAAACAGAATATTCTTTACTAAGAATCTCTTTTGCGAAATTATAGATAATACAACCTCCAGAGGACGAATAGTTAGATTTAATGTGAAGGAAGATTTTAAAAAATTGATTGAAAAACTCGGGCGAACCCCTCTTCCGCCCTATATTAAAAGAGAATCTGATGATAAGGACAAAGAATATTATCAGTCGGTTTTCGCAAGGAATATCGGCTCTGTTGCCGCTCCTGCAGCGGGAATTCATTTCACGAAAGAATTACTTAAGAAAATTGAAAACAAGGGTGTAAAACTTGCTTATGTAACTCTTCATATTGGTCTCGGAACTTTCAGAATTGTCGAAGTTGAAGATTTATCCAAACACAGAATGGATTCCGAATATTACGAAATTACTAAGGAAAATGCTTTGATAATAAATGACGCCATTTCCAAGCATAAAAGTGTAATAGCCGTCGGTACTTCTGTTGTAAGAGCACTTGAATCCTGTACTATGACCGGCAGACAGGTTAGACCAAATAAGGGATGGACGGATAAGTTTATCCATCCTCCGCAATCAATGAATATTGTTAATAAATTAATTACTAACTTTCATCCTCCGCAAAGTACACATCTTATGTTAGTGTGTTCTCTTGCTGAAAGAGACCTGATAATGAAAGCATATAAGAAAGCAATGAAAGAGAAATATAAATTCTTTGCTTATGGTGATGCTATGATGATTATTTAAAAATAAAATGAGATTTCACTTAATCATTCCTTCGTCAGGGACAGGAATTCGTTTCGGTTCGCGTATTCCGAAACAGTATGTTAAAATCGGAAATAATGAAATTCTTGCTCACACTGTTTCCGCTTTTATCGGCATAAAGGATATTAAAACAATTTTTATTCCCGCCCGCCCGGAGAGATTCGGATTAATAATTAAAATGCTGGAAAGAAACAGATTTGACAGGAAAAAAATTTTTCTTATGGAAGGCGGAGAAACACGACAGCATTCGGTTAATAATGCTCTTAAAATTATCGAAAATAACAGGGAAGATTATGTAATTGTTCATGATGCGGTAAGACCGTTCATCTCTCCCGCTTTTATAAAACGTTGTATGGAAGCAGCGGTCAGATACAGATGCGTTGTGCCGTGTTTAAAATCCCCTGATACCGTGAAGATTTCGGAAAAAAACCTGTACGTGAAAAAAACCGTTTCAAGAGAGAGTATTTTCCTTGCTCAAACACCACAGATTTTCAGACTTGACATCTTGAAAAAATCTTACAATTATGCGGCAGTCAAAGGTTTTTCGGGAACGGATGATTCATCTGTTGTTGAATATGCGGGATTTAAGGTTAAAATTATTGAAGGCGAAAAATCTAATGTAAAAATTACTTCCGTTGAAGATATAAGAAATAATTTAATCTGATAAATGAAACCTTTAGTAATATCAACTTGGAAACACGGACTTGATGCGAACAGGAAAGCGTATGAGTTACTGTGTGATGGAAGAAATTCGCTTGATTCCGTTGAGGAAGGCCTGATTGTTACTGAAAATGACCCGGAAGTTTTAAGTGTAGGATACGGCGGACTTCCCGATAGCGAAGGGAGAGTTACGCTGGATGCCGCTATTATGGACTGGAAAGCCAGAATCGGCTCTGTTATTTGCGTTGAACATATTAAAAATCCTGTTAAACTTGCCCGGCTTGTTCTCGAAAATACTGAACATACTATTCTCGCAGGGGGCGGCGCCTATAAATTTGCTGTCGAAAACGGTTTTAAACCAGAAATTTTATTGACAGAATATTCCCTTAGAAGATATCAGGAATGGAAAAAATCCGACGGAAAAAATTCGGAAGAAATTCATACAAAAGATTTTTCGCTGAATAAATCGGTTGAATTTCCTTCTTCTCTTAATGACAGCGAAAATCATGATACTATCGGGATGATTGCCCTTGATAAACTCGGAAATATTTCGGCTGGTTGTACTACAAGCGGCCTCGCCTGGAAACTCCACGGCAGGGTAGGCGATTCCCCTGTTATCGGCTCGGGATTGTATGTTGACGGTGATACAGGTGCTGCCTGCTCTACCGGAAGAGGTGAAGAATGTATCCGTGCCTGCGGAAGTTTTTATATCGTTCAGTTAATGGCTGACGGAGCATCTCCTGAAAATGCCTGCCGTATGGCGTGCGAAAAGGTTTATAAATTAAATCTTTTGTCTTCAAAGAACAGAAACCATATTTATCAGGTAGGCTTTCTTGCGGTAAATAAAAAAGGTGAATACGGGGCATTCAGCGTTAGAAAAGGTTTTGAATATGCCTTGATGACGGATGAAAAAAATATTCTGCTGGAAAGTAAGTTCCTTATTGACGAAAAATATATAATCGAAGATTTATAATATGGATAATAAATTCAGTGTTGTAAAAAACGGTCTGTGCCTCACTTTCGATAATTTCGGAAGAACGGGGTATTATAATCTTATTATTAAGGGGAATAAAATTTTTGATATTGATTATAATAACGAATTTAACAGTGACAGGGAAATTTATAAAAAATATCCTGATGTAGATATTATCGATGCCGCAAATAAAATTGTTGTTCCGTCATTTTTTAATTCCTTAAAAGACTCTACTTATCACCTGTCGGGTGTGTTCCTGAAACATTCTGATTATGAAGATATTGATGCAAATGTTTCTTTGCGGCTTGTGGAAAAACATTTGTCGTCTTCAAAGGTTAATCCCGACCTTGTTAATTTATTTACGCTCTCTTTTGTCAAGTCTTTGTTGAACGGCGAAACTTTTGTTAATGAATCTTCTGAATTAATTACCGCTGAACTTCTGACGTCCAACGCTCTGGGCAATATTAATGCAAAACCGGATGTCGTCTTTACGGTTTATGATAATTATATCAGCGATTATTGTCTGGGCGTGAACAGATTCCATTGTATCGGTCTCAGAGATGAAAATGATTTGAATAACTATTCTCTTGCCTCCGTCAGGAAAGCCATTCAAAAAGGAAATAAAAGAGCCGTGATTGAGAGCCTTCAGTCGGTTAATAATTCCGATACACTTAGAAATATTTTCGGAAAATCCTTTATTAAGGTTCTTGATGATAATGACCTGCTCACTCCGAATCTCATTATTGCTAATCCGGTTTTCCTGACAAATGAAGAATTGAATGTTATCGGTGAAAAAAAAGTTAATGTTATTTTGCAGCCTTCAGACTGGCTGAACCTCTCAATTAAAGAACCCGAATTTGATTCATTTGTTAACCGGAAACTGAATCTCCTCGTCGGGACGGGTATTTCAGGCAAGAGCGTTTTTTCCGAACTGAAAGTCCTGAAAAATATTATCCCGGCTAAACGTATTTCCGCAGAATCTCTGCTTAAAATGATTATCACGAATCCGGCGAATGTCTTTGGCATTCTGAATATATGCGGCTCTTTGGAAAAAAATAAACTTGCAAATTTCCTGATGCTTGACTTAAATGATATCCGGAACTTTATGGCGCTGCCGGAAATTGAATCTGAAAAAATATGCGGGTTTATTATTGATTATCTTGACGAAAAAGATATATCCGATATATTTTTCAGGGGACTTCATTTCCTGAATCAGTATAAATGTGAATTTGTTGATAATGCCGCTTTGTACGAGATTAACTGCTCTTTATCAAAAAAGATTTTTGAAAAAGGGAAGTATAGTGAGTTTAAGGAGAAAAGGCTTATGAGGAGAAGAGTAGGAAAATTATTAATGACTTCTGATGATGAGGAACATAAATCACTGCAGGATGAAAATATGAAAATTCCGGTAGATGATTCCGGGTTGAATATTCTTGAGGGAGAGAGCGAATTTCGTATAATAGGAACAAAAAAAGTTACTGCACCGATTGTGGGTGAGGATTCTGATGAAAAGTATAATGACAGTTCCTGGCTTGATGACTTGTCACGGCACGTTAAGGAACTTTCGGGTTTCGAAAATGGATTTGATTTAATTGATGATGCTTATCAGGATTTCGCTGATGTTAGTGAAAAGAAGAAAGATGAATATTCGCTGACCGGCGAGAAAAAACCTACTAAGAAAATATTTTTTGATGATGACTCGGTAGAACATAAAGTTGAAGAACTGGATAAATTTCATTCTTCACCGGTTATTACAAAACCCGTTCCCGACCCCCTGATTGAACCCAAAAAAGTTACTTTCAAAAAAAGTAAACTGAAGTTCGGTTTTGACGATTCGAATAACCCGCCCGAAGATGAATAATTTCATTTATTTATTTTACTTAAGTTGAGCATCTTAATATATAAACTACTGCATTTTCATAATTTACAGCCCGCTACTTAAGAACCTGTGTGAAAACTAAGAATCATGCATTTTTTCATTCCCGCGAAAGTTTTTAAACCCCGGCTTGCCGGGACAGGAATCCGGAAAAACCCCGTTACGCTATAGATACGGCGTATATATTTTGAAAATCCTCCTTCCCAAGCTCCGGAGACTGTGTGAAAACTCGAAAATACTCCTTCCCAAGCTCCGGAGACTGTGTGAAAACTGAAAGCTAAGACTCTTGTCATTCCCGCGTATGCGGGAATCCATTGTTTTTCGAGGGTTTTTCTGGATTCCTGCTTTCGCAGGAATGACAATCAGAGGGTTTTCACACAGCCTCTCCGGCTTGGGAAGGTTTCACTGCCATTCCTGCGAAAGTTTTTTATCCCCGGCTTACCGGGACGGCAATCAATATTATCTATGCAGTCTCGTAGGCTTTTCTTTTCCATATCGCTCAATTTTCAAATTCCTGTACTCTATCTACTTTTTAAATTGTTTTCGCAAATTTAAATGACTAATTTTATAAAATATAAACTAATTTTAATACTATGAAATCACAATTCAAATTTGGTTTTCTCGTCTTATTCGTTTTGTTAATCTCATTCTCCTTTTTCAGTTTCAGAGATTCCGGAGATTATGAATTAATTAATGGAAAAATTATAAAAAGAGGTGAATACAAAATGTATTTAAAAGGTCACCTGGTTCTGAAATTTAAAAATCAGATTAGTCCTCTGTCAGGTAATACATTTGGTATTGGTACCATCGATAATATTTTGCAGCAGTATAAGGTTAATGATTTGCTGCAGCCGCATCCCCTTAATCCCGTTGTCTCTAAGAGAATGATCGGCGATGAAGAACTTGCGAAAATTTATATGGTTAAATATGATTCAGATATTGACCCGTTTGAACTCGCTTCGGATGTATTAAGTAATAACGGAAATATTTTGGACTGGGCTGAACCGTCATTTGTATATACTCAGGATTATACCCCTAACGACCCGATAATTGCAGGCCAGTATCATATTAACCGCATTATGTCGTTTCAGGCTTGGGATATAACCCGCGGAGATACGAGTATTACTATTGGTATAGTTGATTCCGGCAGTGATTTAGATCATCCTGACCTTGCGGCAAATATAAAACGTAACTGGCTGGAAAATCCGACAAACGGTATTGACGATGATGCTAACGGATACATAGACGACTGGCGCGGATGGGATTTCTATCATAATGATAATGACCCTAACGTTATGTCTCAGGAGGGTGACCACGGCTCTCACGTTTCGGGCTGTGCTTCACAGGTTACCGATAATGGCGTCCACGGAGCAGGTGTAGGTTTTAAAACAAAATTATTAATCAGCAAACATACTCCCGACGTTGGCGGAACAAGTCTGTATAATACAGACCAGGGAATAATATATTGTTATCAGAACGGAGCTAAAGTTATTAACTGTAGTTTCGGTAGTTCTTACTATAGTGCGTACAGTCAACAGGTGGTTAGCACTGCATGGGCTAACGGCTCGATAGTTGTGGGCTCTGCGGGAAATGAAGGCCTCAACATCCCGAGGTATCCTGCCTCTTATGATAATGTAGTTTCTTCAGCGGCTACGACTTCATCTGATACAAAAGCATCATTTTCAAATTACCATTCTTCGGTTGACTGTTGTGCTCCGGGCGATAATATATTAAGTACTGTCTGGAATAATTCGTATATAGGTTACAGCGGAACATCAATGTCTGCACCGATTACAACCGGGACGATTGCATTAATAAGGGCATCACACCCGACCTGGACTCCGGCTCAGGTAGTTGAAAGATTATTACTGGGCGTTGACAGTATTTATCATCTTAATCCATCTTATGTCGGAATGCTCGGAACCGGAAGAATTAATGCATTTAAGTGCGTTGCGGATAAACCGATTCTGTCACTCCTGTCTTCTATGCATACTGATTCGCTGTACGGTAATAATGACAAGGTTTATGATATTAATGAAGTTATTCCAATTGCCGTTTCAATGAGAAATATCTGGCTCACGGGTAATGATGTTTCCATCAGACTGACTACAACTGACCCAAATGTAGAAATTGTTCAGGATTCGGTTTTTGTGGGAAATCTCGCATTTTATCAGTCTTTCAGTACAACCTATGCAAACACATTCAAAGTTAAGGCAAAACCAACTTGCCCGTTTGATAAAGATGTAACTTTCAAAATCGATTATTCGAATTCAGCTTATACACTGAATACCGCAAATACAATTACTATTCGTTTCAGAAGCGGATTTGCCACTCATACAATAAACAATCTTAAATTATCATTAACTAAAGACGGAGCAGTCGGCAAAAAAACCGAGGCATACGGTAACGGTTTATTTATCGGCTCCGGTACTAATAACAATATTTTTGAAGGCGGCTTGCTTATTGGACTGAACAACACTAAGGTGTCTGATGTGTGCAGAAGAGGTGCATCACCTGCGAATGTGTCCGATACGGACTTTGTTGCTCTGAATGCTTACAGCATAATTACTCCCGGCACTGTTTCTAATCAGGACGGTACCGGAAAATTTAATGATGATGGTGCAGGTACAAATAAAATCGGAGTTGAAGTCAGTGCCTATAGTTATGCGTTTAATACTACGAATGATCAGAACTATATACTTATCAGATATGGTATCAAGAATACAACAAGCAGTGCTATTAATAATCTTTACGCAGGACTGTACATGTATTTCTCACCCAATGGAATCTCAACAGATAATATGGCAACACTCGATACTCTGAATAAACTGGGAATTGTTTACAACAATACTACACCGGCTGATTATCTCGGTCTTGCAATGATGACGAATCATACTCTTAACTTCCGTGCAATTAATGTTACTTCTGAAGTTCTTAACGGCTGGACAACCGCTGAAAAATATACTGCGCTGAGCAGTAATATTTCTTCGGCATCCTACGGTCCGGGAAGAGCAGGTGTTGTTGTTTCAGGCGGTCCGTTTAATTTAAGTCCGAATCAGGTTGAATATGTCGGTTTTGCTGTTGTCCATTCAGGCTCGATTGCAGGTTTGAAGACAAATACTCAGTACGCAAAAACAAAATATACTTCAACTATCGGAATAAAAAACATTTCTTCTGAAATTCCTGCAATTTATGAATTGTCTCAGAACTATCCGAATCCGTTCAATCCTGCAACTACAATAAGATTTGCTATTCCGAAACGGGATATGGTGAAAATTAAAGTGTATGATGTCCTCGGTAAAGTCGTATCTGAACTGGTTAATGAACAGTTAAATGCAGGATACTATGAAATTAATTTTAATGGTCAGAATTTGTCCAGCGGATTATACTTCTATAGAATAGAAACCTCAGGTCTCATTCAGACAAAGAAAATGCTTCTCGTTAAATAATTTTTTAGTAATCAGGTTTTAAAAACAAAAGGCAGACTTTATGTCTGCCTTTTGTTTTTTGCAGAGTATATCTGCATTCAAAACAAATTTGATGCTATTTTCTTCAGGAATGAAGTTGCATATTAATGAACTTCATCAACCCTGAATGAAATCTGACAAATGCACCCGAAGGATGTGACTTCACCGTCTTTTACGTGCGCCTTTATGTCCTTTACATAAACAGAGTCAATGTTATGTATGGTTTTTGATACCTCTTTTACGGCACTTCTGATTGCATCATCAATGCCTTTTTCCGATGAGGCAATTACTTCAATTACTTTTACGATAGCCATTGTATTTGTGCTTTAGTTTTAAAAAAATGTTTAAATTTGATTTTTATTCGTTTTTTCTTTTGTAAATAAAATATAATAAATCTCCCCTATTAATAACAGTGAATTATAATTACAATCACGCGTTTGTTTTCCACGTCGGAACACCTTTGTCGGTTTATTTTATTTTTCCCCCGGTTATTACGCTAAGAAGACTGTGTGAAAACTCGAAAATACTCCTTCCCAAGCTCCGGCTTGGGAAGGTTTTTTTTCGCTTTTTACTGCTTGACAATCTATTCCCACACAGACTCTCCGGTTTAGTAATCAGTAGTGTCCGTAGCGTCGTTGCGGTTATATAATTCCTGATTTATCTCGTGTCCTCCGCACCCTGATTTCGTCGTAATTTTTTAACTCTTATTTATTTCCGTGTTCCTTACTCTTTTTTTTAGTGCCCTTAGTGTTAAAACAACCCCTGTATGCGTTACGTCCGTTGCGGTTATATTTTCCCAAACTCCCTGTTGCGTAGAGTCTCCTAAATCCGCCTCGGCGGATGAGGGGACTCTCGCAACTTTACAAACTTTATAAACTTTACAAACTTTATAAACTTTACAAACTTTATAAACTTTATAAACTTTATAAACTTTATAAACTTTATAAACTTTATA
>CAYWMV010000024.1:8630-21295 GCA_964459055.1 uncultured Ignavibacteriaceae bacterium | reverse complement strand
CTTTTTACGCAGAATTTAAGAACTAATGGAATAACCAAGCCAAGCCTGAACCAAAATGTTTTTATTCCTAAATAAAATCTGCGTTAATCTGCGTCATCAGCGTGCCAAATTCGTCATACTTGCGTTGTCACTTTCTTCTTGCCACTTTTCGTAGAAGTTGAGGGCTGCATTCAAAATTCATAATTAAATTTGTCCCCAAAAATGACTTTAATTAATAATAATTAATAATTAAATTAAATGTTTTATAAATTCGGTTAACTAAAATATTATAATATATGGCAAAAATTAAAACAAAAGGACAGGACAGCAAACTTTACGAATATTATTTGGAGACAGTCGATTATTTTGAAAAATATAAAAAGCATTTCTATATCGGCGGAATAGTGCTTATTGCTGTAGTTCTGGTGATTTTCATCTATTTTAAACGTCAGGCGGCAAATAATGATGCGGCAGGTCTTGAACTGAATCTTATTAAATCCGTTTATCTTGCGGGAAATTATCAGCAGGCAATTTATGGTGATTCTACCGGTACCGCGAAAGGATTGCTGTTTATCGTGAATAATTACGGCTCTTCAGAAAACGGTGAAACGGCTAAAATTCTGCTTGGTAACAGTTTCCTCGCTCTCAGGGATATCGATAATGCTGAAAAATATTTCAAGGATTTTTCGGGCGGTAACCCTTTCCTGAAAGCGGCTTCCTACGCCGGAATCGCATCCGTTTATGAAGCACGGGGTGAATATCTCAAAGCAGCCGAAGAATATGAAAGTGCCTCTAAAGTTAGCAGCGAAATTACTAATGCTGATGAATATCTCTTTTATGCGGCAAGAAACTATTTCTGGGGTAATGATTTTGAAAATGCAAAAAAAATAATCGAAAAAATTAAGACCGAATATCCTAAATCACAATATATTTCTTTATCGGAAAGATATAAACTTAAAGATTAATTTATGTCTTTAAAAGAAAAAATAAATGAAGATTTAAAATCAGCGATTAAAGTTCAGAATCACGACAGACTCGATACTCTGCGCTCCATTAGAGCGGAAATTCTGAAAATGGATAAGTCCGGTATGAACAGGGAAATGACTCCGGAAGAAGAAATTGACTTGCTGAAGAGACAGGCGAAAATGAGAAAGGAATCACTGGAGATTTTTGAACAGGCGGGCAGAAAAGACCTCGCTGACCGGGAAAGGATACAACTCGAAATCATTAATGAATATCTGCCGGCGCAACTTTCGGAAGAAGATGTTATTAAAGTTGTTGACGGAGTTTTTGCAGGTATGGGTGAGGTTACGCAGAAAGACTTTGGGAAAATAATGGGTGCCGCGATGAAAGAACTTAAAGGGAAAGCAGACGGGAAAATGATTCAGGATATTATCAGAAAAAAACTCGGAATGAATCAGTAAGTATTGAATTCGTTAGATATAATAATATTAATTATTATTTTAATTCCCGCGTTACTAAGTTTCAGAAAAGGACTTATTAAATCCCTCGTTTCTTTAATTGCTGTTATTCTCGGTATTTATCTTGCCACTAAATTTCATTCGGGATTTGAAGTGGTTCTGAAAAAATTTATCAGTGATGAAAAATGGCTCGGCATAATTTCTTTTTCTTCAATTGTCGTTCTTATTTACGGTATCGGGATTTTTATTGCGGGGAAAATCAGTAAGTTGAATTTCATTACAAGAACCGTTGATAAAGCCGGGGGACTTGCGTTCGGTTTGTTTAAAGGTTTGCTGATTGCGAGTATTCTTCTGCTGATTTCCAATGTGACGGGGTTGGTTTCGGAAAAAGATAAAAAATCTTCTATGACTTACGGTTATGTTTCATATTTCGCTCCCGGCGTTTATGATTTTTTCAAAAATAATGTGTTCGGCTCGGATAAATCTTTTATTGATATTAATGATTTCCTGAAAAAAGATTCAACTTCAAATAAACCTAAATGACGGAAAATTTTCACTCTGATATCTGTTCTAAACTCGAATTCCCGAAAATAATCGAAAAACTGAAGTCTTATTCTTCAACTCCGCTCGGTTCCGAAAAATGCGAAAATATTAACTTCGAAACGGATATGCTCTTCGTCAATAAGGAACTGGAACTTACTGACCAGATGAAGAACCTTATTACGGTGGAAGGCGGTATCCGGCTGGACGGAATTAAAGATGTAAAAAAAATTATTTCTGGTCTGAAAATTGAAGGATATTTTATTCCTTCGGATAAACTGCTTTGGATTCTTGATTTTCTGAAAATATCAAGGTATGCCGGGACTTTTATTAAAATCAGAAATGAAGATTCATACGGCGAATATGCGGGACTGTCTGATATTGCGGAAAATATTTTTACCGATAAACTGCTGGAACATAATATTGAGGTAACTGTTGATGAAAACGGGAATGTTAAAGATTCGGCATCGGTAAAATTAAGGCAAATCAGAAACGAGATTAAAAGAAAATCGGAATCTCTCCGCAAAACATTAACTAAGATTTTAAAGGATGTCTCCGACCAGGATTTGACAAGGGATGACATCATTTCGCTGAGAGACGGTAGATTTGTTATTCCCGTAAAAATTGAGAATAAAAGAAAAGTTCAGGGAATTATTCACAGTTCGTCTGCTTCGGGTATTACAGTCTTTATCGAACCTGCCGAAACTATTGAAATAAATAACGAAATTACTGAACTTGCCTATGAAGAAAAAAGAGAGGTAGAAGTAATTCTAAAAGAAATTTCTTCGCAACTTGCTTCAAAAATTTCTGAACTGCTCGAAAGTTGTGAAGCGGTATCTGTGCTGGATTTTCTGAATGCAAAGGCAAGGTATGCTGTCGATATAAATGCAGTTAAACCGCAGTTAACAGGAAGTATAAAAATTCTTAACGCTTATCATCCGATTTTGCTGGGTAGATTGAAAAAAGAGTCTGTAGTCCCGCTTAATTTTGAAATGGATGAATCGTTCAATACTGTTGTTATTACCGGTCCGAATGCAGGGGGAAAAACTGTATCACTTAAAACGCTCGGTATTCTCCAGTTGATGGTTCAATCTGGTCTCCTCGTACCCTGTGAGCCTCATAGTGAATTCAGATTGTTTGCTCGGATATTTGTCAGTATAGGAGATGAACAGTCAATAGAAAATAATCTCAGTTCGTTCAGTTCTCACCTGAAATACATAAACGAAATAATTCGGTTTGCGGATGATAAATCACTCGTGCTGATTGATGAAATATGTTCAGGTACTGACCCGAATTCGGGCAGTGCCCTTGCAGAGGCAATTCTTGAGGAATTGTCTGAAAGAGGTGCTGTTTCGGTTATTACTACCCATATTGGAGAACTTAAATCCTATGCTTATAAGAATAAAAAAGTAAAAAATGCTTCGCTCGAGTTTGACCTCGATACTATTTCACCTAATTTCCATTTTAAAATAGGCATCCCCGGACAGAGTTTTACTTTTGAAATTGCTAAAAAATACAACATCCCGGAAAAAATAATTAAAAATGCTGAATCCTGCCTTAATGCAAGTGAGAAAAATACAGATGATTTAATTCGTGAACTGGAAGAAAATATTCAGAAATCCAGGAAACTAAAATCGGAATATGATGTGAGTAATACAAGACTCAAGGGTATGCTTAAAATTTATGAGGATAAGGTAAATTCACTTAAACAATTTGAAAAGGAAGAAATTAAATCTGCACGCGAAAAAGCGGAGCAGATAATTACTGACGCAAACCGCCTCATTGAAAAAACGATTAAGGAAATCCGTGAATCACAGAATCTGAAACCCGCTGATGTAAAAAATCAGTTCAAATTGGAAGCGGATAAAATTCGCGGAGGTAAAGGTGATTCTGAGTCCGGTTCTGAACAAAAAACGAAGGAATTCAAAAAGGGTGATAAAGTCATTATTAAAAATTCTGATACTGCAGGCGTTATAGAGGAAATCATTCATAACGTAGCAAAAATTAATGCGAATGGTATTATTATTAAATCCAAACTGCAGGATATTGTACAAACGGTTAGTCAAAATTCAGTTATAGATTTTGATAGTAATGAGAGAAGGTCGTTTTATGATTTTAAGGAAATCAGGCAGGAACTTGACCTCAGAGGAATGTATCCCGAAGATATCGAAGTTCAAATTGAGGAATTTATTAATGACGCCCGCAATAATGGCTTGTCTTCGTTAAGAATTATTCACGGAAAGGGAACAGGAAAACTAAGGGAAAAGGTAAAAGAAATTCTGAAGACAAATAAGCAAATTAAATCACAGAGGTTCGGTAACTGGAATGAAGGGGATTCCGGTGTTACAATTATTGAAATTTAATGTATGAAAAAAGTAGCAGTTATCGGAAGCGGTGTTGCAGGTCTGGCTAGCGCTGTCTTACTGAAAAAGCAGGGCTTCGATGTTGAAGTATTTGAAATGAATTCTGGCCCGGGAGGAAAAATTAATATATTTGAAAAAGATGGTTTCAGATTTGATACAGGCGCATCGCTGATTACTATGCCTTTCGTTATTAATGAATTTTTTGAAAAGATTGACGAAGATGTAAATAAATATCTCGAACTTGTTAAATTACCTGTTTCGTGTAAATACTTCTGGAAAGATGGTTCAGTCTTTAATTCCTATAATTTAACGTGTGAACTCAATGCTGAATTAATAAAAGTCTTTGGTATTGAGGAATTTCGGGCGTTTGAAAAATATATGAATGATAACAGGTCCTATTATGATGTTGCATTTGACAGTTTTATGTCTAAGGAATTTCGTATAGGTAATTTTATCAGTCTGAAGGGATTGCTAAATGCCCCTTATTTTATGTCCGGTGAAAAGTATTCCGCTTATGTAAAAAAATATTTCCGCGATGAAAAATTAATTCAGGTTTTCGAAAGATTTGCAACTTATAACGGCTCTTCACCCTATTTGACGCCGAAACTGTTCTCGGTTATTCCGTTCGTGGAATTTGAATTTGGCGCCTGGTATGTTAAAGGCGGTATTTATAAACTTATTATTGCCCTGTGTGAACTTTGCAGTAAATTTAATATTCCCGTTAATTATAACAGAAAATTAGTGTCTTTTGATTCTGAAAATTGTAAAATTAAAAATCTCAGTTTTGAAGATGCTGATTCGGTGAAGTATGAAGTTAAGCATTTTGATTATGTTGTGTCAAATTTTACCAATAACAGGGAACTCACGGGTGCAAAGTATCTGGATAATCAGGATTGGTCAATGTCGGGATTTATTCTTTTAATGGGCGTCGATGGTATAACCGGAGAACTGGAACACCACAATATACTGTTTTCCGGTAATTATTCTTCTGAATTTGATTGCATTGTCGGTAAAAAAATTCCGGCAGATGATATGACCGTGTATATATCGGTTACTAATAAAAGTACTAAGGAAGATGCTCCCGGAAATTGTGAGAACTGGTTCGTGCTTGTTAATGCACCCTTTCTGTCGGAAAATTTTCAGTGGACTTTCGAAAATACGGTTAGCTACAAAAATAAAGTTTTGGACAAAATTGAGGAATTTGGAATTTCGATAAAGAACAGAATCAAATTTACCGAAATAATTACTCCTGAAGACTTTCTTAAACGCTTTAATTCCGAATTCGGCTCTCTGTATGGTCTTTCCTCAAATTCAAATTCACTGCTCTATAAAAGACCGAAAAATAAATCAAAACTTTATAAAAATTTGTATTTTGCAGGAGGAAATTCTCATCCGGGCGGAGGAATTCCTTTATGCTTTTTATCCGCGAAAATAATTAGTAAATTATTTTTAAAAAATTAATATGGGAAAAATATTAATCGTTGATGATGAAGCAGGTATAGTTGAAACTTTTAAACTGGTTTTGGAAGATACGGGATTTGAAATTGACTCCTGCCTCGACGGATTTTCTGCCCTTGAGAAAATCAGAACAACCGATTATGATGTCGTTTTTCTCGATATTAAAATGCCGAAAATGGACGGCATCGAGGTGCTCGAAAAAGCTATGGAAATTAATAAAGACCTCGTCGTTATTATGATTTCGGGACACGGTACTGTGGAAACTGCTGTTGAATCTACTAAAAAAGGTGCATACGATTTCCTCGAAAAACCATTCGGCTTGGCTTTGCTAAATATGAAATTTCAGAATGCCGTTAAACTGAAGAAAACAAGAGACGAAATTAGAAAATACAGGGAGGAAATTCTCCAGTCGAATGAAATATTCGGCGAAAGCGAATCGGTTAATGACCTGAAACAGAGAATTAAAAATTTTTCCGACCTCGAACTAAATGTCCTTATTACCGGTGAAAGCGGAACCGGAAAAACTTTAACTGCAAAACTGATTCATTATAATTCAAAGCGCTCGGAAAAACCTCTTATCAATATTAACTGCGCCGGTTTAAATCAGGATAATATTGAATCCGAATTGTTTGGTAAATTTGAAAACGGTAAACTCTTTTCAAAAGGAAAACTGATTGAAGCGGATGAAGGTACGGTTCTTTTTGATGAAGTTGCTAATCTTTCTGTCGAATCTCAAATGCTGATTTTTAAAGTGATTGAGGAGAAAAAGTTTATAAGGGCAGGGGAATCAGGCGAAACTTACGTAAATGCAAGATTTATTTTTACTACCAATCGGGATATAGAAAATCTTATTCAGGAAAATCTGTTCAGAAGTGAATTCTATCACAGAATAAATGTGCTTAATATCAATATTCCGCCTCTTAGAGAAAGAATTGATGATATCCCTGTTCTGATTAAAATGTTTAATTTGCAGATTAGCAGGTTGCATAACATCAGGGAAAAACGTTTTTCTGAAGGTGCTATGGAGATTCTTAAAACACTAAGATACCCCGGAAATGTCAGGGAACTTAGAAATCTTGTGGAACGTCTTGTTTTTACTGTCAATAAGAGTGTTATTGATACTGATGACGTTGAACTCCCGGAAACCAAACACACAAGGTCCTTCAGTGAACTGCTGAATAAAAATATGTCTCTGAATGAATTTCAGAATGAATCGGAAAAAATATTCCTGGTAAAGATGCTGAATGATTATGATTATAATATTTCACGAACTGCTGATGCTCTGCAGATTCAGAGAAGCCATCTCTATAAACTTATTAATAAGTATAATATTCCAAAGCCCCCGAAAAATTCGGAAAAATGATTTTTGTTTACTTAAGTTGACCTTTTGAGCATATAATATTCTTAATTATCAGGTATTAACAGCCCGCAACATTAGAGAGTGTATTAAAGCCGATTGTAAACCAACTTGTCATTCCCGCGTACGCTGGAATCCATAATATTATAAAGTTTTTTTTGAGTTCGCGTTTTATCAGATTTGTATATTATAATATACCGCTGTCATATTTAATGAAGCGAGACTGTCCTAAAAGTTGTCATCCTGTCCGCCGCGGCGGATTATTTCAGGATCTAATCATCGAAAATAAACAGAAAATCGAGTTTCCGAAATAAGTTCGGAATTACAAATAGGACGTTTTACGACTTTTGGGACAGCTCCGAATCTTTGTAGATATTTACAGGCAGCAAAATCGGCCTCGTAGCGGCGAAACCATCATAGAATTAATTTATAATAATTATTTTGATGGCGGTTTAGTATTAGGTGATTTTTAAAATGTCTCTTTATTCGTGCGATTAAATCTGTCATTTATCGCAGTTTGTCCCGAATCAATGGTAAATGAGTGAACCTGTTTTAAAAGTTTTAAATGCTTTTTTGTAACGGTAAAATTAAGTCAGTTGAGTTCCTTTGAGATAAGGTCAGCGACGAAATTTAAATCGTTTTCCGAGTTTACAAAATCTAATGAATCGGATTCAATTATAAGATATTTTCCGTATTCGTATCTGCTTATCCATTCATCGTAACTTGCGTTTAATTCTTCAAGATAGGATGTCTCTATGTTTTTTTCGAAGTCGCGTCCCCTAATTTTTATCTGTTTTACAAGCGTTTTTATGTCTGCTTTCAGGTATATTAAAAGGTCGGGAGATTTTAAATATGATGTCATTTCCCTGAATAAGGCACTGTAGGTGTTGTAATCCCTTTCAGACATCCTGCCGAGATTGTTTAAATTACGTGCAAATATTTCAACGTCTTCGTATATGCTTCTGTCTTGTATGACGGATTTTCCGAGATTTGTGATTTCTTTGTGTATTTTGAATCTGTGGGCAAGAAAATATATCTGAAGATTGAATGACCACCTTTGCATGTCGTCGTAAAAGTCCTTTAGATAGGGGTTATCTGTAACTGACTCAAAATAGGGGACCCAGTTGAATTTTGATGCTATCAGTTTTGTCAGGGAGGATTTACCTGAACCTATGTTGCCGGCAATTGTAACAAATGTATTTTTTTCCGATGTCATAAAAAAACCGTCGCAGAGACGGTTTAATTTTAAGTTTTAGAAAATTTTATTCGCTTGCTTCTGCGTTGTTTACGGCTGTTTCGCCTTCGGCTAATGCGGTTTTTTCTTCGACTATTAGTAATTTTCTTTTCTTTTCTTTAATCTTTGTTGCTGCCTTACCCGTTAATTTTCTTAAATAGTAAAGTTTTGCTCTTCTTACGCTTCCTTCTTTTATTATCTCTACTTTGGCAATTTTGGGCGAATTAATTGGAAATACTCTTTCTACGCCTATACCGTTTGAAATTTTTCTTACTCTGAAGGTCTTGCTGTTGCCCGCACCTCTTATTCCCATAACTATTCCTTTGAATTGCTGAAGACGCTCTTTGTCTCCTTCGATAACTTTAACAAATACTGATATTGTATCTCCGGGATGAAATTGAGGTATGTCTTCCCTGAACTGCCCCGCTGTGACTAATTTTACTTTTGTGTTCATTTTTTATTTATATCTCCTTGATTTTTCTTTTAAAAACTTGTTTTGCCGTCTTCTGAATTTATTTCGCTGTATCGCCTTTGCCTTTCTTCTGACTGCCTCTCCCTCCAGTTCCTTATTTCTGAATGATTGCCGCTTAATAATATTTCCGGCACTTTCATTCCTTCGTATTCTTCGGGTCTGGTGTATTGCGGCGCGTCGAATATCTCTGCCGTCTGAAATGTGTCTGTCATCGCCGATTCACCGTCATTTAATACTCCGGGTATTAATCTGGATATCGCATCGGTGAATACTATTGCCGCAATGTCGCCGCACGAAATTACATATTCGCCGATTGATATTTCAGAAGTTACATACCTCTTTATTACTCGCTCGTCTATGCCTTTGTAATGTCCGCAAATCAGTATGAAGTTTTCTTTCATTGAATATATGTTCGCTTCTTTCTGCTTGAATATTTTTCCCTGTGGAGTGAAAAATATTATTTCGTCGTATTTGCGCTCGCACATTAATTTGTCTATGCAGCGGAAAAATGGCTCGGGCTTTAATATCATTCCTGAACCTCCGCCGTATGGCTCATCATCAATCTGCCTGTATTTTCCTTCGGCGTAATCTCGTAAATTATGTAAAAGAACTTCTAAATAACCTTTTTTTATCGCTCTTGATATTAATCCGTTCCTGATTGTGCTCTCAAGTATGTCCGGATTTGCACTTATAATATCAACTCTCATTTTGTTCGGCTAAACCTTCTATCAGGTTTATTTTTATTTCTTTCTTCGTTCCGTCAATTTCTTTTATGAAAAATTCGTTGAGCGGAATATAAAAAAACTTTTTACCGGGCTTTGTAACTTTTAGTAAGTCATCACTGCCGTAATTATCTACTTTCTCAACAGTGCCGATTTCCTCATTTCCTGCTTTTATCCTGTAACCCGTAAGTTCGTAAAGATAAAATCTGCCTTCAGGTAATGGCATCCTGTCTTTTTCATCAATGCATATTAAAGCATTCTTTAACTTTAATGCATCTTCAGCGTTGGATACCCCTTTGAAGTTTACCTTAATCGTGCCTGACTGTATCTCGGCATAGGTTATTTCAAAGTATTCCGTATCTTTATCTGACAGGTATTTGCCTTCTTTTTCGCTGTATAAAAAAACGAATTTCAGCTTTTTAAACCTGTCAGGAAAATCTGTAAGCGGTAAAACCTTTATACTCCCGTCTTTGTCGGTGCATTTTAAGATTTTACCTACAACAATGTGACTGTCAAACAATAATCTCTAAGTTACTAATTTTTTGTCCGGTATTTCCAAAGAACATCTCTTTCCTGCTTTTGCCGCTACCGCTGTTAGTAATGTGCGGATGGCTTTTGCTGTCTTTCCTTCTTTTCCTATTACTTTGCCGGTTTCTTCACGATTGACGAATAAACGGAATTTGGTTCTTCCGTCTTCTTCAGTCTCTTCTATTTTTACGTCTTCCGGCTTGTCAACAAGGCTTTTAGCTATGTATTCTATAAATTCCCTCATAACTATACCTCCTTCTGGTTTAGTTTATATAATAGTTTAGTTATGATTCAATTTTTTTATTCAGATTTTGCCGGCTCTGGTGCTGCCTGACTCTCTTTTGCCTTTTCCTTTCGTTTCTTTTTTAAATTCTCCTTCTTTTCTTTTGCCTTCGCAATTTTATCTTTCTGAGAATTTCTGAATTTTTCCATTTCATATTCAATCTCGTCTTTTGTCTTGCCTTTCTTTTCTAAATATAACTGATATATTATTCCTTCGTTCTTTAACAGATTGTAAACGGTTTGTGTCGGCTTTGCGCCGTTCTTTATCCAGTAATTTACTCTGTTGTATTTTACCGATAGTTTAATCGGGTCGAAATTCGGGTCGTAATGACCGATTTCTTCTATGAATCTGCCGTCGCGCGGTGACCTTGCATCTGCTGCTACTATCTTGTACACCGGTTTCCTTTTTTTACCGGCTCTTTTTAATCTGAGTTTTACCAATTTGTATCTCCTGTTTGTTCTTTATTTTTCTATTTTAAAAATTCTGATGGTATGTTCATTTTCTTCATCAGTCCCTTCATCTTACCTGCATTTAGTCCCTTCATTACTTTCTTCATTTCATCGTATTGCTTTATAAGTTTGTTTACGTCCTGTATCGTTGAACCGCTGCCGTTCGCTATTCGGCGGCGCCTTGAACCGTTTAATATTGTAGGACTTTCGCGTTCTTCCTCGGTCATTGATAATATTATCGATTCAAGCCGTGTGAATATTTTTTCATCTATGTCTGCTTCCTTGATTTTTGTACCGACACCCGGCAACATTGAAACAATGCTTGATAACGAACCCATTTTCTTAATCTGTCTAATTTGCGTTAAATAGTCATTAAAGTCAAATGTATTTTTACGGTACTTTTCTTCGAGTTTTGCTGCCTCTTCTATGTCAAAATCTTGCTGTGCTTTCTCTACAAATGTTATTATGTCTCCCATTCCGAGTATGCGGGATGCCATGCGGTCGGGGTGAAATTGCTCTATTGCATTCAGTTTCTCACCGATGCTGACGAATTTTATCGGCTTGTTTACTACTGCCTTAATTGATAGTGCGGCTCCGCCTTTCGTGTCTCCGTCCAGTTTTGTCAGTATTACTCCGCTGAAATCTAATCGGTCGTGAAATGCTTTTGCCGTGTTTACCGCATCCTGTCCTGTCATTGAATCTACTACAAATAATATTTCGGCAGGATTTATCGCATTCCTTATGTTTGATACTTCGGTCATCATCGCTTCGTCTATTGATAATCGCCCTGCCGTGTCTATGATTAATGTGTCTCTTGCATTAGTTCTCGCTTCTGTTATTGCATTTTTTGCTATTTTTACTGCATCTTTGCTGTCAGACTCGGCATATACGGGTATTTGTATCTGTTTACCTAATACCTGTAACTGCTTTATTGCTGCCGGTCTGTATATGTCGCAGGCTCCTAAAATAGGGGATTTACCCGTCGTTCTTAAATATCCCGCAAGTTTTGCAGCAAATGTCGTTTTTCCTGAACCCTGTAAACCTACCAGTAATATTACGGATGGAATGTCATTCGAAAAATTTAAATCCGATTTCTCGCTCCCCATTAGTTTGATTAATTCGTCGTTTATTATCTTGACGATTAACTGACCTGGAGATATGCTGTTTATGACATTTAGACCTAATGATTTTGTCTTTACTTCACTTAAAAAACTGCTTACAACTTTGTAATTTACATCTGCATCAAATAATACGCGGCGAATCTCACGAAGCGACTCCTCTACGTTTTTTTCCGTGATTTTTCCCTGTCCGCGTATCTTTTTAAGGACAGTTTCTAATTTATTTGATAGGTCTTCAAACATTATTAATTAAAACCTTAAATTTAAAAATATCCTTAAATTTTTTCAAGTGAATTATTGAGAAAACAATATTTATTTATTTACATTAAAATTTAATTATTCTGTCTTTAAATGTAAATTGATTTTTTTTAGTCATTGATCCGCCTCCTTATTCTCATTCCAGAAAACGAAATCAACTCATCCGTGAGAACATCTTATCGGATGAGTTCGAACAAACACCATTGTCATTCCCGCGTAAGCGGGAATCTACTTCTCCTCCACCCACCGTAGTAGGACAGTCTTCTAGACTGTCGCAAGCCCGAAGGGCTTCACTTGTAAATCTCATCCCATGAGCGGCAGTTCATCGGATGAGAACTCCAACCCCCCACTTGTCATTCCCGCGTAAGCGGGAATCCACTTCTCCTCCACCCACCGTAGTAGGACAGTCTTCTAGACTGTCGCAAGCCCGAAGGGCTTCACTTGTAAATCTCATCCCATGAGCGGCAGTTCATCGGATGAGAA
>CAYWMV010000024.1:0-8530 GCA_964459055.1 uncultured Ignavibacteriaceae bacterium | reverse complement strand
CGAAACACACCTCACCACCTCAATATCCCTGTCAAATTCTTTAATTATTACATTTTTTTAATTATCCGTCAGTGTTAAATTATGCAATGTCATTAATACTTTACAATAAATGAATATTTGCGGTGTTGACGAAGCGGGCAGGGGACCGCTTGCGGGTCCTGTCGTAGTTGCTGCTGTTGTTTTTCCGCAGCATTTTAAAATAGATGGTGTTAAGGATTCTAAAAAACTCTCAAAGCCGAAGCGTGATTATTTCTATAATTTGATTTTGGATAAAAGCCTCGATTATAATATTCAAATAGTTGATAATATCACAATTGATGAAATCAATATTCTCAAAAGTACTATGCTCGGAATACAAAGATGTCTCGAAAATCTGAACATCCGAAGAGAAAAAGTTATGATAGACGGTAACTACTTTGTTCTTGAACAGAATAAACATTGTAATTATAATTATCAGCTTGTAGTTAAAGGCGATGAAAAAATATTCCATATTTCTTCGGCTTCAATTTTGGCGAAAGTTGCAAGAGATAGAATAATGGTCGGTTTTCATGAACTCTACCCGGCGTATAACTTCCTGAAAAATAAAGGATATCCGACTCGTGAACATATTCAAAAAGTAAAAGAAATCGGTATAACTGAAATTCATAGAAAATCATTCTGCAGAAAGTATTTATGAAAAAAGAATTGACAGGTAAGGAACTGGGCGAAATCGGCGAAAAAAAAGCAAAAAAATTTCTGAAAAAGAAAGGTTATAAATTTATTGACTCGAATTTTAAATATAATAAAAAGGAAGTTGACCTTATCTTCCTCGATAAAAATAATAAAATCCTGATTTTCGTTGAAGTGAAAACAAGAAAGTATTCAGAATATTTCTTTCCTGAAGAATCAATTGATTCGAAAAAAATTTCAGGTTACAGGTATTGTATTGACGGTTTTTTACGAAAATATCCCGGATATATAGATTATGATATAAGAATAGATTCAATCGGTATAACATTAAAGGATTCGGATTTTGTCATTAATCACACTGAAAACCTGATATGAAAAAGAATTTTATGCAAAATTTGAAATTACTCGAGAAGCATGATGTCCTTAATCAGGCGTTCCTTTTTATAATTACTGTTATTATTGCACTGAATGTTGATGTCATACCCGGAGGTTTTTATTATATTCTGATTAATCTTGCGTTGTCCTTTTGTACCATTTTTATCGTAGTCAAATATGAAAAATTGGACTTTGCGGAAAAACATCTTATGGGCTTTATGAAAGTATTGCGGTTCTGGTATCCCATTCTGATGGTTATGTTTTATTTTAAAGAAATTTATCTGATAATGATTAATGTCAGTAATGTTTTGTATGATGATTTGCTGATCAGAATTGATTATATGATTTTTAGCTCAAATCCGACTCAGGTTCTGTTCGGTATCTCCAATCCCTTTCTTACGGAGTTTCTGCAGATAATTTATAACCTTTTCTATATTATACCGGTTATATATGGACTTGAGTTGTATCTCTGGCATAGATACAGGGAATTTAAATTTGCTGTTTTTTTGATTTTACTCGGATTTTATTTGTCATTTTTCGGCTATCTTATTCTGCCTGCAATTGGTCCGAGATTTACTTTGCATAACTTTGCTGACTTGAATACTGAAATGCCGGGCGTCTTTCTGACTGAAATACTGCGGGATATTATAAATTTTGGAGAGTCAATTTATCCTAAAAATGTTCCAAATCCTGAGACAATCGCTCAGCGGGATGCTTTTCCGTCAGGTCATACTATAATTATTCTGCTGATAACGTTTCTGTCCGCAAAGTTTAAATCTAATTCTTTTTATTTTTATTTGCCTTTTTCTCTTCTTATGTTATTTTCTACCGTGTATCTTAGATATCATTATGTTATTGACATTATTTCGGGTTTTTTTGTGGCATTGTTGTCGGTAATTATTGCGGTGTTGGTCTATAAAGAAGATTTTAATAAAAAGGAAATTATCAGAAGTACTTAGCGACGATTTCATCTGCAATTTTGTAACCTTTTTGTGTTAGTCTGAAACGCTCTGTTTCTAATTTTCCGTAATTTCCTTTCTCCAGTATTTCTATCGCGGATGAATATTTTTCTGCGAAAATATTTCCCGTTAACTCCTTGAATTTCCTGAGACGTACACCCCTGCTCCTTAAACCGAGAAAAATTATTTCTCTTTCGCATTCTTCCGGAGTTAATGTGTAAGACTTTTCGATTGGAAGTTTGTTTTTTTCAAGACTTAAATTGTATTTAATGATGTTGGAATAATTCTTCCATCTCTTAGGATAAAAAAATGAATGGGATGATGTTCCGAATCCCGTGTAATTATTGTATTCCCAGTATTTTAAATTGTGTATTGATTCATATCCTGGTAATGCGTAATTCGAAATTTCATAATGTTCGTATCCTGATTTTTTTAACATTTCTGTAAGGTAATCGTACAATTCTGCTTCTGTTTCTTCTGGATTGCCTGTAACTGTTTTGCTTTCATAGTCCTTGAAAAGTAATGTGTTCTTTTCAAAAATTAATGTGTACGCTGAAATGTGCGGAATCTTTAATGATATTATTTTGTCTAAAGTCTTTTTTAGATTTCCTTTCTCTGAACCGGGTATCGAATATATTATGTCAACACTCGTATTTCTGAAGTGGTTTAATATGTTCTGCAGTGAAGATAAAATTTTTTCTGTATCGTCGAATCTTGTTAGAAATTTTAGTTCTTCACTGTTTAATGATTGTAAACCAAAACTTATTCTGTTTACTCCGGCATCACTGTACTCTTTTATCCGGTTCTCGTCTTGAAGTATGTCTTCAGGATTTAATTCGAGTGTGATTTCAGTATTACTTTCTGTATTATAGTAATTTTTTAATGTGCTTGTTATTAATGAAATGTGTTCGGGACTTAGTATTGACGGTGTTCCCCCGCCTATGTATATAGAATTAAAACAGTCTTTTCTGAAATTTTCACTTGATATCTTGAACTCCTTAATCAGATTTCTTATGTATCTCTCCGCTAAGTCTGTTCTTGTTGTTATGTAAAAATCACAGTAGTTGCACTTGTTTCTGCAAAATGGAATGTGTATGTATATTCCCGGCTTATTCATTTTTGTTTATAAATATATAGTAAACTAAATTCAAAAGTAATTATATTTTTCGGATATTTTTGTTGTGGAATTTATTTCGATGTTCTTGCCGTTTGTGATGGCTTGATTTTAATAATTAAATTGAGTAAACAATACCCTGATTAACCTATTTGTTTAATTCTGTTTTCATTGTTAAATGACTTTTTAATATTTAATTTTGTATAAATAAATTTAATCAGGAGAATTTAATGTCCAAATACAAGATTGCCTGGCTTCCCGGCGACGGGGTTGGCGTTGAAGTGCTGGAAGCAGCAAAAATAGTTTTAGATAAATTAAATCTGGACGCAGATTATCTTCATGGGGATATCGGTTGGGAATTCTGGTGTAAAGAAGGTGATGCTTTTCCGCAGAGAACTGTTGACTTGCTGAAATCAGTTAATGCCGCAATGTTCGGTGCCATTACTTCTAAACCGGTTAAAGCAGCAGCATTGGAGTTGATACCTGAATTGCAGAATAAAGGTCTCACTTATAGGTCGCCTATTGTAAGAATGAGACAAATGTTCAACCTCTATATCTGTTTACGCCCCTGTAAAGCATTTGAAGGAAATCCGCTTAATTATAAGGAAAATATTGACCTTGTTGTGTTTAGGGAAAATACTGAAGGTATGTATTCGGGTGTTGAATTTAATCCCGTTCCGAAAGAACTTGCCGAAGTCTTGACTAAACTTTCTAAACCTTTCGCTCCGTTTAAGGATATTCCGCTCGATAAATATGCAATCTCTTGTAAAATTAATACAAGAAATGGCTCCGAAAGAATTATCAGGGCGGCATTTGATTTTGCCAGAAAATTCGGCAGGAAAAAAGTAACTGTAGTTCATAAATCTAATGTCGTAAGGGCAACTGACGGACTGTTCCTTGAAACTGCAAAGGAAGTCGCAAAAGATTATCCTGAAATTGCTATGGATGATGCAAATATTGATGCTATGACAATGTGGCTGCTGAAAAATCCTTATAATTATGACGTTCTTGTCGCTCCGAATTTGTTTGGCGATATTATTTCTGACCTCTGTGCCCAGATGGTGGGAGGTCTCGGATTTGGCTGCTCGGGAAATATCGGTGAAAAATTGGCGGTTTTTGAACCGACTCACGGTTCTGCTCCGAAATATGTAGGACTGTATAAGGTTAACCCGATTGCTACTATTTTGTCCGCTAAAATGATGCTCGAATGGCTCGGCGAAGTTGAAAAAGCAAATTTACTGCTTAAAGCCGTCGCTGATGTTATAAAAGAAGGAAAAATAAAAACTTATGATATGGGTGGCTCTAATACTACCCTTGACGTAGCATATGCTGTAGCGGAGAAAATTTAAATTATTTTAATCAATGTGTCCCGCTTTTGTCGGGATGTGATTATTTGTTAAATTCATATGAAAAATATATTTATTCACGAGGTCGGTCCGAGAGATGGTCTGCAAATTGAAAAGGATACTGTCCCGACCGATATAAAAATTAATTGGATTAAGGAACTCGCTCAGTCCGGTATTGATATTATTCAGATTGGCTCTTTCGTTAATCCGAAAAGAATGCCGCAAATGGCGGATACTGACGAACTCTTTAAGTATTTCAGTTTATCTGAAAATAAACTGAATAATGTAACTCTCGCTGGTCTTGTACTGAATGATAAAGGACTTGAGAGGGGACTCGCCTGTGGAGTCGATATGTTCTGTATGGGAGTCTCTGCAAGTAATACCCATAGTCAGAAAAATACGGGAATGACTACCGATGAAGCATTGAATGTGATTGTTCAGATGGGGAAAAAAGCTCTCGACGCTGGTAAGAAAGTTCAGGTCTCGGTTCAGTCTGCTTTCGGATGCGGATTCGAAGGAAAAATTCCGAAAGAAAATGTTTTGAGGATTATTGAAAAATATGTTGAAGCCGGCTTTAAAAATATTAGTCTGGCTGATACCGCAGGACACGCTTTTCCCTCACAGGTAGAAGATTTGTATGGTGATGTCTTCAGTATTGAAAAAGATTTATGTATGGCATGCCATTTTCACGATACATATGGACTCGGAATGGCAAATGTATATGCAGCCTTCAAATCCGGTGTGACGTATTTTGAGTCTTCTTTTGCCGGTCTCGGTGGCTGCCCGTTTACCGCCGTGTCAAGCGGTAATGTCTGTACCGAAGATATGGTTTATATGTTCAATCGGATGGGCTATAGGACTGATATCTTGCTTGAACACATCTTAAATGTCTCTAATATGGCTCAAAATGTACTTAAAAGACAACTTCCGGGAATTATCTACCGTTCAGGAAAAATACCTGAAATCGTTAAAAATTAATCAGAATATATGAAATCATTAGAAAAAATCAGAGTTCTCGACCTTACTAACGTCCTCGCCGGTCCCTTCGCCACCCTCCATCTGGCACTTTGCGGTGCCGAAGTGATAAAAATCGAAAATCCAGGCGTAGGCGACCTCGCGAGAAAACTCGGAAACGTTCCGGAACTGAATAATAAATTAATGGGAACAAGTTTTCTTGCCCAAAATTCTAATAAAAAATCCATAACATTAAATTTAAAAGATGAAAAAGCAAAAGAAATATTCCGAAAACTGGTAAAAACTTCGGATGTTGTTGTTGAAAATTTTCGTCCCGGGGTTATGGAAAGATTAGGATTATCTTATAAAACATTAAGCGAGATTAATCCAAAAATTATATATTGTGCAATTTCAGGCTTTGGTCAGACAGGACCGGATGCATTTAAACCTGCTTACGACCAGATTATTCAGGGATTAAGCGGTGTTATGGCAATAAATGGCGATGAAAGGTTGAATCCTCTGCGTACCGGCTTCCCTGTTTGTGATACAGTCGGTGGACTAAATGCAGCCTTCTCCATTATGGTTGCTTTATATCACAGGGAAAAAACCGGACAAGGACAGTTCATTGATGTCGCAATGCTTGACTCAATAATGCCTTTAATGGGCTGGGTTGCTGCTAATCTTCTCATCGGCGGGAAACATCCCGTTCTTATGGGAAATGATAATTTTACAGCCGCACCGTCCGGAACGTTTGTTACTAAAGACGGTTATATAAATATAGCCGCAAATAAACAGGAACAGTGGGAAGACTTGTGCGATGTTCTCGGAGTTCATGAACTCAAAGCGGATAAAAGATTCAAAGAACGAGATACACGAAAATCAAACAGAAAAGAATTAACTCCGCTTCTCGAGGTAAAACTAAAAGAAAAAGAAACTAAATACTGGGTTGATGTATTAAATGAGAAGAGTATTCCTAGCGGTGAAATTTTAAGTCTGGAAGAAGCACTTAATCAACTGCAGATAAAACACAGAAAAGCCATTTCAGAAATCGAAACTCCAAATGTCGGAGAAATAAATGTATTTAACTTAACGGCAAAGTTCGATAAAACCAACGGCGATGTGGATATGCCTCCTCCCTTACTTTCACAGCACACAAATGAAATATTAAAGGAACTCGGATATTCCGATGATGATATAAAACAGTTCAAAGAAAATAAAATTATTTAATTAAATACGGAGAATTAAAATGGGTATGACCATTGTAGAAAAAATTCTTGCAAAGTCAACCGGTCAAGACAAAGTGAAAGCAGGTGATCTTCTTGAACCTAAGGTAAATCTTGCAATGTCACACGAAAATGCCGCGCTTGTTATTAATCAGTTTAACGAGGTTTTCAACGGAACCGGTATAGAACCAAAAATATGGAATCCGGACAATATTGCTATTATTTTTGACCATAGAGTTCCTGCTGAAAGTTCAAAAACTGCTACTAATCAGAAAAAAATTAGGGACTTTGTAAGGAAATATAAAATTAAGAAATTTCATGACATTAGAGCTGATAAAGGAGGAATTTGTCATCAGATATTGCCTGAATACGGCTATGTCAGACCAGGTTACGTTGTAGTTGGCACAGACAGCCATACAACTACACATGGCGCTTTAGGTTCATTTGCTTTCGGTATCGGTGCTACGGAGATGGCAAGCGTATGGACACTTGGACGAGTATTGAACGTAGAAGTTCCTAATACAATAAAAGTTATAGTTAATGGAAAATTCAAAGAGAATGTTACTGCAAAGGATTTAGTACTTCATCTTATAGGGAAAATATCGGCACAGGGTGCAAATTTCAAAGTAATTGAATATCATGGAGAAACTATAAAAAATATGGATACATCAGGCAGACTGGTAATTTGTAATATGGCTGTTGAAGCAGGAGCAACTTCAGGAATAGTTCCTCCTGATAAAGAAACCGAAAAGTATTTACGTGAAGTAGCAGGAGTTACGGATGATATTAATTTTATTCTTCCCGATGAAGATGCTTTATACAGCGAGACAATTGAAATCAATGTTGATGAATTAGAACCTCAGATTGCATGCCCTAATACAGTAGATAACGTAAAACCTATATCTGCTGTAAAAGGGACGAAAATTGACCAGATTGTAATAGGTTCATGTACTAATGGCAGGCTTGATGATATTGAAATTGCTGCAAATATTTTAAAAGGCAAAAATGTTGCCGAAGGTGTAAGAATGCTTATATTTCCCGCAAGCTGGAATATATATAAACAATCGATGAAAAAAGGATATCTTGAATCTTTGTCTGATGCGGGAGCCATAATAATGAATCCTGGATGTGGATGCTGTTTAGGAGTGCATCAGGGTGCATTAGGTGACGGTGAAGTAGCTCTATCTACAACTAATAGGAACTTTAAAGGAAGAATGGGTAATCCGAAAGCCGAAGTTTACCTGTGCTCACCTGCAGTTGCAGCAATCAGTGCAATATATGGTGAAATTACAAATCCAATGAAAGGAGAAAATTAAAAATGGCAAAAGTAATATATAAATTTGGAGATGATATATCAACGGATGTTATTTATCCGGGAAGATATATGGCTACAGTTTTACCAACAGAAACACCTCAATACGCTTTTGTAGATTATCAGGAATTAAATAAGAATCTTAATGAAAAGAAATTTCCGGAAGGAAGTATCATTATTGCGGAAAATAATTTCGGATGCGGTTCATCAAGAGAACAGGCAGCTTCCTGCATAAAAGGACACAATATTAATGTAATAGCTAAAAACTTCGCCAGAATATTTATGCAGAATGCAATTAACCTTGGTTTAAATCTTATAGTGTGTCCGGATTTAAATGCGGATGTTGATGATGAACTTGAAATTAAAGATAATAAGGTATATAATCAAACAACCGGGAAGTCATTTAACATTGAACCACTCCCGCCGGCTCGTCAGGCAATAATTGATGCAGGTGGTCTTATACCTTATACGAGAAAGAAAATGCTTGAAGAGGTTAAAAAATAAGAATCTTATAATTATAAAAAAAAAGGGACTGATTAAAAGTCCCTTTTTTAATATATAGACATTTTTTATTTTTG
>CAYWMV010000023.1:7618-21455 GCA_964459055.1 uncultured Ignavibacteriaceae bacterium | reverse complement strand
TTGAAATAAAACTACTTATTAAAATATTATTTTTCAAGTGATATCGGGAACTTTTTTAATTTTAATGTTAAATCAGTTATGAATATACTTATTAAATTATTGATTAATCAGTAGTTTTATTTCAAGTATTTATGAAAAAATCCAGAACAGAAAATAAGAAAAAAAGAGATAAGAAAATAAAGGAACCTCAGGAAGAGGTTAATATTCCTCAGGAAGAAAATGAAACTGAAAATTCCGATGAGGATACATTATTTGGTCCGCCGGAAGAGCTAAGTGACGAAGAATTAGAGAAATTAAAGATTGAATTTGAAAAAGAGGCAATGCCACACATGCCTTTACTCAGAAATTATGCAAACAAAATGACCATGAACGAACTTGATGCGGATGATCTTCTTCAGGAAACATACATGCGTGCTTTCAGGTTTTTTAACAAATTTGAAAAGGGAACCAACTGTAAAGCGTGGTTATTCAGAATAATGAAGAACCTTTTCATAAACAATTACAGGAAAAATCAGAAAACGCCCAATAAAGTTGATTACGATGAAATAGAAAATTTTTATGAAACCATAAAATCAGACAGAACCGATTCGAGTGATTTGCAGGAGAAGGTTTACAACAATCTTCTCGATGACGAAGTTACCCATGCACTTAATTCTCTGCAGGACGATTTCAAAACGGTAATTATTTTATGTGACATTGAAGGATTGAGTTACGAAGAAATAGCAGAATTTGTTCAATGTCCTGTCGGGACTGTAAGGAGCCGGCTTCACCGCGGAAGAAAATTACTTCAGCAAAAATTGAACAAATATGCCAGTAAAAAGGGTTATATGGTAGAAGAAGAAGTATAAATTAAACAAAACCGAATGAAAACAACAAGAATAATACTCATAGCATTATTAATACTAATATTCACATCCATCACCACACAACAAATAAAAGCAGAATCAAAGGGTGATACAACCAAATATTTCAACATAACAAAAATTTCAGACGAACAAATTTACATGTATCTTCCCGAATTTACATACGAAAAAGATGACATATCACGTGATTTATCGGAATTAAAGGGAAAACTCATACTAATTAATCTCTGGGCTACATGGTGCGGTCCCTGCAAGAAGGAGATACCCGATTTAATGAAATTATACGAAGAATACAAAGATGACAATTTTGAGATACTCGGAATAATGATAGCCGACAAAAAGGATAACCTCGAAAAATTTCTCGACAACAACCATATTAATTACACTATTATAAACGGCAACGAAAGGTTCATATCAGCAATTACCGTTGCTGTCGGCACTCAGATTAACGCAATCCCTTACACTATCATCGCTGATGAAAGCGGGCGCATAGTAGAGACTATAACAGGGACGAAGACATACGAAGAATTTAAAAAAATTATTAATAAATATAAAAACAGATAAAAAAATGACAAGGTATTTAAAATCATTGTTTGTTTTAATTTTCGCAGTTACAATTTTAGGCTGCGGAGACAAAAAGGAAGAAAATAAAGGAAATGTTCAGCAAAATCCGACAACCGAAAAAGTAGAGCAACCGCCCGAAGTGAAATTATACGATGTGGTTTCATCAGTTGATAATGCAACTACCAAAGGTATAATTCCGAATTTTTCATGGACAAATTCCGATAAGAAATTCGAACTTCACGAAAACAAAGGAAAAGTAATGCTGATTAATTTCTGGGCTACCTGGTGCGGACCCTGCAAAAAAGAAATTCCGGATTTAATAGAAATCAGCCAGGAATTAAAAGGTGACAATTTCGTAATGTACGGAATTTGCGTCAGCGATACAGAAGAAAAGCTTAAGAATTATTTAAAAGCGAATCCGATTGCCTACAAGATTTTATTCGGTAATTCTGATTTGGTAAAGGCATTCGAAAGTGCATCCGGGACTACCATAGAAGCAATTCCGACCACATTCATTGTTGATAAAAATTTAAAATTTGTAGAAACGATTATCGGTTCAAAAAGCAAAAGCGAATTCATGACCTTAATCAAGAAACATCTATAAAATTTGAAGCACATTAAAACAGGCATATTCGGTTCCACCGGTTCAATAGGAAAGAATGCACTTGATGTTATTGAAAATCTGAATAAATACGGATATAAAATTGATGTTGCATTTCTGACTGCAGACAAAAATACAGACATACTGTATAATCAGGCAATCAAATTCAAACCTGACAGTGTTTTTATTAACGATGCAGAAAGTTACAATAAATTCAAGCAAAAGAATTTGCCCGACGGAATAAATGTAGTCACCGGAGAGGATAATCTGCTGAACCTTATAAGAAGAGACGATTACAACATGCTAATTGTATCTGTAGTCGGATTTTCAGGTCTGAAACCGACAATTGAGGCAATAAAATCAGGAAAAAGAATAGCACTCGCAAACAAGGAAACTCTGGTTGTTGCGGGAAGATTAATTAATAAACTGCTTGAGGATTACAAAACAGAATTACTTCCGATAGACAGTGAGCACTCGGCTATACTACAGTGTCTTGCGGGTGAAAACGGAAATGACGTATCAAAAATTATTCTTACTGCGTCAGGCGGACCTTTCAGGAACATATCACTGAAAGAACTTGATAATGTAACTGTAGAACAGGCGCTCAATCATCCTAACTGGTCAATGGGCAATAAGATAACAATCGATTCGGCAACAATGATGAATAAAGGACTTGAGATAATCGAAGCAAAATGGATTTTCAAAGTTGATATTTCAAAAATTCAGGTTCTCATACACCCTCAGTCTGTAATTCATTCACTGGTTGAATTTACGGACGGTTCCGTGAAGGCACAGCTTGGAATACCGGATATGAAAATTCCTATACAATATGCCATTACACATCCTTTGAGAATCCGTTCGGATTTTCCGAAAATAGATTTCCGGAATATCAGCTCATTAACATTCGAGCAGCCGGATGAAGAAAAATTCGAATGTCTTAAACTTGCATACTATGCAGCAAAGGAAGACGGCACTTATCCTGTAGTTCTGAACGCTTCAAACGAAGTAGCCGTGAATTTATTTCTGCAAAACAGAATAAAATTCACGCAAATCCCTGAAATAGTAAAAAAATCTTTAAACAATCATAACTGTATTTATAATTTTGAAACGGAACATATCTATGAAACTGACCGTAAAACAAGAGAGCAAATACTTAATGATTATATGAATTAAAACTGAAAAAATGGAATTTCTAACAACAATATTTTATTTTTTAATCGTAATAGGAATACTTGTATTCATTCACGAGTTCGGACATTTTATTGCCGCAAGAGCATCAAAAATGCGTGCGGAAGTTTTCGCATTCGGAATAGGTCCCCGTTTGTTCGGCTATAATAAGATAAACGGTTTTACATTCGGCAAAATGGATGAGACTTTGGAACTCGGAAATCATACAGATTACAGGATTTGCGCATTTCCAATCGGAGGTTATGTTAAAGTTGCAGGAATGATAGACGAAAGTATGGACAAAGAGTTCATAAACAAACCGCCGCAACCGTGGGAATACAGGGCGAAACCTATATGGAAGAGAATGATTGTCATCACTGCAGGTGTCCTTATGAATATATTTCTTGCTTTCATTATTTTTTATTTCATCACATTATTTAAGGGAAAAACAACTTATGATACAACAACCGTAGGATTCGTATCCAAAAACACCCTTGCATATGATTACGGAATAAAAAGTAATGATGTAATTAAAAGTATTAACAACAACAGGATTAATACGTGGGACGAGATTATTTCCGCAGTTCATATTGATAATTTAGGTGAAGAACTGAACATTCTCATAAGCAGGAACGGAACTGACACATTAATCTCGATACCGAAAGAACAAACTATTTTACTAACGGAAAAAGCTTTCGGTTTATCCCCTGACAAAATTCAAACTGTAATTGCGGATGTTCTTCCGGACAAACCTGCGATTAAAACCGGGCTTCAGTCCGGAGACGTCATTGTCTCTTTTAATAACGAAGAAATAAAATCCACACTTCAGTTAAATGAGCTCATAAGGAAAAATGCAAACACAGAGTCAAAAATAGTATGGAACAGAAACGGCAGCATTATGGAAAGTCCTGTAACTCCCGGTACTGATTCAACAATAGGAGTAATGCTTTCAGAAATATATACGGGTCCCGAAAAGGTGATTAATTATAATGTATTCAGTGCCATACCAAAAACTTTTAGGGATATGTATTATTTCGGCGGTGAAGTTTTTATTAAATCGATTGCTAAAATAATCAAGGGTGATATACCATTCAATAAAGCAATCGGCGGACCGGTGAAAATAGCAAAGGCATCTGCACAATCAGCCGAAGGCGGAATTCTCACATTCCTTAACTTTGTTGCATTACTGTCAATGTCACTTGCAATTATTAACATACTCCCCTTCCCTGCACTTGACGGAGGACATTTTGTAATGCTTCTGCTCGAAGCAATTTTCAGGAAACCAATTCCTTACAAAATTCAGATTAGTATTCAGTATGCCGGTTTTATAATACTGCTTGCTTTTATGCTGTTCGTAATTTATAATGATATTATTTCACTGTAATTTTTATGAGCGAGTCGGTAAAAACAATGTTTTCAGCGATTTCGCGGAAATATGATCTGATGAATACCCTGATTACATTCGGTTTACACAAGAGGTGGAAAAAATCAGCGATTGCCCTTTCCGAACCGGGAAAGGGCATTTTTGTTCTTGATGCAGCATCAGGGACAGGTGATTTTGCAATTGAGTTCAAAAAAATTACAGGAGACTCAGGGAAAGTTATAGCCGTCGATTTCAGTCAGGAAATGCTTGATGTTTTAAGAAAGAAATCACTTGATTTAAATCTCAATGTTGAATGTTACAGACAGGATGTAACGGCTCTTGATTTTCCCGATAATTTCTTTGATATAGCAAGTATCGGTTATGGTGTCAGGAATTTTGATGACCCGGTTAAAGCACTTTCCGAAATAGCACGCGTCCTGAAAAATAAGGGGAAAATTGTAATTCTTGAAACGGGACAGCCAAATAAGATTATACGTATTTTTTATAAATTATACTCATTTATTTTTATTAAACCGCTGGGGAGATTACTTTCCGATGACAGGAACGCTTACAATTACCTTCTCAATACTGCTTCTGAATTCCCCTATGCGGAAAAATTTCTCGAATTACTCAGGAAAACCGGAATGATTTCGGAATATAAATACAAAAAATTATTGTTCGGAGTGTCATATATATACACAGGCAGCATTAACAAAAATTAATAACGCCGCCTGAAAATTTCAATAATCAATTCTGAATTCCGGCAAAATTTAAAATAAATTTTATTTAAAAAACTTCTCTGCTTCCTGCCTGCCTGTATCCAAAGCAAGAACGTTAGAATCAATTATTTTATCACCCTTTGAAGCAAAGAGTTTTCTTATTGCATTTTTAATACTTTCATATTTTAAATCCAGCAGTGATGACGCAGCACCGAGGATAACCATATTCGCCGACTTAGGTGATTTAATTTTTACGGCAAGTTCATCCGCGTCCATATATATTTTATGCGGCAAACTATCAATTTCTTTCATAATCTCGGCATTATCCGGATAATTCGGAATATTAATGAAGGGTTTTGTATTCGTAATCAGCCATCCGTCCGGTGATAAATACGGCAAGTAGCGTAACGATTCCATCGGTTCAACAGATATTATCATATCTGCTTTACCCTGTGAAATCAGGTCAGATGCAATTTCCTTATCAGACAACCGCAAATGTGATTGCACATCACCTCCGCGCTGACTCATTCCGTGAACTTCCGCCTGTTTCAGATATAATCCTTCATCCACTGCCGCCAGACCGATACAAGCGGCTATTGACAATATTCCCTGACCGCCCACACCGGCTAAAATGATGTCTTTTTTCATTGTTTTAATTTTTTGCTTTTTTCTCTTTTGATTTTTTACCCAATGTAACAACGCATTCTCTTCTCGGAATTATTACGGATACGCCGTTATATTCAATTTCTCTTTTTATGATTTCAATATTTTCATCTTTTTTTGACCGGATGGGATTCATTACAATTACGTGTTCCTCTTCAACACCTATGCCTTTACAGATTTCTTCAAGATGATTTGTTGCCGAAGAATTCTGACCGCCTGTCATAGCAGTTGTACCGTTATCAAGAATTATCACTGTAACAGGAGATTTATCATTAACTGCATCCAGCAATCCGGTAATTCCCGAATGAGTAAATGTGGAATCGCCTATAACCGCGACGGAAGGAATTAATCCCGCATCAGCAGCACCTTTAGCCATCGTTATTGATGCTCCCATATCAACGCAGCTGTTTATGGTTTCGTACGGAGGCAAAGCCGATAATGTATAGCATCCGATATCAGAAAAAACTCTTCCCTTCGCATACATCTCAAGTGCTTCATTAAGAGCGAGAACCGAATCTATATGCGGACAGCCGGCACACAGAGACGGTGGTCTCGGCGCAACTATTGAAGGTACATTTTTACCTTCCTGTGATATAATTCCGAGTGCATTTCCGACTATTACCGGATTCAGTTCACCGTCACGGGGTACTGTACCGTCCAATCTGCCTTTAATTTTTTTACCTTTTGCAAGGACGCCTTTTATTGCTTCCTCGATGACGGGGTATCCATCCTCAAGTATAAGAATTTCACTTACCTCATTGTACATTTTATCCAGCAATGAAACCGGCAGCGGATATTGAGAAATTTTCAGAACCGGATGCGGAATATTACCGTCAGCAAAATTTTCATTTAAATAGTTAAATGCTATACCGCTTGCAATAATTCCAAGACTTTTATCTGAAGCATCAAAATAAATATTAAAGCCGGAATTTTCGGATTCCTTCTCAAAATCTTCCTGATTTTTTAACAGGACTTTGTATTGTTTTCTCGCAATTGCAGGCAACAGAACAAACTGTCTGAGATTTTCCGGTAATTTATTTTCATTTTGTTTTTTCGGATCTTTCCTTAATACGCCGGCTCTTGAATGTGCGAGTCTGGTCGTAATTCTCAACAGAACGGGAATTTTATATTTCTCGGAAAAATCGAAACCATAGAGAACCATATCATATGCTTCCTGCTGATTTGACGGTTCAAGTATCGGCATTAACGCAAATTTCCCCAGAAATCTTGAATCCTGTTCGTTTTGAGATGAATGCATAGACGGGTCATCCGCAGCAACAACAATTAAACCTCCGTTCGCTCCAGTAATTGAAGAATTAACAAAGGGGTCGGCAGCAACATTCAATCCTACGTGTTTCATACATACCATAGCCCTTTTACCCGCGTATGACATTCCCAGAGCCGCCTCCATAGCGGTTTTTTCATTAGCAGACCAGGCACTTCTCACACCGGTTTCCCTTGCATACTTCGACCTCTGAACATATTCCGTTATTTCTGTTGAAGGTGTACCGGGATAGGCATAAATACCTGAAATTCCTGCATCAAGTGCGCCCTGTGCTATCGCTTCATCACCTAATAATAATAATTTTTGCATAACCTTATAAATTGGATTTTTGAAAGAAATGATTTATAAAACAAAAAATGCCGGGTCTTACGACCCGGCTTCTGATTAAATTTTCTTCGCAAGGTCAACTACTCTGCAACTGTAACCCCATTCATTATCGTACCAGCCTATGACTTTCACAAGATTGCCGGAAGCCATTGTGGACAGGGAATCAAAAATTGAAGAGTAGGGATTACCGATAATGTCAGTTGAAACCAGCGGTTCATCGGAATACTGAAGTATGCCTTTTAGATTTGTTTCGGAAGCTTTTTTCATGGCAGCATTCACATCTTCCTTCGTGACTTCTTTCATAAGCAAACAGACGAAATCAGTAATAGATGCATCGGGGGTAGGCACTCTTAATGAAAATCCGTCGAGTTTTCCTTTCAGATGAGGTAATACTTTACCAACTGCTTTTGCCGCACCGGTTGTAGTCGGAATAATGTTTACCGCACCGGCTCTTGCTCTTCTCAAATCTTTATGAGGCTGGTCGAGCATAACCTGGTCATTTGTATAAGAATGAACAGTAGTCATAAATCCTTTTTCAATTCCAAATGCATCATCCAGAACTTTGACCATCGGAGCAAGACAGTTTGTAGTGCAGGATGCATTTGATATTATTTTATGCTCCGGTTTCAATACTTCATCGTTGACACCTAAAACTATTATTGCATCTATGTCATCTTTAGGCGGTGCAGTTAAAATAACCTTTTTTGCACCTGCTTTAAGATGCATTTCAAGTTTCTCTTTCGTAGCGAATGCACCTGTTGATTCAATTACGAAATCAACGCCAATTTTATCCCAGCCAAGCTGAGTGGGGTCCTTGACGGTCGTCATACGGATTTCTTTTCCATTGACTTTTACTCCGTTTTCCGTTGCTTCAACATCTCCCGGAAATTTTCCGTGAATTGAATCGTATTTCAGCAGATGTGACAGTGTCTTAGAGTCAGCAAGGTCGTTTATCGAAATAATGTCAAAACCGCCATCCAGAATCATTCTTCTGAACACCAATCTTCCAATTCTTCCGAATCCGTTTATTCCTATCTTTAATGCCATTTTTACCTCCGAATTGATTAAAATTATGAAATTTTTGTTAAAATTGTTAAAAATTAATCAAATTTACAGCGAAAATCAATTTAATTTCTATTATTTTAAATCATTAATTGATTTTCATTTGTTATTTAATTATTTTTATGTTTTCGTAATATACAGACAAATTAATAAGTTAATAATTTATGGCTACAACATCAGATTTGAGGGTTGGGACGATAATAAAATATAACGGGGAATTACACACGGTTGTTTCCGTGGAACACCGGACCCCGGGAAATTTGCGAGCATTTTATCAGGTTAAAATGAGAAATCTTATTAACGGTAAAATGATTGAGAACCGCTTCCGTTCGGGCGAAGAGGTTCAGATAGAAAGACTTGAACAGAAAAATTTTCAGTTTTTATATAAAGACGGAGACGATTACTATTTCATGGATAATGAAACATACGACCAGATTCACCTCGAAGAAGACATCGTAGGAGAGCAGGGACACTTTCTGAAAGCCGGACAGAACATACAAATAAACTTTCACGACGGGGCTGCCCTGTCAATGGATATGCCTCCCCACGTTGAGTTAAAGGTGATTTCTGCGCCTCCCGGAGTTAAAGGCAACACCGCAACAAATGTAACAAAACAGGTCACAGTCGAGACCGGCGCTATAATAAATGTTCCGCTTTTCATAAACGAAAGTGATGTAATCAAAGTTGATACACGAACATCCGAATATCTTGAAAGAGTAAAAAAATAAACAATGAATTTTTAAAATAATTAAAGAATATGAAAACAGATTTAAATTACATCAAGAAATTAATAAAATTGCTCGACGAAAGCAGCCTTGCAGATTTAGAACTCGAGGAAGAAGGAATAAAAATCAGATTATCCAAGCCCAGACCAAAAATTGCTCCGTTTGCACAGAATGTCCCGTATCCCGTTATGCAGCCAATGCAACCTCCCGTTGATAAGGCTGAACCGGCTAAAGGACAAAAACCTGAAGAAGACTTCAATCCGGAAAATGTCACGGAAATCAAATCACCTATGGTAGGAACCTTTTACAGGTCACCGTCTCCTGAAGCGGAGCCCTACGTCAATATAGGTACACCCATAAAAGAAGGAATGGTGCTTTGCATAATCGAAGCGATGAAACTGATGAACGAAATCGAGTCCGAGGTATCCGGGAAAATTCTAAAAATCCTTGTAGAAAACGGACAGGCGGTTGAATATGACCAGCCGTTGTTTCTCGTTGAAAAAATTTAATAAATATTATTGCTGAATCCGCCGAATAAGGATAAATGCGGATTTACATTTTTCAATTTTAAATTATGATAGAAAAAATATTAATTGCGAACAGAGGCGAAATAGCACTGCGCATAATCAGAACGTGCAAGGAAATGGGAATTAAAACCGTTGCGATTTATTCCGAGGCGGATAGAAATTCACTTCACGTCAGATTTGCTGACGAAGCGGTGTGTATCGGACCTGCATCTGTCGAACAGAGTTATCTGAACATACCCCGTATAATAGCTGCTGCGGAAATTACCGATTCCGATGCAATTCATCCGGGTTACGGATTTCTGGCTGAGAATGCCGAATTCGCTGAAATCTGTATAGATTCAAAATTAATTTTTATCGGTCCAACTCCGGATATGATAAGATGTATGGGTGACAAGCTTACTGCAAGAAACAACATGAAAAAAATCGGAGTTCCTGTAATTGAAGGCAGCGAAAATCCGGTTAAAAATTACATTGAAGCCAGTGAAATTGCAAACAGGATAGGATTTCCCGTCATTCTAAAGGCAACGGCAGGCGGAGGAGGCAAGGGAATGAGAACCGTTAAAATCCATTCACACCTTGAAAGCGCACTAAATATTACAAAATCAGAAGCAAAAAGTTCTTTCGGAAATGAAGATATTTACATTGAAAAATTAGTCGAAAATCCCCGACACATTGAAATTCAGATTCTCGGAGATACTCACGGAAATTTAATCCATATCGGTGAAAGGGACTGCACAATTCAGAGAAGGCACCAGAAGTTAATTGAAGAAACACCGTCACCGTTCCTGACTGATGAATCAAGACTAGCAATCGAAGAATGCGCTTTGAAAGTTGCCGCTTCGATGAATTATATAAATGCAGGTACAGTTGAATTTCTGGTGGATGATAAGCAAAATTTTTATTTCATGGAAATGAATACAAGACTGCAGGTTGAACATCCCATAACTGAAGCGGTTGCCGGCATTGATTTCATAAAGGAACAAATCAGAATTGCGCAGGGACAAAAAATAAGCAAAAGAAAAATAAAATTCGACGGTCATTCAATCGAATGCCGTATCAATGCGGAAGACACCGAAAATAATTTCAAGCCGGTTGCAGGGATAATCACTGCATTCCATTCTCCGGGCGGTTACGGCGTAAGGCTTGACACACACTGTTATGCCGGTTACAAAGTACCGTCGAGTTATGATTCAATGATAGGTAAGTTAATCGTGCACGCTGACTCAAGAACTGAAGCAATAAAAAGAATGTCAAGAGCACTCGATGAGTTTATTGTAGAGGGTATCCCCACAACAATTCCTTTATTCCAGAAAATAATGAATGACCCTGTATTTATTAATAAGAAATATGATACAAACTATATCGAAAACAGGGTTGAAATTGAAGTATAATACAAATGAATAAAAATATTTTTATATTTCTTTTTATATTACCGGTTTTTCTAAGTGCAGCAGCAATATGCCAGGATTCAGCAAATGACGGCAGAAATGTAACACAAAATCCGGTAATGATTGATACAGTAAAGAATATCCAGATTGATACACAACAGGTTCCGGTGGGTTCTTTACCTGATACTACACTGCAAATAACAGCAGATGATAAAACTTTAACAAACACAAAACTGTTTATATATATAATAATAACTGCCGGCGGTTTGACGCTGTTCTTTTATATTTTCGTTCTCTCGCTTTTCAGGACATTCCATAAAACCAGAAGTTCCAGACAGGCGATTATGTTATCGTGGAGTTCTTTCTTTGTTGTTTCAGTTATCTGGATTTTTATCGTATGGGGACTGATAGCGGGATTCTGGACTTCATCATCTTTTACAGTTGCAGTAATTTTTCTATTCGTGCTGAGTTTAATCACGGCACTTATAGCACTAAAAAGTAAATAAACATTATGACAGATAATTTATATGCATTAATACTCGGTTCATCCAGCGGTTTCGGGAAAGCAATTTCTCTCGCACTTGCTAAAGACGGTGTAAATATCATCGGAGTACATCTGGACAGGGCAACAACCATGCCCGAAGTGGAAGCACACATACAGTCACTGAAAAATGAGGGTGTGGGAGTGCACTTTTTCAATGCAAATGCCGCAGACCCGCACAAGAGAAAAGAAATTCTGGATGCAGTCGAAAATATTTTTAAACAGAAAGAGAACGCTACAGTTAAGATACTCGTTCATTCCCTTGCTTTCGGAACTCTTAAAAACTTTATCGAAGAAGACCCAGCGAATGCAATTAACCAGAAACAACTGGAAATGACTATTGACGTAATGGCAAATTCGCTTGTTTACTGGACGCAGGATATAGTTCACAGGAATCTGATGCGTTCCGGGGGGAAAATATTTGCGATGACATCATCAGGAAGCAGCAAAGTCATCAATTTTTACGGTGCTGTTTCGGCAGCAAAATCCTGTCTTGAATCGCACATAAGGCAATTATCGTTCGAACTAGGAAAAAAAGGCATTGCGGCAAACGCACTACTTGCAGGTGTTACCGACACTCCTGCATTGAGAAAAATCCCCGGCAACAATTTAATTATTGACAACGCAAAAAGAAGAAATCCGCAGGGCAGACTAACAACACCTGAAGACATCGCGAATTTCATACTTGATAATTACAAACGCGATTCACACTGGATGACAGGATGTGTAATTCATGTTGACGGCGGAGAAAGCATTACGGAATTATAATTTCTTTAATTAATTTTTGATTTTCGAATATAACACCTAAAAATATATGAATGTGAAAAACAATGATGCCCAAGACAGTCTTTATGATAAAACGAACAAAAGCGGAAGCGAAATAATATCTTCCGACATTAAAACACAAGAATTTATGCCTTCGATAATGATAGGGCTCGGAGGCACGGGGAAAGAGGTACTTCTCAGAATACGAAGACAATTTGTTGAAAGATACGGTTCCCTGAATGATTTTCCGATTACATCTTATCTTTATATTGACACCGATAATGCCCCGCCGGAAGAATCAGGACTAGCAAGGGACAGAGATTATCTTATAAACGAAATTGATTTTCAACCTGCGGAAAAAATATTTAACCCTGTTAATCCTTCTGATTATATTCAATCTCTTAACAGTGTCCCCCACATTAAATCCTGGCTAAGCACGAGCGGTGAAATCGGGAAACTCGGGACAATGAATACCGGAGCAGGTCAGATCAGACCTGCAGCCAGACTTGCATTTTACCACAATTACGATGAAATCGTGCAGAAACTAACTCTTGCGAAATCCAGAATTACCGACCCGAAATCCATAAATCTCGTAAAGAACAGATACAATATAAAAAATGTTGTAACAGAAAAAATTAACATATATGTGATATCATCAGTCAGCGGCGGAACAGGCTCGGGTATGTTCATAGATTTTGGTTTTTTACTAAGGCACATATTCAAGAATCAGGCAATAACTGCTTGTTTTCTTCTCCTTCCGAAAATATTTCAGGGATACGGCAAGGAAAGAATCTATGCAAACGGATATGCCGCAATGAAAGAACTTGAATATTATAATTTCAAAAATACTTTCAGTGCAGAATGGAAAAAAAATGAAGAATATAAATTTCAGCCGGGAATTTACGATGATGTTTATCTGATTGACGGCGAGAATGTAAAGAATCTTTCATTGTCGGATTTAAGCAGCCGGGATATTTACAAGATGATATCAGATTCAATATTCCATGATTTTTCCAATTCGGATTTCGCAAACTACAAAAGAGGTGTGAGAGTTAATTTAACTCAGTACAAACAACGGTTCTGGCCGGAAGATAATTCGGTTGACAACACTCTTTACTGCAGAAAATATTCAACTATCGGACAGTCAACCGTTTCAATACCTGCCGACAGAATTATTCTTGCCTGTACTTATAAACTGTCTTATGATGTAATTGACTATTACCTTTCATTTGCGGAAGGGACTCAAAGCAGTTTAGATACATATCTCCTTAATGAAT
>CAYWMV010000023.1:0-7608 GCA_964459055.1 uncultured Ignavibacteriaceae bacterium | reverse complement strand
CTCGAAAACGGCAATAAGCATCAACTGCTGGAAAGTCTCTACAGAATAGATGAAAAGTCAACTATTCAGGGAAAAATAAAAGGATTCCTTACAGGTCTCGAAAATATTCTTGTCAGCGGAAAACGGGGAAATGACTGGACATCATTTATTTTAAGCGAGAAGCAAAAATTTGATTCAAATTTCAAAGACGACACAGACATAAAGAGACTCGGACAATATTATGCTCAGATTGAATCAAATAAATCATCTCTAATTAACAAACTCGTCGGTTCCAGGGAAAACGGTAAAACAGGTCTAATCGAAAAGAAGATAAATTCTCTGATTAACGATACATCCCGGGGTGTTTTTTATTCAATAGGATTACTCAGGAGATTGCAATTCATACTAACGAACGAGACATATGATTACATGCCTAAAATGGAAAAAGATATTAAAGACCTGCAGATGGCGCTGTCAAGAATAGAATCAGATGTTAAACGGATATTTCAGGATTTGCGTGAAGATGAATCCCGCTCCAAATTCAATGTTCTTAAAAAATCAGCGATGCAGGGTACCCTCAATAAACTGACATCTGTTCTCGAAGATTATTACAATACATTAATTAAATTATCAGCAAGATATTATGCCCTTGAAGTCATTTCTGCCATCCTGCTTCTGATTGAAAAGGGTGAGAAAACTGATACCGGAAAAATCAAGTTTACCGGACTGATAACGGACCTGAATAAATTAACCGGAAATCTCGGCGTACTCAAAGATTATTTTAACAAGAAATATCTGTATTTTGCAGGAAAGCCCGAGAACAGTTTTAACTATCATTTATATACTCCTGCGGATATAGAAAACGAATATTACCCCCGTTACATAGGGACGGGAAAAAATGCCGAAGAAAAAATTAAATCTGTCGCTGAAGGACTTTTAAAGGAACTCGAAGCTGAGAATATTGCCGACATGGTAAATATTTTAAAGGATTCGAACATAGTAACAATTGACAAAAAAATATCAGGGTTCTGCAGAAAACAATTTGAAAACGTCAGGAAAGATTACGACATCGTAAAAATGCTTTTTGAGAAAGATGCAATAAGGAGTGAAACAAATATAAGGAGTCTTCTCAACCTTGCTTTTGTCTGGCTGAAATTCAATGATATCCCGGGCAGTTTCAAACTCGATGAATCAGCAAAGAAATTATACATAGGATTAAAAACATCGGGCGAATATTTCTCAAGGTTCAGGAGTCTGATAACCTCCGTATTAAATACTGAAGTTGAATTTAAAGACAGTGCAGACAGCACAACAATAATATTTTATTCGGAATGGGCAGGATTTCCGCTGTTTAATGTTAAGACCATTGCGGAAGACATGAAAAATTATTACAAAGTTCTTTCGGAGAATCAGAATGTTGACCTTCACATAACAAAAAATTCCTTTATATACGAAGATATTATTCCGCTCGGGAATGAAGAGAGGAAAAGGCTGAATGAATCTTTCAAAGCATATTTTCTCGGACTCATATTCGGATTATTCAAAATTGAAATTGAAGAAGATAAATTCACGGGTGAAAAGAGAGCAATATACAAAATTACGAGGCAGGAAGGTGTAACCGTTAAACGCACGGAGCAACTTGGAATTGAATCAAAATTAATAACAAGATTATTCGAGGAAAAAGGGAAAGATTCTCTGAGGGCAGTTTTAATAAATGAGGCGGAAAAAATAAAAGCACGGTTAACTGCTGCAGGAATGGATATCTATCTACTCGTTCTTTTTGAATATTATTATGAGCACGTTTACAAAATTGAGGAAATGGAAACAGCAGGTAAAGGTATTAAACAAATCGAACCCTATCAGTATAAAGTCATACGCGAACTTGCAAGAGAAATTGAAAACCGGCTGGATAAAAATTTTATAAAGGCAAATTCCGATAGAATAACGAGTCTGAAAACCAATCCAGACAGTTTTTCATATCTCTGCGGAGACGGTAATAAACGTATTTTTAAACGCGATGCTTTGCTGAAATCTTCAAGTGAGAAATCTGAAACAGCGCCCGGTGACAGTTACGTATTAAAAAAACTTCGCGACCTGAAGAAAGCATTTGAGGAGAATCTGATTTCTGAAGACGAGTACAATAAAGCAAGAAAAAAAATTATAGACAATTAAACAATTATGCCGACATACGAATATCAATGTACGAAATGCGGTTTCCATTTTGAAAAGTTACAGTCAATTAAGGATGCCCCTCTCAAGAAGTGCCCCGAATGCGGGAAAGATACTCTGAAAAAACTTATCAGCGGAGGTGCAGGTCTGATTTTTAAGGGCAGCGGTTTCTATCTGACTGATTATGCTAAAAAGTCATCCGCTATAAAAAAAGAAACGAAAGCAGAAAAGAAAGATTCAGTTTCTAAACCAAAATCTGATATAAAAAAAGAATCCAAAAAATAAACGTTTTCGAGTTATTTCTATTAATATTTGAAGATTACTGATTTACTCTGTGACTATGAGGGAAAAGGTTTCTGTACTAAAAAATAATTTGTGCGGGAATCATTGTTCTCTTTTCTCTTTTGACATCAAATACCTGTCCAGCGAAAAATTCTCCCCTAAATAAAGTTTCTTCACTTTTTCATTATTCGCCAGTTCCATTGCCGTTCCCTGATAAAATATTTTACCTTCAATAAGTATGTAAGCCCTGTCAACGATGGATAATGTTTCGTGCACATTGTGGTCAGTAATTAAAACACCTATCTTTCTGTTTTTCAGGCTCGCTACAATATTCATCAAATCTTCCGAAGCAAGCGGGTCTATCCCTGCAAACGGTTCATCGAGTAATATGAATTTCGGTTCAGATGCAAGGCACCTTGCAATTTCAGTACGTCTTCTTTCACCTCCTGACAGTGAGTAACCTTTCGTGTCCTGAATCTGTTCTATATTGAAATCCTTTAAAAGTTTCATACATCTCTCTTCCCTTTCATCGGAATCTATCTTCAAAAATTGCAATACCGACAAAATATTTTCCTTTACAGTCATTCTGCGGAATACTGATGCTTCCTGAGGGAGATAACCAATTCCCATCCTTGCTCTTTTGTACATCGGAAATTTCGTAATTATCTCGCCGTCGAACTCAATATCTCCTTCATTCGGTTTTATCATACCGCAAATCATATAGAATGTTGTAGTTTTTCCTGCTCCGTTAGGTCCTAGCAACCCCACAATTTCTCCCTGCTCAATATTTAAAGAAACATCATTAACTACTTTTCTGTTCTTATATTCCTTTACTAAATTATATGCCTTTAATCTGCTTGTCATCAGTAATTTCCTCTCAATATTCTCACCATATCCTCAACCGCCTTGTGAAGTCCCGTAAATACTGCTCTTGATATAATTGAATGACCGATGCTGACTTCTCTGATTTCGGGTATATTTAGAAGCGGGAAGATATTGAAATAATTCAAACCGTGTCCTGCGGTTACAATCAAACCCACTTCCGAAGCCATTCTCGCAATACTGCCGATTTTACTTAGTTCCTTAATCTGTTCAGTTTCATTTACGGTGTTAGCATATTTACCCGTATGTATCTCGATAATATCGGCACCGATTTCAATTGACAAATCAATATTTGAAGGTTCGGGGTCAATAAACAGACTTACATTAATATCCTTTGTATGCAATTTTTTTGTTGCTTCTTTCAATTGTTCGAAACTGGATTTTAAGTTCAAGCCGCCTTCGGTAGTTACCTCCTCGCGTTTTTCCGGAACTAACGTAACAAGGTCAGGCAGAATGTCAAGGGCTATATCCACCATTTCATCAGTTGCTGCCATTTCCAAATCGAATTTTGTTCTTATCACTTCCCTTAACAGCCTTACATCCCTGTCATTAACGTGCCTTCTGTCTTCCCTGAGATGTGAAACAATACCTTCCGCACCCGCAAGTTCGCATATACCTGCAGCGATAACGGGATCAGGTTCAATTTCCCCTCTCGCTTCCCTGATAGTCGCTACGTGGTCAATATTAACAGTTAATTTCATACTTATTTATTTAATAGTTAAAATATTTTATAAAAATTCAAATTACTTCTGATAACAGAAATAATGTCAACCGAAACCATAACAAGCCAGTGTAACAGCCAGGCATAAATAAAAGACCTCGCCCTGACAGCCTGCACACCCAGAATGATTCCTGCGAAAATTGAAGCGAAAAGTTCCAATTCCGGTTTTCCTCTATGCAAAATAAAAAACGGAATCATCTGAATAAAAACAGCATATACGCCAAATTTCGGATACAATCCGAAAAGTGTATATCCTCGCCACAGAAATTCCCATCCCAGCATATAAACCAAAATACATAATTCATACAGCAAAAGTATGGATAAATCTTCTTTCAATCTCATTCCGCCCTGCGGATAAGCCGCCGCAAATGCCGGTGATGCAGAAACAATCCAGATTACCGGCAGCATTACAACTAAAAAGAGTAACATCGTAATCAATCCGAACTTTAAATCTCCGACTGAAAATCCGAAATTTCTAAGTTTTTCTTTCAGAACAAGTTTAATCAGCAGGATTGAAGTAAAAAACATTATCGTACCGTCCATCAGGAACCAGTACATTCTGGATTCAAGTTTATCACCGCCGAATACTTTAAGGTAAAATCCCGGGGAAGCAAACATCCAGGAAATAAAAATAATAAAAGGAATACTGAGCAAAACCACGCTTGGTTTTAACTCAATTCCCCTGAATATTTCCTGAATTTTCTTTATCTCGGATTTAAGATTCAAATCAATTAACGGTTAATTTCTCTTTTTTATTATATACTGAAATTGTTCGGGCTCGTATCTTATCAGATTAATGTTATCCGGCAGTTCTATGTCAGGGACAATGTAACCTGTGCTATCCTTCTCGATAGATTTAAAATCAATTTTTGCCCGAACGCTTTCCGTGGTTATATTTGATAACTGCTCAACTCCGCCCCGGAATGTAAGTTTTATCTTCGGCGGAATCACGATTACTTCTTTATCTTCCGGAATTCCCGTTATTGTTAAACTGATATCATCAAATTCTTTTTCTGCTGCAAGTTCCACGTAAAACGTTACTGTTACCTGTTTCGGTTCTATTTTAATAATATTCTGAAGAGTATCTTTTATTTTTACCGTTTTTGTAATATTCGCATTAATATCGGAAAGTGTAATATTTTCCGTTGACAAAAACTTTATTTTTGAAATAACTGATGATGCTCCGGTAATCTTTACCGAGTCAGGTATAATCTGAGGATTCCCTATAATAACATAACTTTCTTTTGGTAATACATTTATACCGTTCTTAACCTTTACCATTTTCTCCGTTAAATTGTCAAATGCAATTTCAAGCGTATCAGGATGTATATTAATTACCGATATGGAGGTGGGAATATTCAGGAGGTTCCTGACTTCCTGTATTGTACTTATTTTTGTATCTCTTTTGTAATTTGTTAAATCCAGATTGAAAACCGCACTTTTAGACAGTTTAAGTGTTATTAAATCCCATCCCCTGCCTCTTACAGTCAAATCAATGGTTGAAGGAAGTTCATTTCCGAGTGCCTGCTTACCCGATAGTTTTACGTTTAACGGAACACTCATATCAATCACATAATCATGTGAAAGATTGATATACAACCATATAAAAACTGAAAATATAAACGATATTGAAAGAATTATTACTCTTCTTTTCATCTGTGAGATATTATAAAAATATGGTTTATTTCTTTATGTAAGATTTCCAGTTCTCATTTCTGAGTTCACCTCTTATTGTGGAATGCACAAGTTCATAAATTCCCGAGCCGTCAAAATTCGATTCCGCAAATACGCAGATAGTTCCGCCTTCAATGGTCTCGTAGCGCCATATCTGATATCCTCTGATGTCTGCCTGATATTCAAAAAATTCTATATCGTTCGGTTCACCGTACAGCATATAGATTCTGCCTCTGTCAGTTTTCCATCCGTCCTTGAATGACTGTTTGAATTTATTATTTGCGACTAATATCCTCTTCATATAGTCAATTTTAAATTCATTCTGGATTGTGTTCGGAATTTTATCTCTTTTCTTCCAGAACTCATACATAAATTTGCGTTTTGTATCAAGAGTCTGCAAACTGTTGAAGTATTTCGTTTCGTCGTCGGTTCTGATATAGACTGCTTTTTCGAATTCGTCGTTAATTTGTTCATCGCTCATTGTTACGTATTCGCTTCGTAAAAAAGCATTCTCCCCGGTTACTTCAGTTTCAGGAATATTCTTCACTGTATTATAAATGAAAAATCTTTTCTCGCTCGAAGCCAGTTCGTTGTTTTCCCTGTCGTTTATAGTAAATTTCAGGTAGTAAGTTCCGCTTTCGAGACTGTCAATATTGAATTTTCCAGTTTCGTACAATAAATCAAATTCGTGATTAAGTTCGGAAGAAGTATTAAATATCGTTTTGCCCGACTGGTCATTAATTTTTTTTGAAATTAACAAATTGCTCTCTTTCGAATTTGTTTTCAATCCGTATATTTCCACATAATAGAATAAAGGATTTATATTATTTCCGAAGAACTGGTTCGGATTCGGCATAACTTCCAGACCATATTTAATAAAATTGTTCTCTTTTCCCTCAGATTCAGTTATTGAAGTTGCAATCTGAATACCGCTCATCCTGACGGATGATAAGTCATAGACAGGTACATTTACAGAAAATTCCCACTTATCGCCTCTAACAGGGTTCATTTCGTCATAAGCCCTGATAAATAATATGTAATCACCGGATTTTTCTATGAGAAATGCAGGTAACTGGGATATTTCTTTTTGTTTGAGTTTTCCTGCTGCAGTATCAGATACCGTAACCGGAAGTTTATAAGTATTCTCGATTATTTTATTTCCCGAAGAACTCTCGGTAAGTGAAAGTTCAATTATAACATTTCCGGAATATCTGTTATTTGCATACTTAAATCCGATACTGTTATGATAAACTGCCAGATATACTTCGAGCAGTGATTTTGAGTTATCATAGCGAAAAACCGTGTAATCCGCATCAAAGAAAAATTTTTCCTGGGCAGGTAGATTCGCAGAAGTAATGAGAAGAATAAAAAGGCAAACAGAAGTAATTATTATCTGCTTCATATTTTTTTTTGATATAAAATACAATAAATAATCAATAAATTATATAATAAAAAAGGTAACCATAACAGAATTACGGTTACCTTTCTGAAAAAATATATTAAAATCAGAATCCTACATGAAGTGTAAAGAATTGATTCGTTGAATCAAAACCTTCTTCATTAATAATTCTGTATGCATAATCAAATCCGAGAGTAAAACTACCAAAGGGATATTTCAATCCGGCACCGAAAGTCGGTCCGAAGAGAGATTCACCTGAGTTTTTATCGGGCAGATAATTTCCTGCACCTCTGATGTAAAACATATTGTTGTAGTTATACTCCAGACCAAATCTGTATTCATCACTCGAAAAACTTGAATTCTGGAATGCACCGTTAAAAGTCAAGTTCATTTTATCGTTCAATCTCAGATTGTAACCGATACCGAGTTCAAGATTTGTCGGAAGGTCAAAACTCTGGAGAATAACTCTCTGAGTATAATTCCTTCCGTTTATTTCGATAAC
>CAYWMV010000022.1:18191-22256 GCA_964459055.1 uncultured Ignavibacteriaceae bacterium | reverse complement strand
TTAATTGAATCAGTATCCCTTCTTTATCCCTTTCTCCATTGCGGGAATACCTTTCTCCATCCATTCCGGCATCGGTTCACCTTTTAAATAATGGTCAAAAAATTGTTTCATCCTTATAGAAAGATCAACTCTGTTCGGCCACTTAGTAAGATTATGTGCGTCGCCGTTGTAATTCAACAGCCACGCTTTCTTGTCAAGACGTCTCAGTGCATTAAAATATTCGAGCCCTTGCTGATGAGGTACTGCACCGTCGTTGTCGTTGCTCATAATTAATAACGGAGTTTCAATTTTATCAGCATAAAACAGAGGTGAGTTCTCTATGTATAAATCAAATTTATCCCAGAGTGTTCCTCCTATTCTGCTTTGAGTCTGTTCGTACTGAAACGCTCTTACGAGTCCTGATTCACCCCTTATTTGTCCGTATGCACTTGTCATATTGGCGACGGGAGCGCCTGACATCGCTGCTTTGAAATAATTCGTTTTGCCGACTAAATATGCAACCTGATATCCTCCCCAACTCTGACCCTGAAGTCCAATGTTATTTTCGTCTATGAAACCTTTTTCCACAATCGCTTTTGTGCCGCTCATTATTGCGTTATATGCACTTTGACCGGGATATCCTGATTTATAAGTTATATCAGGTATGAATATGACATAACCGTTACTGTTATATAACGGAAAATTGATTACTGACCTGCTTGGATTTGGGATGTAATGTGTGTGTAGTTTGTCTGAATATTTTTCGTAAAAATACACAATCATCGGATATCTTTTGTTGGAATCAAAATTTTCAGGTTTCAGTAATAATCCTTTATAGTCAGTCCCTGATGAGTCTTTCCAGTAAACCGGTTCAATATTTCCCCATAGATATTTATCAATTTGCGGATTGGTATTCGTAATTTTTTCGGAATTTTCGAAATTCAAATTGCTAATCCATAAATCCGGGAACTCTCTGTAAGAACTTTTGTTCCAGATAATTTTATCCGCATTCTTTGCTTTTACGGGAGTGCTGAATGAATTATCCGCTTCTATTAATGTTATCGGTATGTTATTACTGCTTAAATTTATTTTTTTGAATCCTTCCTTGAATGTTATTTCATTTCTGAAATTCAAAAGTATATCTTGATTCGAAGGTATGTATAATGAATCTTTATTTAATTTTGCGTATCTGTATATGGTCTTTGTCTCTCTGCCGTTTTTTGTTATGTTGACGGCGGGAGTTCTGTTTGCAGGGTCAAATTTCCATATATCATATCTGTCATAAATCAGTACATATTCATCATTTTCGGTCCATCCCGCAAAACCGTACGGCGGAACTGCATTAGGGACATCATATTCTTCTTCGCAGAATAAGACATCAAGTGAAGAATTTAATTTAAAATGTTTATCTTCCTGTATTGAATATGTGTTGATACTGCTGTCTTTTGCATCATAATATAAAACATAATTTACACCGGGCGACATTTCAGCATCATAGTGAATTTTCTCAAGTATTAATTTTTTTTCACCGGTTTTCAGATTTATCAGATAGAAATCGTTGTGTATCGGATTTTCCCATGATAATGCTTTTAAATATGGTTTAGTAACAGTGCCGAGTGCAAAATCCGCATCTCCGCCTTTTATAAAATTGATTTTTTCAATAAGACTGTCTTCGAGTTGATAAAACACCTTATCATCTGTTCTGTACAGCGCACTGTATGTTTTTTTCCTGTCTTTTTCAAGTTCCTTGGTTTGCTGGCTTTGAAGTCTGATGTCCTGCCAGTTCCATATATCTACTTTAAATATTTCATCTTCAGGAAGAGAATCTTTTGGAACATCGTACGATTTAGGTGCCGTTCCGAAATACAGTTTTCTGCCGTCATCGGAAAAATACAATTTACCGTTATCACTTATTTCCCAATTTTCGGGAAGAAAGTATGTATTGGTATCGGCAATTTTTGCGGCTTTCTGCACCGGGCTTGAAGAATAATATAATGAATATCGCTTAATTCCTGATGTATCTCTGGCATGCAGAAATGCGGTCTGTAATCCATTGTCATCAATTGCCAGTTTGCTTGCTTTTCCTTTGCTTTCGAATATTTTGTGTGTCTTCCTTTTTTCAGTATCATATATATAAACTTCCGATATTATGTTTTTATCTTCATTATTAGTAAGTTTTATATATCCGATTTTTTCACCTGTTTTGGTAACCGCATACTCATTTACATTCTGCTCTTCAAATAATATTGTATTCGATTCAGGATTGTAAACTGTTAAGTTTGATGTAGTGATTATCTTTTCCTTTCCTTCTTTCTTCGATTTATCCTTTTCGTCTTTTGTCGGCTCGGTTGTTAAAATTACGATTGATTTTTTTTCATCAGGAACTGTAAATGTTTTAAAATTTTCTATTTTAATAATTGAATCCAATTGGAATTCCTTATCGGAAGATTTAAATAACTTTATGCCGAGAATGTCTTTGGGCATTTCCTCGGGCTTTTTCTTCTGCAGTTTTGCCTGTCTGACCGAGTCTAAGGGAGATTTGATTTTGAATATTGCAAAATCTTCTTTCGGCGAAAAAATAAGGTCATAACCCCGGCTAATGGAATCTTTCTTGTTTAATTTTGTATTCAAAATGTATAGCATTCCGTCACCTTTTTGGGGATTAATTTCGTAACTTAATATATCTCCGCTGTCGGATATTTTTTGTTTATCCAGTCTCTTCCAGGTTTCATATACGCTGTGGTCAAGTGTCAGTTTCCCGGAAATACTGTCTGAATTCTGAGCAAAAGTGAATACCGGTGTAAATATTACGGTGTAAAGCAGTAATAATGCTAAATATTTAAAATATTTAATCATAAAATTTGAAATTTTAATTTAATTTAATTATATATAAATTAAGGCATTAGAGAATTAAAAATAAGGAAAAAATGAAAAAAATATTAATTTTAACATTATTACTTATGCTAATTCACACAGCAGTGTTACCGCAATCGAAAAATGAACTTCCGCCTATACTTGATATTGAAATATTTTTCGGCGATCCTGAAATATCCGGAGCAAGAATATCACCGGACGGAAAATATATATCATTCAGAAAACCGTTCAACGGTATAATGAATATCTGGGTAAAGGAATTCGACGATGAATTTGAGAATGCCAGACCGTTAACAGCTGATACAAACAGACCTGTTACAGCATATTTCTGGAGCAGGGACAGTAAGTATATATTGTACGTTCAGGATAGCGGGGGAGATGAAAATTACAGGATTTATGCTGTAAGCCCGCTTGATGAAGTGGATTTCTTTTCTAAAGTACCTAAACGAAAAGACCTTACTCCGATTGAAAAAGTAAGAGTTATGATTTTCTCCGTACCGAAGGATGACCCGCAAAACATAATAATAGGTATAAATGACAGAGACCCCCAGTTCCACGATGTTTATCAGTTAAATATAAAAACCGGAGAAAGGAAACTTATAATTAAGAATGAATTCGAAGTTGCCAGCTGGATAGTAGATGATAAAGGAAAACTCAGAGGTGCATACCGACAGACGGAAGACGGCGGCACGGAACTATTAAAATTTACCGAGGGTAAGCTTGAAAGAATATTTTCAGTTAATAATGAAGAAGAAGTTATTTTTGAAGGTTTTATGGAGGATGATAACTTTGCCTATATAAGCACGAATAAAGGATCTGATGTTGACCTGTCAAGACTGATGAAATTGAATTTTAATACAGGTGACACTGAATTTATTGAAGAAGACTTTTTATCCGAAGTTGACTTCGGAGGTATTATTATTTCCGATAAAACGAATAAACCTATTGCAACTTATTATGTCGGCGATAAAACAAGATATTATTTTAAAGATAAAGAATGGGAAAAAATTATAAATGATGCATTGAAGAAAATGCCGGAAGGTGATTGGGCAGTGACGAGTATGTCAAAGGATGAAATGAAATTATTGTTCTCAATCTCGAGTGATGTTGACCCCGGAAGCGTTTATTTTTATGACAGGACAGTAAAAACAGCAAAATTATTATACAAATCAAGACCAAATCTTCCGTCTGAATATTTATCTGAAATGAAGC
>CAYWMV010000022.1:0-18181 GCA_964459055.1 uncultured Ignavibacteriaceae bacterium | reverse complement strand
GTGAAATATACAGCCCGTGACGGAGTTAAAATTCCGGCATATGTGGTATTTCCTAAAAACATCGAGAATAAATATTTACCGACTGTAATTTTTCCGCACGGCGGTCCGTGGGCAAGAGATTATTGGGGATATAATCCCTTTGTTCAATTTCTTGCAAACAGAGGGTATGCCGTTCTGATTCCGAATTTCAGAGGCTCTACAGGGTATGGGAAAAAATTCCTCAATCTTGGAAATAAGGAATGGGGTACGGGAACAATGCAGCACGATTTGTCGGACGGAGTAAAATTTATGATTAACAACGGTTATGCAGATCCGAACAGAGTAGCAATTTTGGGCGCCTCTTATGGCGGATATGCAACCCTTGCAGGTCTGGCATTCACTCCTGATTTATATACAGCCGGGGTTTCTATTGTAGGTCCGTCTAATATTATTACATTGCTGAAATCTATTCCTCCCTACTGGGCGGTAATGAAGAAAATGTTTGATGTAAGACTCGGTGATTTAACAAATCTGCAGGATGTGGAGCGTTTGAAAAAACAATCTCCGTTGTTTTCTGCAGCGAATATTAAAGCACCCTTACTTGTAATACAGGGCGCAAACGACCCGAGAGTAAAACAGTCTGAATCAGACCAGATTGTAGTTACTTTAAGGGAATTAGGCCGTCAGGTTGAATATCTTCTCGCTGAAGATGAAGGGCATGGTTTTGCAGGAAAATTGAACAGGCTCGCAATGATTGCAAAGATTGATAAATTTCTGGAAAAATATCTGAAAGGAAGGAGTCAGTCTTCTTATTCGGATGAAATTCAGCAGAGACTTAATAAACTAACTGTTGATATAAATTCAGTTCAGTTACCTCCTGACACCGAAGGTGAGATTGAAGAAGCAAAGAAAACAAAGATACCCGCATTAAACAAAGCGTTGCTAAAGGAGTACAAGGCAAATTACGAAATGGTCACAAATGTGATGGGTCAGGAGTTAAAGTTCACATTAAAAAGGGAACTGAAGAAATCCGAGCAAAAAGGCAATCACGAAATTTTGGACGATATGAAGACACCGATGGGAGATGTACTTACAAAAACATATATCAACAGTGCTAATTTAATGCCGGTCAGTCAGTTGACTAAACAGGGCAATGAAGAGGTCTTCAAAGTCTTTTATCAGAAAGATAAAATAACGGGAAAAGTCAAAGGTGCAAAAGAAATAAAAGATATAAATTTCCCGATAACAAAACCTGTTCTGGCAAGCGGTGCATATCTTGAATTTGTTCTGGGTGTTTTGCCTATAGAAGAGGGTTATTCAACATATTTACCGTTTTATGACGTTACGGCAAATGAAATACAATATTCAAAAATAAACGTGATGTATCTGGAAAATGTAGCAGTTAAAGCAGGTACATACAGATGTTATAAAATAGAAGTAAAAGACCTGAAAGACGGTAAAACAAACTATTATTGGATTCATTCCGATGACAGATTGATTCTGATTAAAAGCGAAACTCAACTGCCTGTTCAAATGGGCGGTAGCATATTATATACAGAATTTACAGGAACGGAATAAGATAATTTCATAAAAATTTAAAAACTCATCCGGTATATTTTCCGGATGAGTTTTTTTATTTACAAGTTTTGTTTAACATAAATTCTAAATTGAATATTATCAATGAAATAATTAAATTCGCATATGTATAAATCGATAACAGGCAGGATATTTGAGGAACTCAAACAAGTTACCGGCAGCGATTTTATTTTAAATGATGAATACAATAAAGAGATTTATGCAAAAGACAACACAGAGGATTTAAAATACTATCCTGATATAATCATTAAACCTGCTTCAACTTTAGAAATATCAAAAATTTTAAAAATTGCGAATTTTTATAAGATACCCGTAACTCCCCGCGGAGGCGGAACGGGTTTATCAGGGGGTTCCTTACCTGTATTCGGTGGAATTTGCCTGTCTCTTGAAAGAATGAACAGGATATTAGAAATTGATGAGAACAATTTTCAGATTACTGCCGAACCGGGGGTAATAACGGAAGTACTGCAGACGGAATGCGAAAAAAGAGGATTATTTTATCCCGTTGACCCGGCTTCTAAAGGCAGTTGTTTTATAGGCGGGAATCTTGCCGAATCGTCAGGAGGACCACGCGCAGTCAAATACGGAACTACAAAAGATTATGTTCTTAGTATCGAAACAGTTCTGCCTTCGGGTGAAATTATCAATCTGGGAGCAAATACATTAAAAAATGTTTCGGGATATAATTTAAAAGACATAATTATAGGTAGTGAAGGCACACTGGGAATTATTACAAAAATTACTTTACGATTAATTGCACTTCCGAAATTCAGAAAAGTTGCTTTACTTGCATTTGACGATATTTATAAATGTATTACTTCTGTCGCAGAATTTTTCAAAGCGGGTTTAACACCGTCAGCACTTGAATTTATGGAAAGAGATGCAATAAAGACTGCCGAAGAGCATCTTTCAAAACCATATCCGAACTCCGATGCCGAAGCTCAACTTCTGGTTGAGTTTGACGGGAACAATGAAGAAAGCATATTTCTCGACATTGAGAAATCCGCACTCATTTCCGAGAAATTCGATGCTATTGATGTAATTATTGCGGAAGACACGGCAAAAATGGAAGAAATCTGGTCATTAAGGAGGGCGGTTGGCGAAGCGGTAAAGAATATTTCCGTTTATAAGGAAGAGGACACAGTTGTTCCAAGATTCAGGTTGCCTGACCTATTGATAGGCGTTAAGGAAATATGTTCAGTGTTCGGAATCAGAGCGATTTGTTACGGTCACGCAGGAGACGGCAATCTTCATATAAACATATTAAAAGACAGTCTTACCGATGACGAATGGGAATTCAGGACAGGCAAGGCAATTCCGGAAATATTTAAATTAACCGTAAAACTCGGCGGTTCGATATCAGGAGAACACGGAATAGGTTTAACGCAAAAAAATTATTTAAACATTGCGATTCAGGATAAAGTAATTGAAATAATGAAAGAAATAAAAAAGGTATTTGACCCGAATCTAATCCTTAATCCCGGAAAGATATTTGACATATGATAAAAACAGAAATTAAATACAAAGTATTATATGCACACACAGATCAGATGGGAGTGGTATATTACGGCAGATACTACGAATATTTTGAGGCGGGAAGAAATGATATGCTTTACAAAATAGGATACCCGTATCCGGTTCTGGAAAAAAAGAAGATAATTTTACCTGTCATCGAATCACACTGCCGTTATTACATCCCTGCAAAGTATGACCAGGAAATTACAATAAGGTCAATATTATATGATATTCCAACAGTAAGAATAAAAATATATTACGAAATATACTTTGAAAATCACCTGCTTGCAGACGGTTTCACGGTACATTCTTTTGTAAATTCAGAAAAAATGAAGCCTGCCAGACCGCCGGAAGACTTTCTGGAGTTAATTAAACGAATAATAAATGAAGATGAAATATTTATCTGAAAAAGAGATTAAAAGAATAGATAAAATAATAACAGACGGAATAAAGGAGGACGCAGGAAGAGGGGACATAACATCCGAGACGCTTATAAGCAGAGAAAAAAAATTTTCAGCGGAACTGCTTTTAAAAGAGGATTCTGTAATTGCAGGTTTGTATATTTTTGAAAGAGTTCTAAAAACAGTTGACAGCAGTATAAAAATTAAATTCTTTGCAAATGACGGTAAATTCTATAAAAAAGGAAAAATACTTGCAAAAATACACGGTAATGCACGGAATATACTGAAAGCAGAAAGACTGGCATTAAACATTTTACAGAGGATGTCCGGGATTGCTACAAAAGTACAAAAATTAAAAAAACTTCTGAATAATCCCGCGGTAAAACTGCTTGATACAAGGAAGACAACACCGAATTTCAGGATACTCGAAAAACTTGCCGTAAAAATTGGCGGCGGGCAGAATCACCGTTTTGGATTATTCGATATGGTATTAATAAAGGACAATCACGTTGATGCCTGCGGAGGAATAACCAACACACTCGATGAATTAAGAAGAAATCTTAAAAAAAATATTACCGTTGAGATAGAAGTACGAAACTTTAAGGAGTTTATTGAGGTTACAGAAAACAGCAAAGGATTAGTTAATATTGTTATGCTTGACAATTTCTCTTTCAATAATTTAAAAAAAGTTTTAAATTGTAACAATAATAAACATTTCCGTATTGAAATATCCGGCGGAATAAACGAAAGAAACATAAAGAAATATTCGAAAATAAAGGGAATAGACTATATATCCCTTGGTTCTTTAACACATTCGTATAAATCGGCAGATATATCTTTGAATTTTTTTATTTGAATAAACTATTATTTAAAAAACAAAATCAAAACAAATGAAAGCTAAAACACTTTTATTTCTTGTTTTCGCATTATTCCTGTCATTAGCCGTGATAATGGGATGCGGAAAATCCAAAGACGACAGTTCCAAAAAGAAATCCGACGACACTGAAGAAACTTCAGAAAAGAAAAGGGACAGAACGGATAAAGAATCAAGTCGTGATATGTCATCCTCTGATGAAGAATTACTTTATTTCTGCGAAGATTATGTAAACGGTAAAGAAATAGGGAAAAGTGAAGTATTTACTCCCGGATACCTGACTGTAATGGTTGACTTAAGACCTGTAAAAAAGACAATAGGAACAGGTAAAGTTGATTTAAGACTGACTAAAATAAAAGATGAAGACGGAAACACAATCAGTGATGAAATCATAGAAACATTGCCGTTTAATGTGGAGCCGGACTGGGATTATACTTATTTCCAGGATAAGGAAAAACTCGGTTTCAGGGAACCGGGAACATACAAAGTTACCCTGATGAAAACCGACGGTACACCAATCTGTTCCGGACAGGTAAAAGTTATTCCTAAATAATAATATCATCATGAAGAAAATATTGACAGGAATTTTTCTGTTTTTAGTAATCACTTCAGGTAATCTTTTTTCTCAGGATATACCCTTATTGTATTTTTGCGAAGATTATATTGATGGTGAAGAAATCGGGAAAAGTAACGTATTTACGACAGGATATTTAACCGTAATGGTTGATTTGAGACCCGCAGGAATTTCTTTCGATACTTATAGAGTTAAATTAATATTAACTAAGGTCAAAGATGAATACGGCAATAATATATCAAGAGAAAATATTGAATCTATTCCTTTTAATGTAGAACCTGACTGGGATTATTCTTATTTTCAGGATGAAGAAAATTTAGGATTTAGAGAAGCAGGAACTTATGAAGTGACTTTGCTCAAAACAAACGGAGAAAAGATTGTTTCCGGCATAGTTAAAATTGTATCAAATTAAAATGAATTAATGTTATGAAAAAAATTGTATCAGGTGTTTTCATATTCCTCATAATAATTACCGGCGGAGAACTTTTTTCCCAGAACAAACCTTTGTTATATTTCTGTGAAAGATATGACAAGGTGAAAGGAGAAATCGGTCAGAGCTCAACTTTCACACCCGGCCAATTTACTGTAATGGTAAAAAGCGAAAAAGAACTCGGACTCGAGGATGTATCGATACAGATAGATTCATACAATCCGGCAACCGAACGGTTCACTTTTTACAGAGAAGTAAAATTTAAAATCTCGTTAGATATGAAATACATTTTCTTTGCAAACGAGGATATTCGCATAAGTGAGCCCGGTGTTTATAGAGTATATCTGCTTGACTCCTACGGCAAGTCGGTAACTCACGGTGTAATTATTATTAAATCGAATTAATGATTCAAAGAATTTATATTTGCAAAGGTTATTTCTTTTTGAAATAACCTTTTTTTATTTAATACGGATAGAGTATGTTTGATAAAATAAAGGCACTGAGTAAAGAAACATTAATTTACGGTACGAATACCATAATCGGAAGATTTTTAAATTTTCTTTTTGTTCCTTTATACACGAACATATTTGCTCCGGGGGAATTCGGTATAATAGCAAACATTTACGCGTACATTGCCATTTTAAATGTTTTTTTTACAATAGGTCTGGAATCGGGTTATTTCAGGTTTGCCTCTACTTTAGAAGAGGGGAACAATAAAGAGAATTTTACTCATCCGTTTCTCGGAATATTCATTAATTCGCTCGTATTGTCGGGTATTTTGTTTATTTTCGCGGGGAATCTGAATACTCTGTTTTTAGTTGACGAATCAAGAATTCATTTAATCAGATATACGGCTGTAATACTGTATTTTGATGCAATTTCGATAGTGCCTTTTGCATATCTCCGGCTGCAGCACAAGGCGGTTTTGTTTGTATCATTAAAAATTCTGAATATTGTAATAAATGTTTCACTGAATTTCATATTGATTCTGGTACTTAAATGGGGGATAGAATCGGTATTAATAAGCAATATCATTGCTTCGGTTGTAACATTTCTTACTGTATGCCCGATTATTTACAGAAATATCTCTGTAAGTTTCAATAAAAATCTTGCCAGGGAACTGCTGAAGTTTTCTCTCCCCTATATTCCCGCAGGAATAAGTTCAAATTTGGTTCAGGTAATTAACAGACCAATGCTCTTTGCAATTACGGGAGATGCAAATTCGGTAGGAATATTTCAGGCGAATTACAAACTCGGTATATTCATGATGTTATTTGTCTCAATGTTTGAATTTGCCTGGCGTCCTTTCTTCATGCAGAATTTCAAATTGCCTGAAGCAAAGAAATTATTTTCAAAAATAATGACAATTTTTGTAATAGCAGGCAGTTTTATATTTATCATACTGACGTTGTTTATAGAGGATATAGTTAAAATACCGCTCTTAGGCAGAGGCACATTGGTGGGTAAAGCATATTGGTCGGGATTGGTGATAGTCCCCGTAATACTTTTCGCATATTTGCTGTACGGAATGTATATAAATTTAATGGCGGGTATTTACATTAAAAAGAAAACAAAATATCTGCCGTTTATAACGGGCGGTGCTGCACTGACAAACATTGTAATTAATTTACTCCTGATACCTTCGCTTGGAATTTTCGGAGCTGCGGTATCTTCTCTTTTAAGTTATCTGGCAATGCTAATCGGAATATTTCTTGTTTCTCAAAAATATTATCCGATACAATACGAATATTCAAGAATAATCACGGTCTTCGTAATAATAGGTGTAATATTCTTTTCAAATATATATTTTTTCAGTGATTATATTCTCATGAAAATATTTTTGCTGGTTGCATTTATAATTTTAATTTTTGTGTTTAAAATAATCAGCATTAAATCAATCCGCGAATTCGCAAAAAGTGAAAAGTAATCTGAACGTAATTTCATTGTTTTGATAAATTTTCTGTCAAATTTTTAACGAAAAAGAACTAAATATTCATAGAACCAAATTATATTTAAAATTACACATAATAATTTTATATTGAATGATAAAATAATTTATTATCTGCTGAAATATCACTTATATGGAAAAAAATAATGAGAATATGTCCGGTGATAAAGGAAAAAGCGACGTGTTTTCCACTCCGGAAATTGAAGTTAAACATGGATTTAAAAATGCATTTCAGAACTGGACAAAGCGAAATATAAAAGTAATCGTTCCTGTCACCGTAATAATTCTGCTGATAATAATTTTATTCATTTTCATCAGCAGCAACAAATCCGGTCTGTTCCCTCCGGAACTAAACTCAAATTACGTTAAAAATTATCATTCAGGCCTTGAGTCAATTATAGAGTCTATTCTTCTAAATCTTCACAATGATATACCGGTACCTGATTCAATAGAATTCATATCGGACAGCATCAGATTCATACGCAAGGATATGACAGAAACTCTGTCCGGAAACCTGCTTCACAAGCGGCTTGCTGAGATGGGATTTGTTTACAGCATAGTAATAGACTTCAAATCATTCAAAGACCTTGATGTTGAAAGCTGGATATACAGGGCTAATTATATCAATAACGAAAAAAATCTTGTGTATGCAGAATTCGTGCTGGATTTCATAAACAGGGACAATATTATCACCCTGAAGAGTCTTGAACTTAATTATGAGCATTACAAGAACATTGAAATTCCGGTTACGGAAACTCCGAAAGATACATCAAAGAAACCCGTAAAGAAAGATTCGTTAATTACGGCAGATTCGCTTGCGAAAATTAAAAAAGATACGACTGCATTAAAAACGGAAAAGGAAGAAATTATTAAAGATGACGAAAAGAAAACGGATGAAACAGAAAAAGACAAGGACAATAAAAAACAGGAAGTTAAACCGGATGATTCAGACAAAGATAAACCGGCACGACGAGATAGTATTAAAAAATGAATAAAAGCAAAGTCATACTATTCCTGATATTTAGTCTGTTTTTACACGGAGGCATTTCATACTGCCAGAATTTTAAAACAGGAAACGAGGTACTGCTTGATTCAGTCTATTTACTGCAGGAAAAAAATGTGGGTGTAATCACGAACAGCACCGGTATTACTAGCACGGGTAAACATTTGATAAGTGAACTTCTTCAAAAAGATATTACAGTCAAAAGAATTTTTACGCCGGAACACGGGTTTTACATAGATGACGGATATTCAGAATCTTATTCAGATATTGAAATTATTTCTCTTTACGGTAACAACACTAAAATAAGCGTTAAGTATCTTCGGGACATTGATGTTTTAATTTATGATGTTCAGGACCTCGGAGTGAGATTTTATACATATACATCAACACTTTACTTAACTATGAAAGATGCGGCAAAGTCCGGAATTGAATATATCATATGCGACAGACCATCAGTTTCCGATTTGAATTATACAGGAGGATATTTTCTCGATAACAATTATTCATCCTTTATCGGGCTGATACCGGTACCTGTTGTTTACGGTATGACTGCGGGAGAACTCGGTTTATATCTTAAACAATATTTCAGTCCCGATTTAGGCTCGCTGAATTTATCGGTTATGAAAATGCCCGGATACACGAGACAAACCGATTATGAAAAACTGCAAATGAAGTGGATTAATCCTTCACCAAACATAAGGACACTTCAGGCAGCCAGATTATACCCGGCATTATGTTTCCTCGAAGGCACGAACATATCAGAAGGTAGGGGAACAGGTAATCCCTTTACTATGTTCGGAGCACCTTTCTGCAATTCTGATGACATAATAAGCGAATTGAAAACATATAATTTTGAAGGTATCGGATTTGAACCCTGTGAATTCTATCCGGAAAGCACCGCTGCATACTCCGAGCCGAAATTCATTAACGAGAAATGCTACGGAGTGAGAATCTCGTTAAAAGATTATTCGAAATATTCACCGATGAAGTTATCACTCGCAATACTGTTAACATTAAAAAAATTATATCCTGAATTTAAATGGACAAAAAATAATTTTATTGATAAACTTGCAGGAACGGACAGGCTGAGAAAGAACATTAATGACGGATTTTCTGTTGAAGAAATAATAAAAGACTGGGAAGAGGAAATCAAAAGTTTTAATTTTGAAAGAGATAAAATATTGCTTTATTCGAATTAATAAAAGAAAGGAAAGATTATGATTGGTAAAAAAATTCAAAATTATGAAATCATTTCCCTGCTTGGAGAAGGAGGGATGGGCAAGGTATATCTTGCGCGTCATCAGACGTTAGAACGGAAAGTGGCGGTCAAAGTTCTCAATCCGGAATTTGTTTTCAATGAAGAACTGAGACAAAGATTCATAAATGAAGCGAAGGTTTTATCAACCCTTACACACCAGAACATCGTAACATTATTCGATTTCACGGAGTTTGAGGATAATCTGGTAATAATAATGGAATACGTCGAAGGAAATTCACTGGAAACCATTATCAGAAATGTTACAGGCGCCATACCTGAATCAAGAACAATTAATATTTTCAGCCAGATTCTCGGTGCATTTAGTTTTGCCCATCACAAAGGTATAGTACACCGTGACATAAAACCCTCCAATATATTACTTCAAAGCGACGATGTTCCTAAAATACTTGATTTTGGAATAGCAAAAATATTGCACGGTGATATGAATCTGACGAAAACAGGAACAAAAATCGGAACTGTTTTTTATATGAGTCCCGAGCAGATACTCGGAAGACCGGTTGATTTCAAAACCGATATATACTCTTTAGGTGTTACACTGTTTGAAATGCTTTCAGGCAAAAAACCTTACGACGAAGAAATTACCAGTGAATATTTAATTCAGGAAAAGATTGTAAAAGAGCCGCTTCCTTCCATCAGGTCAATATATCCTGCAGTTTCTGAAAAGATGGAATACATAGTGAATAAAGCGACGGCAAAATATCCCGATGAAAGATTTAAAAGTTGCGATGAATTCAAAGAAGCAATTCTGCAGGGCTATCAGCAGCCGTCAGTTACTACTGCTCCGCCGATATACGACCAGAAAACAGTAATAAGCGGAACCGGTTCAGCATTACCGCCTCCCCCTGTATTTGAACAGCACGATTATACCTCCCCGCAGACCGATTCATATACACCCGCTCAACCCGTTTCCAATACACCGGGTCAGCAGTATCAGACACCGTATGTCTCTTCCGTTCCCGGAGGCAAATCTTCAAAGAAAACAGGATATATTATCGGCGGTATAATTCTCGCGCTTATTTTGATAGGAGTTTTTGTTCTTGGCGGTATTTACGTAGCATCACTTTTCAACGAAGAAGAAGAGGATCCGATTGTGACTGAAAAAAAGGACAGAACAGAAAAAACAGAAAAAACAGAACCCAAAAAAACGAAAAGGACGGAAGAAGAGACAAGATTAAGTGATGATTTTCAAACCGATACGAAAGGTATCCGTGGTGCGAAATTGTATTTCTGCGAAGATTACAGAGGCGGAAAGGAAATCAATGTAAGCAGCAGGTTTTCAACCGGCTGGCTGACTGTTATGGTAGATTTAAGACCCGCTGATGTTGAAATCGGAGTGAAAAGCGTTTACATTGAAATCGTAAAGATTAAAGATGCGGACGGTGAATCAATTCCGGAAAAATTTATCAGGTCAATAGACTTCACAGTTGAACCCGATTTCGATTACATTTATTTTCAGAATAAAAAAGAATTGAAATTCGATTCTCCCGGAACATACAGAGTATCCCTGTTTACAAGCAATGATAAATTAATAACGTCCAATACTATTGAAATTATCAGGTAGTAAAAATGTATCATCCGGATTAATACTTATTCTGATAATTATTTTAGTCCAGTATTCCTGCGACACAGGTAACAGAAATGATAATAATACTGACACAAATTCTGTTATTAATGACACGTTAAATGCTCAGGAAGATACGATTTCCATCATCGGAACAGGTGATATTATGATGGGCTCAAATTATCCTTCGAATGCACTTCCTCCCGATGACGGTAAATATATTTTTGATGACGTAAAGGAAATACTTGCCGGTGCCGATTTCACAATCGGAAACCTTGAAGGAACATTACTGAATTCAGGAGGTACTCCAAAGGTATGTGAAAGATGTGTTGCATTCCGCACTCCTGTTCATTATGCAAAATATCTGAAAGAGGCGGGATTTGATGCTATGAATCTTGCAAATAACCATTCCAATGATATGGGTCCGGCAGGGAAAAAATCAACGAAGGAGACATTAAAAGATAACGGAATTTTGTTTTTCGGTTTAAACGAATATCCTGTTGATACTTTGTTTTACAAAAATTTAAAAATCGGCTTGATAGGATTTGCCCGGAATCATCATCTGAATTCCCCTGATATTGCCGCAAAAATGGTTGAGGAACTCAAAAAGAACGTTGATATAATAATTGTGTCTGTGCATTCAGGTTCGGAAGGATTGTCCGCTCTGCGCGTTCCGAAAAAAGTTGAATATTACGGTGATGAAATGAGGGGTGATATATACAGATTTTCACATAAACTCATCGATGCTGGAGCGGACTTAATTCTCGGGCATGGTCCTCACGTTCCGCGTGCGGTTGAATTGTATAATAACAGATTAATCGTTTATAGTCTTGGAAATTTCTGCACGTATGCAAAATTTCCGTTAAACGGAGCGCAGGGATTTGCACCGATAATAAAATTAAAAATTAACACTAAGGGTGAGTTTTTATCGGGAAGAATAATATCCGCAAAACAGATAAAAAGGGGAATCCCTGTAATAGATGAGAAAAATAATGCCGCAATTCTTATGAGAAATTTATCGATAAAAGATTTTCCGGAAAACGAAATAGAAATTTCCGAAACAGGAGATATAATATTCAAGAACTGAAATAACACGTAAAATTAAAGTATATTTTTTTTGTTTAAATTTAGTACTTGATTTTTAAAAAAAATTGTACCATATTAAATTATGGATAAGTTAACTTTTAAACAAAAGGTAATACTTGAATACATTAAAAACTATTCAAGGATAAATTCATACCCTCCGACACTAAAAGAGATTGCATCACATTTCAAGGTGACCATCGGAACTGTTCAGGACCACATATTCGCTTTGCAGAAAAAAGGATATCTCGAAAGGAAAAAAGATATTGCGCGCGGATTTAAAATATTAAAAGCAAAGGGTTTATCTGGTCATCCGGACAATCCCGAAAAAGAATTAATTCCATTGTACGGTAAAGTCGCAGCCGGGGAGCCGATATTTGCGAATGACAATGTAAGAGGGTATATCTCTATTAACAAAACATCAAGAGGTCATAAACTTCATTTTGCCCTTGAAGTGCAGGGTGACAGTATGATTGATTCCGGTATTTATGACGGAGATATCGTAATTGTTAAGAAACAGGATTCTGCAGAAGACGGGGATATTGTAATTGCGATGCTTGACGACGATGCTACCGTAAAAAAATTAAGGAAGAACAAAATCAGGGCTTACCTTGAAGCATCAAATGCAAAATATAAGTCTATAATAGATAAACCATTCTCGGTTATAGGAAAAGTTATTGAACTGAGAAGAAGTTACGATAAAGTCATTCTCTGAAAAAGAAGTTCTATTATTTGAGTCCTGCTCTTTTGAAAATGAAATTTACGTGCTTTAGTGATTTGTTATAATCGAAAATTGAATCAATTTCCTTGTCGGAAAGATATTTTTTGATCTCGGAATTTAATTTTACGGCTCTCTTAAAATTACTTCTTTCCTTCCAGCATTTCATGGCAATATCCTGTACGATTTTGTATGATTCCTCGCGTCTGAATCCTTTTTCTATTAATTTCAAAAGCAAAGTTTGAGAAAATAATAATCCTCCTGTCAGATTTAAATTATTTTCTATATTCTTTTTGTTAACTACTATACATTTTATTAAATTAGCAAATTTATTTAAAGTATAGTCTATTAATATTGTTGAATCAGGAATAATGATTCTTTCCACTGACGAATGCGAAATATCACGTTCGTGCCATAAAGGTATGTTTTCGAGTGCCGCTATGGAATTTCCTCTTATAACTCTCGCAAGTCCGGATATTTGCTCAGAAGTAACGGGATTTTTCTTATGCGGCATTGCAGATGAACCTTTCTGTCCTTTGGAGAAATGTTCTTCAAGTTCAAGTACTTCGGTTTTCTGTAAATGCCTGATTTCAGTAGCATATTTTTCGAGAGATGATGCAATTATTGCTAGCGTTGCCATATATTGTGCGTGTCTGTCGCGCTGCAAAATCTGCGTAGATATTCTGGTAGTTTTAAGTCCTAATTTCTTGCAGACATATTTTTCTACAAACGGTGATATATGTTCATAAGTCCCTACGGCACCTGAAATCTGACCTACTGAAATCACATTTATTGCGTCTTTAAGTCTGTCAATATTTCTGTTTGTTTCGTCATACCAGAGAGCAAATTTCAGTCCGAGCGTTATCGGTTCTGCGTGAATTCCGTGCGTTCTTCCTATCTGCAGAAGATGTTTATACTTTTTTGCTTTGGAGGCTAATTCCTTTTTCAGATTCATCAGTCCTTTGAGAATGAGTTCTCCTGCCTGTTTCATCTGAACGGACAAACACGTATCCAGAACATCCGAACTTGTCATACCCATATGTATAAATCTCGAATCTTTGCCAACATATTCAGCAACATTTGTCAGGAATGCTATTACATCGTGCTTCAAAGTTTCTTCCAGTTTCAATATCCTGTCAACTTTAAAATCCGCCTTATTTTTAATTTTTTTCAGTGATGAATCGGGAATCAGCCCGAGTTTATTCTGTGCCTCGCAGGCTAATATCTCGATATCAAGCCATATTTTAAATTTATTCCCGTCAGTCCAGATGTCTGACATTTCTTTTCTTGAATATCTTTGAATCATATTATTGGATTTTTAAAATTTCGAATGTTATATCGTCGTGCTGCTCGGCTGAACCCATATATCTGTGAACATCCGATATCAATAATCTTTTCAGATGTTCCGGTTCACTGTTAATGTTATTTTCGATTATTTCTGTACATCTCTCAAGACCGAATTCTTCATTATTTTCATTAAAACATTCAGTCAGCCCGTCTGAATATATAAAATAAATATCATTTTTCTTAATTGGTATGACAAATTCCTCGAGTTCCTTTTCGAATATTTTTCCGTTTTCCAGACCGAGACCGATTCCTCTCGGATTTATTTTTTCGGTTTTTCCGTCTCTGAACAGCAGCATCGGCAAATGTCCTGCTCTGCAGACTTTCAAAACCATTTCCCTGAAATCAAAAAGCAGAAATATTATTGTTATAAAATACTTGCGTTCAATCTGTTCGAAAATCTGCTTGTTTATTTCGATGAGTATATCGTGCGGATTTTCCATTACTGTGGTTGCAAACTGAATAATGGACTGAACTTTGGACATATATATCGCCGCAGGAATTCCTTTACCCGAAACATCCGCAACTAATGAATAAATTTTGTCATCACCTGATTTTATTACATCGAAGAAATCGCCTCCGATAATTCTTGCAGGAACGGAAATCCCCGATATTATTACGTTGTTATTTCTGAAGTTACTTTCAGGAAGAAGTCCTGTTTGAATTCTTCTGGCAATCAGAAGTTCCTCTTCAATTTTCTTTTTGCCGAGTTCCTCTTTTTCCAGCCTGTAATTCTCGAGTGCGATAGCTGTCTGAACGGATATGGTCTTAAGTAAATCCATATCCTCGTCTGAATATGCTTTTCCCGAAATTTTGGAGCCGAAGTTAAGACAACCGATGAGATTATTATGTATGTATAGCGGGACAGCAAGATTTATTCCGCATTTGTTTATTATTTCTATTTCGCTTTCGTTAAGTCCGTAATCCTGATAAAAAGCATAGGAAAGGATTGCAGGATCGCTTGAATTCTTAAAAAGCTTATTTGTAATTACTTTTGCCTTTTCATAATTTGTTACGAAATTTTCAGGTATCGTGGATTTGTCAATCAGTCGCAGATATTTTTCGTCCGTAATCCAGATTTTCAGAATATTTATACCCAGTGACTTTCCGACTTCCTCTTTAATCCTGTTCAGTATTTCATTTATATTTTTAATGTAGGACAACTGATGCGAAAATTCCAGAAGTGATTTCCTGAAGTTATATCTCTCCTTATAAAATATTTTATCGACAAAATCCTTGGCTTTGTTGTTAACAAAGTCGAATGTAAAAGTAACGAATATTATGAAAGCAACTATCAGATACTGACGGTTAAATTCGGCGTGGTCCCCTATATAAGAGTCAATCAGATAAATCAGGGAAAGATAAACGATGATAATAAGTACTGATACTATTCCGAAGACTATACTTCTTTTTATCAGATACTCTGTATCAAGTATGCGGTATTTAATAATGGAATATCCGAATGACAGCGGTATTGCAAGTACCGTAATAACTGGAAGAATCAGTAAATTGTTGACAAGGAAAATCGGTTTGGAAAAGAAAATCTGGTAAATAATAAAGTAAACCGCACCGAATGCAGCGATTATGAATCCGTTTCTGATAATGCGTATTGATTTTTTATTCTGCGGGTCTTCGATTTCCCTGTAGGATTTTAAAAATAAAATTAGGCTTACGGAAACAATCACCGCAGGCAGGACATAGATGATAAAATATCCGAAACGGAACAGTGTTATTTTGCTCAGCATATTAAAAAATACAGTAAAAACAGCGGGCAAAAATGCAATCACATAAACAGAGATTACAACTAATTTTCTTTTTCCCTTAAATTCATATTTTTTCGGATAAGTTGCGAAAAAATGAAACAGAACTGCCTGAAACATCAGCATAGCCGCCAGATGGTTAACGAAGAGGAAAAACTTCGTAAAATCGCCGAAATTTACGAATATATTTTTAAATTCAAAAATATAAAGGCTGGCATTTCCGTAAAGCACAAATCCGAGTGATGCGCAGCATCCTAGGAAGAAAAATATTTTCGAAGATAATTCGGAGGGTTTTGAAAAACCGACTATGAAACCGACAATTAAAAATCCGAATCCCATTAACCAGAAAATTAGGAAAAGTGTGTTAAGATACTTGTAAACCCGGATATCTTTATATAATATTTCATCATCCCTCTGAATAGTATATCGCACAAACTCATTCTGGTAATTGTTAAGTATTCTCATCGCATCATCCATATTCATAAAAGACAGTCCTTCAATTTCAAGGAGAATGTCACCGTCCTTCAAACCTGCCTGTTCGGCAACCCCGTCCGGTATAATTTCCGTTATACGGAATGTAATTCTTTTTGATGAGGAATCATCGATGTAAGTCCACAGGCAGTCATCCGTTGTCATTCTGTTCTGTATCATTACGGTATAAAACACATTCAGGGATATCAGCAGACAGTATAGGGAAAACAGCGATATCCAGAATCTCGACCTACTTCCTTTAATCATTTCTCTCCGTAGATTTAATTTTTAATAACACAGTTGTTAAATCCTCGTATTGTTCTCTGTCTTTCATATATGTATGTACGGAATTTACCAGATTTTGTTGTAATATTTTTAAATTAACGGCAGGATTAATTTGTAAAAAATCTTTTAGTTTTTCAGTTATTTCTTCATTAACGGCTTCCCTTGATGAATCGGCTGCACCGAAATTGTAAAACAGAAATACCGATTCATTCCTCACATCTATTATCTTTTCTTCCAGCAGTAAATTAAATGAATCCGTATCGTTTCCGATTGCAATTCCGTTCGTTTTTATTAATTTAAGTACATCACCTTCACGATGGAGGGGATAGTTATGTCCCGCCCCTGCAATTGTTATTTCCCTGCCGGCAGTGTCGAATAGTGCCAGAACCATCGTTACCTTTGTGTTATCTTCAAGTTGTGCGTGAATATTCTTGTTTAATTCCTTCAGTATTTTTAACGGACTCCGGTTGTATTTTGCGGCAAATCTTGTCATTGACTGAATTTTCGACATCAATAGAGCCGATGGTATTCCTTTCCCGGATGTATCTGCCAGTACCAGCAGGAGTTTTTCATCCTCTAACCTGATAATGTCGAAAAAATCGCCGCTGATGGAATCCGAATGAGAATTATAGGATATTATTTCATAACTTTCATTACTGATATCAATTTCCGGTACAAGGCTGTTCTGAATATGTTTTGCAATCTGAAGCTCCTCGTCAAATTTCAGTTTCTTCAGTTCTTCAAGCCGCAGTCGCGCATTTTCGAGAGCCGCACCTGCGTGATAAGAAATCGTTTCCATCAGTTCGTTTTCATTGTCCGAAAAGATGAGGTCGTACTGGTCAATGTACAAAATAATTGCACCCGTTAATGATTCTTTTTTCCCTACGGGAAATAAAACTATACTCAGTGTTTTTGCGGGTGCATTAAACTTACCGAATAATTTATCGCTTTTGTTAATTGCATAATGAGTGTTCCCGTCAAAAAATTCTTTTTTTATTATGTTCTGAATGGTGAAAATGAAATTGTGGTTCTTTATTTCGTTAAAAAGCAGCGGATATTCATCCCTGTTAATCCATAACATGACGTTATCAGTTCTGAATAATTTCTTAACCGTTGTTACAAGTCTTTCCGCAATATCACCCGCTCTTTTGAAATACGGAAGACTCTCGGTAAATTCCAGATAATATTTTCTCTGAAGGGAAGTGTTTCTGAGCAGTTTGTTGTCTATTGCCTTTCTGATTGATTTGTTAATATAGTCAAAAAGAAATACAAATATTACTATAGCAAACAATATAAGAAGTTTTTCTTCCCGTCCGTATTGTTTTGCAATAAATGAACTTACCAGATTTATTACTATAAG
>CAYWMV010000021.1:0-22695 GCA_964459055.1 uncultured Ignavibacteriaceae bacterium | reverse complement strand
ATTATTGTTATTCATTTCCTCATTATTTTTATCCGTAAATACTTCTTATTCGCAGACAAAAGGATTCGGTATCGGAATAATCGCAGGCGAACCCACCGGACTTAGTTTTAAATCCTGGCTTAGCGGCGAATCAGCCATTGATGCCGGGCTCGGCTGGTCTTTTGTTAATAAAGGGTCTTTGCATATACACGCAGATTATTTACACCACTTCGGAGGTATAGACGTTTCATCCGGAGACTTGCCTTTTTACATTGGAGTAGGCGGAAGACTTAAACTTAAAAATGAAGATAAGGGCAGTTCCGATGACAGAATCGGAATCCGTGTACCTGTTGGAATAACATATATTCCTTTAACAACACCGATAGATTTATTTCTCGAAGTTGTACCTGTTCTCGATTTAGCTCCGAAGTCCTCAATGGAGTTTAATGCTGCAATTGGAATCCGCTATTATATAAATTAATTCGCATATAAGAAATTATTTTTAGTTTTTAAATGGTTTCTGTGTATATTCATAGAAACCATTTTCATTTGTGAATGTAAAGCTTTTACGATTTGAGTAAATTCTGCAAAGAATTAGTCTTTTAAAAAAGTAAAGAATTAATTATTTTTGATTAATGCGCCCGTAGCTCAGTAGGATAGAGCAACAGCCTTCTAAGCTGTGGGTCAGTGGTTCGAATCCACTCGGGCGTGCAAATATAACCCCATTAACCGGGTTAGTTTTTTTTATACCGCGGGAGTAATTCAGCGGTAGAATGTCAGCTTCCCAAGCTGGACGTCGCGGGTTCGATCCCCGTCTCCCGCTCAACCGCCGGCTGTTCAGAGATTAATTAATTGATTTACTGACCAGCCGTTTGTATTTTATGATATTATGAAAACTAAAACGTATCTTACCGTTGGTCCTACGGAAATTTTTCCCGAAGTAAAAGATTTTTATCTCGAAGGATTTAAGGAAAAATTATTTTCAGTAAATCACAGAAGTAAAGAATTCGAAAAAATCCATTCCGACACTGTTACCAATCTGAAAAAGTTGTTAAATATTCCAAAACACGAAATATTTTTCTTTTCTTCAGGAACCGAGTGTATGGAAAGAATTGTGCTGAACCTTGTAATAGAAAGAAGTCTTCATTTTATTAACGGTTATTTCGGCATTAGATTTCACAACATTTCACTTCAGTACGGTAACTATCCTTCGGCTTATTTCTACCGTTATGGTTCATCTGTATTTGACGGGAAAGGGTATGATATAGACAACAATGATGAAATTATTTGTTTTACTCTGAACGAAACCAGTACAGGAGTTGCGTTGAATATGAAAGAAATTGTGAATGTTAAAAAGCATTTCCCGCATAAAATTATTATCCTTGATACAGTTTCGGCTGTCCCATACTACGAAATAGCTTTTGAATACGTCGACTGTGCTTTCTTCTCCGTTCAGAAAGGATTCGGTATGCCGCCCGGTCTCGGAGTTCTGATAGTTAATGATAAATGTCTCGAAAGAGCAAAGTATTTAAGTGAAAATGCAAAACAGGACAACACTTCATTTAATTTCACCAAATATTCTGAAAGCTTTAATAAAAATCAGACTTCATATACACCCAATATTCCTGCGATATATGTTCTCGGTAAAGTATGCGAATTAATGATGGAAAAAGGTACGGCGATAATCAAAAAGGAAACAGAAGAAAAATATGCTTTGCTCGATAATTTTATTTCCGGCAGTAAAATATTCAGTCATTTTGTAAATCTTCCCGAAGACAGGTCGAAAACGACGATTGTGTTAAACACAAAGATTTCATCCTCTAAAGTCATAAAAAAATTATATGATTCGGGATTCGTCGTCAGCAGCGGATACGGTGAATATAAAGATTCACAAATCCGGATAGGAAATTTTCCCGTTCATAAAATTTCTGATTTTAAAGAACTAATAAAAGGATTAATTAAAATATAAATCGTGTCACTTTTTGAAAATGAAATAAGAGATTCGCACGTACCATTAGCGGAGAGAATGAGACCTGAAACATTAGAAGAGTTTGCAGGACAGGAACACCTTGTCGGCAAAGATAAACCGATAAGACTGATGATAGATAAAAACGAACCCGTCTCTATGCTTTTCTGGGGACCCCCGGGAGTGGGGAAAACAACTCTCGCATTAATTGTTGCAAGAAATGTCAATGCTGATTTCATACAGTTATCGGCTGTATCTTCGGGCGTTAAAGATGTACGGGAAGCAATCGATAAAGCAGGATTCAATCAGAAAAGATTCGGCAAGAAAACAATTCTGTTTATTGATGAAATTCACAGATTCAACAAGGCACAGCAGGATTCTCTGCTTCACAGTGTCGAAAAGGGGATAATTATTTTAATCGGGGCTACAACGGAGAATCCTTCTTTCGAAGTGATTTCTCCCCTGCTCTCACGATGCAGATTGTATATACTTGAAGAACTCGGATTGAAGGATTTCAAAAAAATCATTTCTAACACCTTAACCAAAGCATACAAAGATTACAAAATAAAATTTGAAGATGAAAAGTTTTTAATTGCAATGTCGTCAGGTGATGCCCGGAAATTATTAAACGGAATAGAATTTTCAATAAAATTATCAAAACCCGGAAAAGAAGGAAATTACCTGATAACGAACGGCATATTAAAGGAAGTTTTCCAGACAAAATACATAAAATACGATAAAAAACAGGAAGAGCATTACAATGTAATTTCCGCATTTATAAAAAGTATCAGAGGAAGTGACCCTGATGCAGCCGTTTACTGGCTTGCAAGAATGCTTAAAGGCGGTGAAGACCCGAAATTCATTGCCAGAAGAATGGTTATTCTTGCATCGGAAGATGTAGGGAATGCAGACCCGTACGCAATAACGCTTGCAGTAAGCACGTTTTCTGCCGTTAATTATATCGGAATGCCCGAAGCAAGAATTATACTCTCGCAATGTGCAACATACCTCGCAGGCTGTGATAAAAGTAATGCTTCGTATATGGCAGTTGAATCTGCATCAAACGATGTTGAAAATCAGCCGGATTATGATGTTCCGCTGCATTTACGGAACGCACCGACGAAATTAATGAAAGAACTCGGATACCACAAAGGATACAAATATGCACACGATTTTGAAGGACATTTTGTCGATTTACAATATTTACCCGACGAAATAAAAGATAAAATTTATTATTTCCCGACAGAATTAGGGCGGGAAGGAAAAATTAAAAGAAGACTGAACGAATTAAATCCGAAGAAAAAACGATAGTATGAAATTATTAAATTTCAGCCATATATTTGGTGGTTGAATTAAAATTAATTCTTAACAAGTTAATAACTTTCCAACCTGCACTAAGAATGATTAATTTTCTGTGATGTAATCAAAAATAATAAGGCTTGACAATCAAAATGATTATTATTATGTTATTAAAAAGCACATCATTTATTTTTAGATTATTATTGGGCGGTTTAGATGTGACACCATAAAAATATATTAAAAGGCTTAATACTCCATTTATTGAACATTATCGAAAACTCCAAGCCGAATTATTAATCAAGTTCTATTCCGGAAAATTACATTTAATAATTTTCCGGATAATTAAAATATATTAAATAATTAAATGGAGAAAATAAATGAGAGCACTAACGATTTTTGTCGTAATTCTATCGGCAGGATTTTTGTTTTCTGGGTGTCAGGATATGAATCAAGATATCACATCCGCAAACACCGATAAAGTTCCCGTACCTTACAAAGGTTCTTTTGAGGGGACTGCTGTTTATTTGAATACAAACATTTATCCGTTTCCGATAGAACTGACCGCTTCAGGTAATGCAACTCATATCGGGAAGTTCACTGCGATTTATTACTATGACCTTACATTTGATAACTTTCCGCCACCACCACCACCACAGGGAGGTACTTTCATAAATGGTTATGGTAATAAAATTGCTGCGAATGGGGATGAGATTCATGCTACTACCTTACAGGGACCATGGTGGTTTACAAGTGCAACCGAAATTCAATTTACGATTTCGGGAGTAATTGATGGAGGAACCGGTAGATTTATTAATGCCACCGGAAGTTTTAACGGTACGGGGACACAAATATTTTCAGTACCTTTTGCGGCACAACCTACCACCTGTTCATGGTCAGGTTTTATACTTTATTGATCTAAATTTTAAGAAAAAAGCCGGGTGTTTATACCCGGCTTATAAATTTTATATTCATCAGATTTAATTTCCTACAGGTTACTACACTCCTACGTAGTAAAAGCTTTCTTTTTAATTAACTCTAATGCCACTTTAACATTACTTTTTTCTACATTCGTCTGGGCAATAACCATCCTTAATGTATATTTTCCGTTGAGTTTCGTGTGAGTTAAATATAACTTCCCTGTCCTGTTAAGACCGTGCAAAAGATTCTCGTTTATTTTATTTAACTGCTCTTCGTTATCAACACCCTCAGGTTTGTACCTGAAACAAATAACATTTGCCACTACGGGAGCAAGTATTTCAAAATTGCCTGCTTTAACAATTTCATTCTTAAAATATTCACCTAAAGAAATGTGCTTTCTGATTATTTCCTGTAAACCATTGACACCAAATGAACGTATTACAAACCATAACTTCAATGCCCTGAATCTCCGTCCGAGCGGAATTCCCCAGTCACAGTAATTATTCACCTTGCTGTCGGATAAAGTTTTTAAATACTCGGGAATAATTTCGAATGTTTTTACAAGTGCTTCTTTGCTCTTAACAAAATATGCTGAGCAGTCAAAATTAGTGAAGAGCCACTTATGAGGATTGAAAACAAAACTATCGGCATTTTCAATTCCTTTAATCATCCATCTGAATTCGGGCAATATTAAAGCTGAACCCAGAAATGCGGCATCAACGTGCAGCCACACATTATGCTTTCGACAAATAATTCCGACATCATTTATGGAATCAACCGCAGTTGAACCTGTTGTACCGATTGCAGCGATAACGCAAAGCGGAATATTCCCTTCATCTAAATCCTTTATAATCTCTTTTTCAAGCAATTCGGGAATAATTGCGAATTTATCGTCAACAGGAATTTTAACAAGATTCTTCCTGCCGATACCTGCTATCTTTACCGCCTTTTCAATGGAAGAATGTGCTTCCGTCGAGCAGTAAACTTTTAATTTTTTGTATTCAGTTAAACCTTTGTCATTAATCTCAAATTCAGACAGATTCTCTCTTGCGGACAAAATCGCTGCCAGAGTTGAAGTCGAAGCGGTATCCTGTATTACACCCGTAAAAATTTCAGGCAAGCCAATCATATCCCTCAGCCAGAGCATAACTCTCTCTTCAAGTTCAGTTGCAGCAGGCGAAGTTTCCCATTTCATATTCTGTACTGCCAAACCGCTCGTAAGAAACTCGGCTAATATTGAAGGAAAACTCGCATTTGCAGGAAAATATGCAAAGAAATTCGGACTCTGCCAATGTGTAATACCGGGTATAATGATTTCATTAAAGTCATTAAATATTTTTTGAAATTCTTCCGGATTCTCCGGCGGATAGTCAGGTAATTTATTGAATATTTCTCTGTGATTTACATTTGATTTGACAGGATATTTTTCAATACTTTTATAATATTCAGTAATCCAGTCAATTATTCCGTAAGCGTGTTTTTTGAATTCGTCAGGTGTCATTTTTATTATATTATTTGTAATTCACTCATTCATTCTTATTACTTTATAAACTTTATGAACTTTATGAACTTTATGAACTTTACAAACTTTCACTCACCCATTCACACTCATTCCCAAGTTCCGGCTATAGAATGTATTAAAATAATTCTTTTATTTTTTCGACAGCAGTCTTCACTTCCTCCATCGTTACATCAAGATGAAAAACAGCCCGCAGATTCTCAAAACTCCCGGAGGAAATTATCACACCCTTATCCCTTAGCAAAGAAATGAATTCCGGTTTCCTGTATTTTGCAGTTGAAAATATCACAATATTTGTATGTACCGTCTCGAGTTCAATATTTATTCCGTTTATCTGCGAGATTTCCTTTGCAAAGTATTGAGCCTTCTCATGGTCTTCAGATAATCTGTCAACATTGTTATCAAGTGCATAAATTCCCGCGGCTGCGAGCACTCCTGCTTGTCTCATCCCGCCTCCGAGAATTTTACGCCATTTGTGCGCAAATGTAATTAATTCCTCGCTTCCGCACAATACCGAACCTACTGGTGCACCCAGTCCTTTTGAAAAACAAAAAGAAATCGAATCAAAATAAGATGAATACTCTTTAACCGGTATCCCGGAAGTAACCGAAGCATTAAAAATTCTCGCCCCGTCAAGATGCATTTTAATACGGTATTTTTTTGCAATTTCAGAAATTGCCTTTATATTATCAAGAGGCTGAATTGTTCCTCCAGCACGGTTATGAGTATTTTCGAGGCAGATTAATCTTGTAAGCGGGAAATAATAATCTTTAGGTCTGATATGTTTTTCAATATCTTCCGGACTCATCACTCCGTAAAATCCGGGGACGGGATACAACTGGACATTTGATATAACTGAAGGCGCCGAAGTTTCATAATTAAGTATATGCGATTCACGTTCCACTATTACTTCATCACCCTGTTTTGTGTGTGCTTTCACAGCCAGTTGATTTGCCATGCAACCTGTAGGTGTGAATAATGCTCTTTCCTTACCTGTAATCTCAGCACATCTCTCCTGAAGTTCGTTTACAGTCGGATCTTCACCGAAAACATCATCACCGACTTTTGATTTAATAATTGCTTCGAGCATTCCTTTTGAAGGACGGGTTACTGTATCACTCCTGATATCTATCATAAACTTAGTTGTTTTCCGTTATTATTATTATTGTTATTATCATCTTCAGCAATCCGGGCAACTGCAGAAATCCTGTCTGTCTCACTGATTCTGATTAATTTTACTCCCTGTGCATTTCTTCCCATAACACGAATGTCTTTAACTTTTTGTCTTATAAGAATACCTTTTGTAGTAATAATCATCAGGTCATCAGAATCCGTAACTTCTTTAATCGAAATTAATTTTCCGACTTTATCTGTAGTTTTAACGGTAATAACACCCTTACCGCCGCGTTTAGTAATCCTGTAATCGGCAAGGTTGCTTCTTTTTCCGAAGCCCTTCTCCGTAACCACAAGTATAGTCGCAGAAGGTCTGACGACTGCAACCATTCCTATAACGAAGTCTTTCTTACCGAGTTTTACGCCTTTTACTCCGGCAGCAACTCTGCCCATTTCTCTTACATCTGATTCATTAAATCTGATTGCCTGTCCGTGAAACGTTCCGATAACGATTTCCTGACTTCCGTTTGTTAATTTCACTTCCACCAGTTCATCACTTTCATTCAGATTGATAGCATTGATTCCGTTACGTCTTATATTCGAATATGCTTCAAGTTTTGTCTTTTTAATTAATCCGTTTTTCGTAACCATAGTAACAAATAACTCTTCTCCGAAATCCTTTACCATAACAAATGAAGATATATTTTCGTCTTTTTCCTTCTCGATTAAATTCAGGATTGACTTTCCTCTCGATGACCTCGTACCTTCCGGTATGTCATACACTTTCAGCCAGTAGCATTTTCCCTTATCAGTAAAGAACATAATGTACTGATGTGTTGACCCGATGAACATATGTTCTATGAAGTCATCTTCAGCACTGCCGGTAGATGCGGCAGTAATTCCTTTGCCGCCCCTGCCCTGAGACCTGTAAGAAGATACGGGAATACGTTTAATAAATCCTTTGTTGGATATTGTAATGACGACATCTTCCTCTTTAACCAGTTCTTTCATCATATCATCATCGCTCATTTTCCTGACATCGTAAATAATCTGCGTTCTTCTTTCGTCTCCGAATTTATCCTTCAAATCTTTTAACTCTTTGGAAATTATTTCTTTCCTTAGTGCTTCACTCGAAAGAATTCGTTTTAATTTTTCAATAGTCTTTATAATTTCCTTGTATTCGTCTTCTATTTTCTTTCTTTCAAGTCCCGTAAGCCGCTGCAAACGCATATCAAGAATTGCCTGCGCCTGAATTTCGGACAACTTAAATTTCCTGATTAATCCTTCTTTTGCAGTGGGAGTGTCTTTTGATTTCTTGATTAATTTAATTATTTCATCAATGTTATCAAGCGCTATTATATATCCCTCAAGTATATGAGCTCTTTTCTCGGCAACTTCAAGGTCATATTTTGTCCTGCGGACAATTACCTCCAGCCTGTGCTTAACAAAGAGTTCTACAATCTGCTTCAGGTTAAGTACTTTCGGAACTCCGTCAACGAGTGCAAGATTGATAATTCCGAACGTAACCTGCATCTGGGTGTGTTTGAACAGATTATTCAGAACAACGTGCGGATTAGCATCACGTTTCAGACCTACAACTACTCTCATTCCGTCCCTGTCACTTTCATCATTAATAGATGCTATATCATCAATTTTTTTATCCCGCACGAGATGAGCTATTGTTTCTATTAAAGATGCTTTATTAACCTGATACGGCAGTTCTGTTATCAGAATATTCTGCTTTCCGTTTTTCTCCGTTTCTATAGACGCTTTCGCCCTTAAAATCAGTTTACCTTTCCCGGTTTTATATGCATCAATTACAGGGTCAAATCCATATATAATACCTGCCGTCGGGAAGTCCGGTGCGATAATATGTTTCATAAGATGTTTAATTTCGCACTCAGGATGATTAAGATAATAAATAATACCGTCAACAACTTCAATAAGATTATGCGGCGGCATATTTGTTGCCATACCGACAGCAATTCCGTTAGAACCGTTGAGGAGGAGATTCGGAAGAAGAGAAGGCAAAACCGACGGTTCGGTAAGAGTATCATCAAAATTCGGAACGAAATTTACCGTGTTTTTTTCAAGGTCGGTAAGCATACTTTCTGCTATTCTGGTCAGTCTTGCTTCAGTATAACGCATCGCCGCAGCGGAATCGCCGTCAATAGAACCAAAATTCCCCTGCCCGTCAACAAAGGGATAACGCAGAGAGAAATCCTGCGCCATTCTGACCATAGTATCATAAACTGCTTTATCACCGTGAGGGTGATATTTCCCGAGAACTTCGCCGACAACACGTGCAGATTTTTTATACGGTTTATTATGTGCAAGACTAAGTTCGCTCATTCCGAAAAGCACCCTCCTGTGAGACGGTTTTAGTCCGTCCCTTACATCAGGCAGAGCGCGGGCAACGATTACCGACATCGAATAATCAATATATGACGACTGCATTTCGTCTTCTATATTAACCGGTATTATTTTTTCATTTGGCATCTTGTAAGTAAAAAGTTTTTTTAAAGTTTGTAAAGTTTGTAAATTAAAGAAGCAGTTTTATTCTGATTATGTTTATATTTTTAACTTTATAAACTTTGTGAACTTTACAAACTTTATTCTGTTTTCGTGGAGCTAACGGGATTCGAACCCGTGACCCCTTCGTTGCGAACGAAGTGCTCTACCAACTGAGCTACAGCCCCGATTCAATTAAGAATTAACAATTAGGAATTAAGAATTTATCAATTAGTAATCAAATTCTGCATAAACCGGTAAAGAATTTTGGTTGATACGACGGAGCGTGGTAAACAAATTAAAAATTCCTAATAATTCTAAGGAAACATAATTACATATATATCAAAGAACGTTCTATAAACATCTCTTATTTCAACTTCGAAAGTGAGTTTTCGAGACTTGCGATAACTTTATCTACATCTTCCATCGTACAGGTACCTACCGACAATCTGTACCAGGTCGGATTTTGTAAAGAACCAAATGCAGTAAACGGTACCAATCCTATTTTTGCATCTTCGAGAATATAATTCGTAATATCCTCTGTATTTTCAATTTTCTTTCCGTCTTGTTTTGTCATCCCGAGCAAATCAATCTGAACCGTCAGATAAATCGCAGCCTGCGGTGCAATTGCATCAACCTTAAACCCCTTATTTTTTAACATCAAAAATCCTTTATAAAATCCGTCAAGGCGTTCTGTAATTTCTTTTTTGAAATTACCGAGGTATGAATTCACCCATTCATCATTTGCAAGATATCGTGAAGCAGCAATCTGCTCCGGTTTTGGCGGAAATGCACCCATATGGGAAAATATCGCCTTCATTTTAGTAATCACTTCATCATCACCAAATCCCCATCCGACACGAATACCGGTTCCGGCAAATGCTTTCGACATACCGTCAACAAACAGTGTGTATTTTCTCATTTCAGGTTCCAGCGAAACAGGATTAAAATGTTCAGTATCACCGTATGTCAGCAGCCAGTATATCTGATCATAAATTAAATAAACAGGTTTTATTCCAGCCTTTTTTCTCCTTGCATTTTCTTCGAGAATAATATTACAGATGTTTTTTAAATTATCCTTCTGCAGCACGGTTCCTGTCGGATTAAGAGGCGAGCACATAGAAATCAAAGCTGCCTGCTTAATATGGGGCTTAATCATTTCAGAAAGAGGCATGAAATTATCTTCAGGTTTCGTTTCAAGCGTTATCATATTCGACCTGACAATATGAGCATAATAATTATTATTCCAGGAAGGTACAGGAAATATTACCGATTCTCCTGAATTTATACACGCCTGAAAATAAGTAAAAATCAAAGGTCTTCCTCCTCCTGCTACAAGAAATTCATCCGGTGAATAATCAAGTTTTTCCCTCTCGCTGATGAATCTTGAAAGCGCATTTCTAAGAACGGGTTCACCTACTATAGGAGGATAGTTTGTAGCATTTTCCTTGTATGCTTTATACACTTCTTCGGCGAATTCAGCAGGAACAGGAAAAACTTTAGGATTAAAATCACCTATAGTCAGATTGAAAACCTTCTCACCCGCCTGAATTTTTTTGCTAATTTTACCGGCAATTTTTCTTATATCGGAATCAGTTAAAGTATCAACCATATCAGATACCAGCCTGTAATTCATTTCATTTTCCCGTGCCATAAGTTAAATTTTTTATGATGTTTGAATATCCATTAAAGATATTAAAAATAACTATTTTAACAATCTTTTACAATGTAACTTTGCATCTCTGAAACTGACTTTTTTTAAAAAAAAGAAAACGTTTTTCAGCGTCTGAAATCAGACAAACCTGATTGATTTTACGGGGTCGAATCTTGATGCAATGTATGAAGGGATTAATGTGGCAAGAAAAACCAGAATAAGTGTTATCAGAGAAATGGTAACAATATATTCAGGTTGTAAAAGGATAGGAACGCTTTTCATATAATATTGTTCCGGAAGTTTAAAAAACCTGAAATTCATTTCAAGGAATGACAAACCCAACCCGATAATATTTCCGATAATTATTCCAAATATTCCGATTATCAGCCCGTCAAAAATGAAAATTTTCATAATTTTCAAATTACTGCAGCCAACCGCTTTCAGAACACATATGGACTGTGTTTTTTAAAGCACAAGCATCAGAAGAGTTCCTATATTATTGAAATTTGCAACAATTATTATCAGACCAAGTATAATCGGCGTAGGTGCTTTCTGTAACTCTACCCAGGTAAATAATTCCTTATACAACTGATACATAGTTCTCGTGTAATGAGGATATCTGAGAATATGTTTCAAAGTACTTGCAACCCTTTCTACATTATTAATGTCTGTAACGCTGAGTTCAATTGCAGTTACTACCGAATCGGAATTAAAAAGTTTCTGGGCTGTATTAAGGTCAGTGTAAACGAGCAGGTCATCATATTCCCTCAGACCTGTTTCATAAATACCCGATACGATGAACTGCTTTATTTTCGGCTGATTCGCCGGTGACGGAATTCCTCTCAGTCCGAAAACAATTACCTTGCTGCCGGTTTCGATTCCGAGTTTATTCGCAAGTTTATCCCCGACTAGTATTTTTGAAAATGTTGAATCAACAGGATTAAGGTCAGTACTTCCGGAAATTATACTCATCCTCGAATTAGTAACTTCGTAACCCGGCGGAACTGCTTTCACCATTACACCCTCTATTGCCCCTTTGTATCTCAGCACTGCTTCCTTCTGGAAGAATGGAGCGATTGATGAAATATCGCGAATGTTATCTTTTATAAATGTAATAGTAGTATCATATCCTCTGAGACCGTCATTATTGAAAGAACTAATCTGAATATGCGAAACCAGACCTGAAACTTTTTCCTTTATTTCCTTTTCAAAACCGTTTAAAATGGAAACAGTAATAATTAAAGTTGCTACTCCGAGAGCGACGCCAAGTATAGAAATATAAGTTATAAATGAAACAAACTTAGAATCCTTTTTTGAAAACAGATATCTTTTCGCTATAAAGTATTTAAAATTCATTATTTCAGATTTTATTCCTGCAATAAATATGCTTTTATAAATTCTTCTATTTCTCCGTCCATAACGGCTTGAGTATTACTGGTTTCGTGATTTGTCCTGTGGTCTTTAACCATATTATAAGGATGGAATACATAACTTCTTATCTGGCTGCCCCATTCAATTTTCTTTTTCGACTTTTCAATTTTGTCAAGTTTTTCGTTCGCTTTCTCTTTCTCAATCATATACAACTTGGATTTCAGCATTTTCATAGCGTTCATTTTATTCTGAAGCTGTGACCTCTCATTCTGACATTGAACGACAATACCGGAAGGAATATGAGTTATTCTGATTGCAGTCTCCACCTTATTGACATTCTGACCACCGGCACCACCGGCTCTGAATGTATCCACTCTTATGTCCGCAGGATTAATTTCGATTTCAATTTCGTCATCAATTATCGGAGATACGAAGACAGCCGCAAAAGAAGTATGTCTTTTTTTGTTAGCATCAAACGGTGAAATTCTGACCAGCCTGTGAACACCGTTTTCTGCTTTAAGATAACCGTAAGCGTAAGTACCCTCAATTTCAACCGTAGCACTTTTTATCCCTGCACCGTCTCCGTCGAGCCTGTCAATCAGAGTTGCCTTATAGCCCTGTTTCTCGGAGTATCTCAGATACATTCGTAAAAGCATTTCAGCCCAGTCCTGCGATTCAGTTCCGCCGGCACCTGAATTAATTGTCAGTATTGCATTCCTGTCATCATCTTTATCCGACAGCATTTTCTTGAATTCAAGTTCTTCGACCATATTTTCCAGAGTCACGATATCATTATCAATATTCTTCTCGAATGAATCGTCATTTTCGAGTTCAGCAATATCCATCAGTAAATCAATATCTTTCAGTTTATTCTCAACTGCTTCAAATTCCTCTATTATTCTCTTAAGAGATGCTATTTCCTGATTGACCTTTCTGGCGTTATTGATATTCTCCCAGAAATCGGGCTGATGAGTAATTTTTTCTAATTCACCTGTACGTTTTTTCCTGTCGGGTATCTCAAAGAAACCCCCTTAAACCTTCAAGTTTCTCTCTCGTCTCTTTTAGTCTGTATTTTTGCTGTTCAAACATAGTTTATTTTTCAATTTCCATTTTTAAAAGTGCAGATGCAAGAGTTTTGCCCTGCGCATCAAGTTTAAGTGAAACAGTGCCTCCTCCGCCGAGTGTATTATGCAGCACAAAATTTAGAGCATTAATATTCGGCATCTCATAACGCTCAACTTCACCGAGGCAAATTCCTTCGAAATATTTTTTAACTTTATCGGCAGTTACTTCGCGTTTTATCAACTCATAATCTTCTTTATTGTAAGCAATGAGACCAATATTAGCCGCATCACCTTTATCTCCGCTTCTGCCGTGGCAAATATCTTTAAGTTTTATTTTCATTTTTAAAAATACGCATTATTAATTTTTTTTAAAATGACAATAAAAATCAATCGGTTCAAATCAAATAAAAAAGAATAACAGGAGAATACAGATAAAAAATTAATTGTATTTCAGTATTTAATCTCTGGGATGGGATTTTTTATAGACTTTTCTAAGTTTTTCAAGAGTTACGCTTGTATAAATCTGTGTAGTCGAAAGATTTTCATGACCCAGCAGGTCTTTCACAGCCCTGATATCCGCTCCTTTGTCGAGCAGATGAGTTGCAAAAGTATGCCTCAGAACGTGCGGAGATTTCTTTTTTATATCAGTCACGAGTGACAGGTCTTTATTAATCATACGATATACTTTCATGGGATAAAGTTTATTACCCTTGTTGTCTATGAAAAGAAATTCGGATTTTTTCAGGTCTGATATAGCCCTGATTTCCATATAATTTTTTATCGCATCACGTGCTTTTATTCCGAACGGGACAATACGTTCTTTCGAGCCTTTTCCCATCACCTTAATAAGTTTCCTGTTTAAATCCGTATTTCTGTATTTTAAATTGACCAGTTCAGATAGTCTGATGCCTGTACTGTAAAACAACTCTAAAACAGCCTTATCAATCAATCTGAGTCCTGAAATACCTTTCTCATCAAGTAGTTTGTCAATTTCACCGTAAGACAGATAAGAAGGCAGTTTCTTCGGTAATTTAGGGAACAACAGATTAGAAGCAGGATTTTTAGAAATAATCTTCTTCCTGACGAGAAATTTAAAAAACGATTTAAGAACGGAAATTTTCCGTGATACAGATTTCTTAGTATATTTTGGTGTTCGTTTTACTTCAATTTTCTGCTGGTCATATAAATAAATCAGGAAATTTTTCAAAACATTCAAATCAATATCCTGAAAATCAACTTTTAATTTTTCTAAATTTTTCCCGAGATTATAAAATTCACACAAAAAAAAACCGAATTGAATTAAATCGGTTTTATAGGCAACTACTGTGTTTCCGGAAAAATTTTTCAACTCCGCCAAATATCCGGTAAATTCATCTGCAATATCGAGATAAGAGTATTTCTTATTCAACTTTCTCTGCTTCTAATTCGAATTTTGTCTTGCAGGACGGACACTGAAGGAACTGATTGTCTTTTTTATCTTTTTTCTTTTCAAGATAATTATTACCGCATTTTGTACAATTTTTTACAACCGGTTCGTAATTAGTGATAAAATTGCAGTCCGGATACTTTGTACATCCGTAAAATATTCTTCTGTTTTTTGTCATTTTCGGACTGATATCGCCTTCCTTGCATTTTGGACATTTAATTCCGAGTGTAAACGGTTTCGTTCCGTCACATTTCGGATAATTTGAGCATCCGAAAAATTTTCCGAACCTTCCCACTCTCAGAATCATAGAAGCACCGCATTTATCACATACGACGCCTTCGGCTTTTTCAAGTTCCGTATCATCTTCAGGATCGTTCATCGAAGCCTTGCATTTGGGATATCTCTCGCAGGTAAGAAACAAACCGTTTCTGCCCCATTTCCTGAGCATTTTTGCCCCTGTTTCCTTTCCGCATTCGGGACATTCGATATCCGTTTTCACAATCAGACTTTGCTTAATTTCCTTTGCCTTTGATTCCGCTTCGTTGTAATCCTTTATAAACGGTTTGTAGAAATCATCCAGTACCTTTTTGTAAGTTGATTCTCCGTTTGCTATAGTATCCAGTTCCTCTTCCATATTTGCCGTAAACTCGTAGTTAATCACATCCGGGAAATATTCCGACAGTATGCTGTTAACCGTTAAGCCGAGTTTTGTTGCGAACAATTTTCTCTCATTTAGTTCGACATATTTCCTGTCAATTACCGTCGAAACAATTAAAGCATAAGTGCTCGGTCTCCCGATTCCGAGAGCATCCAGTTGCTTGATAAGACTGCTTTCGGTAAAACGCGGGGGAGGATTCGTAAAATGCTGGTTTTTGCTGATATTCAGGGCTTTAAGAATGTCACCCACAGAAAGTTCCGGCAGAATGTTTTCGTCTTCATCAGTGTTATTCTGCAATTCCTCTTTAACTTCGAGGTAAACCCGCATAAATCCGTCAAACAATACTTCGCTTCCAGTTGCCTTAAATATATATTCTTTTAATTCTCCTCTCGGACTAAGGGCTTTTATCAGAACTGTTTTCTGATTCATTCTTGCTTTTTCCATTTGAGAGGCAATAAATCTTTTCCATATCAGAGTATAGAGAGCAAGCAGACTTTTATCGAGTTTCTTCAGGTCTTCGGGTTTTAAATTAATATCAGTCGGTCTAATACCTTCGTGGGCTTCCTGTGCATTCTTTGCTTTCTTTGTAAATACATTAGGAATTTCGGGTACATATTCCTTACCGTAATTTTCTGAAATAAATGTTCTTGCCTGTTTTACGGCTTCCGGGCTAATCCTTGTCGAATCCGTTCTCATATAAGTAATCAGCCCTACATTACCTTCGCCCTTTTTAATCTCAACACCTTCATATAATTTCTGCGCCAGCATCATAGTTTTTTTCGGAGAAAATCCGAGTCTTGTAGATGCAGCCTGCTGCAGCATACTCGTTGTGAACGGCGGCTGGGGATTTCTTTTGACTTCACGGGTCTGTATATCTATAACTTTGTATTTATTATCCTTTAAATCTTCGAGTATTTTATGTGCCTCATCTATGTCCTTTACTCTCGGGTCTTCGCCGTTGTATTTTATGATATCGTTATTAATCTTGTATAATTTCGCATAAAATTGTTTAGTGCCGCCCGAAGGTTTCGAAAATATGCCGTCAACAGACCAATATTCAACTGGTATAAAATTCTTAATTTCTTCTTCGCGTTCACATATAAGTTTTAATGCCACTGACTGAACCCTGCCCGCCGATAAACCGTAGTAGAAAGTTTTCCACAGGAATGGACTCACTTTATAACCGAGTATCCTGTCCATAACTCTTCTCGCAGTCTGGGAGTTAACAAGATTATCATTTATAACGGTCGGATTGTCCATTGCCTTTTTAACACCTGGCTTGGTTATTTCCTCAAATAATACCCGCTTTATATTTTTATTTATTGATTTAATCTCATCGGCAATATCAATGGCAATTGCCTCGCCCTCACGGTCTGGGTCAGTTGCGATGTATATTTTATCAGATTTACGTGAAAGCTGAATTATTTCATTAATTACTTTTTCCTTTCCTTTTATGGTTTCAAATTCAGGGTTGTAATCATTTTCGATATCAACACCGAATTTTGAAGGAGGTAAATTTTTCACGTGACCAACGGTAGCAACAACTTTATAATCTTTTCCGAGATAATAATTTATCGTTTTTGCTTTTGAAGGTGATTCTACTATTACTAAATATTTAGACATACTTATATTGTATCGGTTTTAATTTCATTAATTTTGTGTATCATTATTTTCCAGTATCAGTCTTGTTTTAATGTCGTCAGGGTCTTTAATATCCATCAAATAGATTGCTATTAGCGTTTTCAAATCAGTTAAATCAATTTTCGAATACCCCGCAAGAAAAATTCTGTTAATAATCTGTTCCCTGTCTATATCTTTTAATATCCCTGTAACATTCAGCCAAATCATATAGCCGAGCGCTTCAGGAGTAAATATTCTTTTTTCATCTTCGCTGAATATCCTGTTCGAGGTAACATTTTCGAACCTTTCTTTCAAAAAATTTTTATCAGTGCTGATTTTCGAATATATCCAGGCAAGTGCAGAATTAATTTCATTAGCCGAATAACCTATTTCAGCAAGGGCATTGTAATCCAATTCATTTACATTCTTGCTGTTCTGAAGTTCATCCAGTATCATAACAATTATTTCAAGAATTTTATTATAAAACATCATTTAATTTTAAATATTTGTTTTCTTTTTTACGCATTTTAAGTTTTTCCGGCGTCGTGCCATCCTCGTATCCGCATATATGCAGAACACCGTGTATAATCACCCGGAAAATTTCTGTTTGAAATCCGGCACCGTATTTACCCGCATTTCTTTTCACGGTATCGATAGATATTATCATATCGGACTCGATTACATCGTCATCATATCTGAATGTAATAATATCGGTTTCATAATCATGCCCGAGATATTTCCTGTTATACTCCGTAATTTCCTTATCCCCGCAGAACAATATATTTAATCTGTCACAAACTCCGTTCTCCTGCTTGAACACTTCGTTTACGAGTTTTATCGTATTTATTCTGAATTCTGCCGAATTTAAATTATCTTCCGGTAATTTTTTTTTGAAAATAAATTTAACCGACGTTCCAGCCAAGTTCATTCATTTGATTCTGCTAAGGACAGAGCCACTGCAGCGATAAGTTTTTCTGAACTTAAATTCATCAAATCCCCCTTCAGAATACTCTTGCTCACGCAGGAATACAGGGAACAATCACCCTGTGAAGATATTATTAAACCGGAAATCTCATTTTCAGTCTCCGAAATGAAAATAACTTCTGAAAGCATTTCACTAAGCAGGAAATATTTTGCGTTCTGCAGTTGCAGATGTGCATTTTCCGTATAAACTGAAATCAATGCATTATCATCGGATTCAGGTATTATTTCAAGTGATATTTCGCTCTTTTTCTGTTGGTTGGCAATATTAAAAGAGACCGAATTCTCTGTTTTGAGAAGTTTTATTTTAAACAACTTTTCAAAGTCAGCGAACGACTTAACATTAAAATTATATTTTTCTGCACCTTTGCTCAAAATACTCCTTTTGACTTAAAAAACCCTAATTGCCGTGACAAATTCAATTAGGGCTATAAAATTATTTTATCACAGAACTATACTGCTATAACTCTTACACACTCAGCCTTCTTACCTTTGTCATCCTCGATCAACTCATATTCCACATTTCTTCCTTCATCAAGCATCCTGAAATGTCTCTTACTGTTGGCTTCTATAGCAGTAAAATGCACAAATACATCATCTCCGTCTTCATTAATAATAAAACCATAACCTTTTTTTTCATCGAACCATTTCACTTTTCCTACCGGCATTTCGTCCCTCTCCTTTATTTTAATTAATAAATATATCAGTAAAAATATATATATATTATTAATTTTTCAATAATAAACAACAAAAAATTAAATCTTTATCCCGCCTGTCTTGTAATTATTGACGTACATCAGATAATTTCTTGAATGCTGTTTAATATTTTCAATCTCTTCTTCAGTCAGGTCCCGGATAATTTTCCCGGGGACACCTGCTACGAGAACACCATCCGGAACAATAAAATTCTCTCTTACGAGAGTACCTGCCGCTATCAGGGAATTTGAGTTCACGGTACAATTATCAAGCAAAACGGAAGCCATTCCGATAAGCACGGAGTCTTTAACCGTACATCCGTGCAGCATTGCACCGTGCCCGATTGAGACATCGCGACCTATATTCAGAGGAAATTTCTTATATGTCACGTGCAGAAGGGCACCGTCCTGTACATTTGTCCTTTCTCCTATGCGGATGTAATTCACGTCTCCCCGTATAACACAATTAAACCAAATATTAACATCTTTTTCCAGAACGACATCACCCACGATATGTGAACCTTCGCAAATGAAAACGCTTTCGTCAATTTTCGGATACTTTCCGAGATACGGTAATATCATTTTATTCTAATTTAATTTTTAAAATCAATTTGAATTTCAGGCAGTCTCAAATCCTGATTTCCTACCGGAAATGTCGAGGGATTTTCCTTTGCCCATTTAGCCGCAATACCATTCAGAGGATTCTTAACATTATAATTCAGATACTGAATCATATCGCCGATGAGGTATATAATATCAGTCAGTGTTTCACCCGGTGCCCAGTAATCTCCTATGCAGATATCATTGGGACTTGACTTCCTGACGTTGGGATGAAATATTTCTGATTTCATGTAACACATAGGTTTCATTCGCGGATAATCCAGATGGAGATATATTTCTACCTTATGGCTCTCGGTTATTTCGACATTTTTCAACTTTCCTGCCGAATCATCCCTGAGCTTTAAACCCTTAATGCTGTAACAAATAAAATACCTTTCAGGGTAATTTCCTTCACGCTTTTCATAATCAACTTTTATAAAAGGATGATTCGTAAACTCACTTTTAATTCTTTCAAAATCCGATTTAAGTCTTCTTTCTCTTGGCGTCATCTTTAATTATTAATTACGGAATATCCAGTACCCTTCCGGGATAAATGTCAAGTTCGTCTTTCAGCAGGTTGTGTTTCATTATCGTATCATACATTTCAGGGTTGTCATAAAATCTTATTGCTATACTTTTCAAATCATCTCCTTGCTGTACAGTATATTTAACAGCATCTACTGTATCTTTAATTCCAAAATTTCCTAAAGAGTTCAGTAATTCAGAAAATTTTTTTATTTCGGAATTAAGGCTATCGTTAACTTTCTGCTGCTCACCGATTACTTCGTTAAGTGATTTATTTTCCGACCTCATATCAAAAATCAAAATAAGTAAAATTATGATTAACGGTACAGCAATATACAACAAAATATTTTTAATATTAATTTTTTTCCCGGCACCCGGACGGTTTGTAATGTCCTGCAATTTCAAAGGCTGCAGCAGTCCCGGTTTTTCGCTATCATAAACACCGTATTTCTTAAGTTCTATAACCTCATTGTCCTTAAAATAAAAAAATCCCCTTTCCCTTCTGACCGGGTCATAAACGAATGCAACCATGCATCCGGCATTAAAGAAATTCTCGTGAATAAATTTATCATATCCCGACATAAAGACTCCGTGTCCCGGATGGGAATGGAACCATCCAGTAATTTTCTTACACTCAAAATTTCTTTCAAGTTTGTCGTTAATGTCAATCCAGGTTTCGTGCGTGAATGTAAGTTTTGTCAGTGCAGATTCGGTGTGTCTAGCAATTATGATATCCTCAATTTTTACCGTTATTCCGCCTTTACCGGTAATGCATTCTCCTATTAAAACTCCTCCGAGTTCGGTGCTTGTATCCGATTCGAGATAAGATTCTATTTCATCGAGTATCACTCTTCGGATTAACAGCTGAAAACCGCATTCATCGTCCTGGTGACCGAACCATTTGATACTTTCCGGCAATTTCGCCTGTGGCTCATTATCCATAGCATTTAAAATAAAGATATATGCAAAAACTCAAAAGTTAAAATTCTATTCCCTCCCTCGCGGGGATACCGCTGTCGAAGTAATGCTTTACTTTCCTCATTTCCGTTATTAGGTCAGCATTCGCTTCAATAAAATCCCAGATTTTATGTCCTGTCATTATGAGTTCAAATTTTCTGTTGTTTTTAAACAGATTAATCAGATTTTCCACATCTTCTTTTTTAAGCAGGTTATAAGCGACACCGGCAATAACTTCATCGAGGATTAACAGATTCATATCACCATTAAGTATTAATTCCCTGGCAAGTTTTAATCCCCTTGCCGCCTCTTCGAAATCTTCCTGTGTATTTTTAAACCGGAAAGTTCCGTCCTTATTCATCCTTTCACATCCTGTCGGGTATATTTCCACGGCATAACCCGTTTCTTTTAATTTTCTGAGAATATTTCTTTCGGAATAATGTTCATTTTCACCGTCATATCCTTTATCGAACTGAACAAGCACAACTTTTTTTCCCGCTCCGAGTGCACGTACTGCCAGACCTATCGTACTTGTTGTCTTGCCTTTCCCGTAACCGTAATAAACGTGCAGGCAATTTTTCTGCTCTTCGGTCAGATTTTTATAACCCTCAATAGTTTTCAGCATTTTTTCCTTAAATTTATCACCTCCTGTTTTTTGCAATTCCCCGATTATATTGTCATCTTCGATACTCATATATTATATTTGATAATTTTATGGTAATTTATAAATACTATTTTAACAAAACAATACTACAAAACAACAAGACTATAAAAGTCTTAATCTTAATGTTCCGGAATTCGGTAAAACTTCAGAATCCCTCTGATACTTTTATAGTCTTTATTAATTTGACACGGTTAATCGAAATTCAATTCGATTTTTTTCACATCAAACTTTAACTGTTTATATTCAACTCCCGCAAGTTCAAACATTTTCTTTGATGCCTTTACGCTGTCCGAATCGCTGTACTTATCTTTCATATACAAGACCGTTTTGATTCCTGCCTGTATGATGAGTTTTGCGCATTCATTACAGGGAAATAAATCCACGTATATTCTCGAGCCGTGCAAATCCTTAGTCGAATTCAGAATTGCGTTTGCTTCAGCGTGAACTACATAAGGATATTTTGTTTCATTAATATTATGACCTTCCCTGTTCCAGGGGAGGACATCATCACTGCATCCGATAGGAAAACCGTTATAACCTATACCGACTATTTTATTGAACTGATTTACTATACAGGCACCGACCTGAGTATTCGGGTCTTTGCTGCGTTTTGCAGAAAGCAGGGCAATACCCATAAAATACTCATCCCACGAAATATAATTTTTGGACTTCAAAATAATTCTTCAAGTTTTAATTTTAATTCTTCGAGTGAACCGTTATTTAGAATCATATAATCAGCAAAAGCGATAGGTCCGCCTTTTTCAATATTCTCTATTTCACTGATATCTCTTGATATGGCTTCATCCTTCATTAGCGGTCTTATTTCCCTTTTCATCAGACGTTCATATCTGAGTTTCTTATCAGTGTGCACCGCGAGAAGTTTAAAATTGTCACCAAATTCATTGTGAACTGTTTTAAATTCCGACCAGGAATAAAGGCTTTCAATTACAACATTTCCTGACTTTAAATATTCCCTGATTTTGCCGAGACTCTTTACCGCCATAGCAGCCATACCGTAACGGTCTCTTAAATCCTCCCTTATAAGTCTTTCATTTTTCTCGTTGACCTCAAGACCCTTTTCTTTTAGTTCATTTATCACTACTTCCCCGAAATACACTTTTCTGTATCCCTTATCGGTAAAAAACTTAACTGCTTCGGATTTACCCGAACAGCAC
>CAYWMV010000020.1:0-22741 GCA_964459055.1 uncultured Ignavibacteriaceae bacterium | reverse complement strand
AAACAAAAGAAATTAATTAATAATTACAAGTCAAATTATTATAACTACCTGATTTTAAAACAATATATACAGCAAGATAAAATTACTTACCGAGTAAATCTTTTCTGCTCTTCATTATCAGTGTAGAGAAATTCTTATCCACATCAAACAACTGCTGAACATCACTGACTTTTATAATGTACCTGTAATTTTCTTCATCACCGTATTTCAGCATATTAACAGTCGTCATTTTATCGGATTGTATTTTTACCGTGAAATCAAATTTTGTATCTTCACTTAAAGTGCTGTCTTTAAACGTCTGTGTATTGAAATTGCTGAATAAATTCAAAAGACCTTCCGTTTGTGTTGAAATTACAGAATCCTGACCAATAAAGAATCTGCCTGTTGAATCTTTAACCAATCTGAAGTTATCGTCTTTGTATATATATTCAATTGATTTTATAGAACCTTTAGGTATCGAAAATATATTCAGATCACGCCATTCATTGAAATCCTGGCGAACCAGATAAGAGTAAATAATTCCATCTGCAAGATACACTTCATTACCATCTATACTTTTAACATATACCTGTGCTGCACCTTCCTGCCTGGCTCTTCCGACAAGCATAGAACCGACTTCCGCATCACTCTGATAAACGGTTAATTTAAAAGTATTTGTATCCTGAAATCCGAATAAATTTAAATTGTTCGGATTTTCCGCTTCACGGTACAATATTTTATAATTTTTCAGATTTGATAACAAATTAAAAACGAAATTGTTATTAGCGAGATAATCTACAGGTTCAGCAACTCTCCAGTTTGCCATTTTTTTCAGCACCAGTCTTTTTCCGTTCTGTTCAAAAACAATTTTATCAACGGCAGCAGAGTCAATATTAAAAAGCCTGTCGGGTTTATCCATAGTAGAACTTCTGTTGAATATATCTGAATTTAAAATTACAGCAATTACAATTAATATTATTAATACGACTGATAATTTTATAATATTTTTCTTACTCATAATTAAAATTTTTAATTATTATCTGATTGAAGTTTTCTTCTAATTGATTTCTTCCTGCTCCAGATGTACAATCCGGTAAAGATAATTGCGAGCGGAGGGAAAAGCAAATTAAAGTATTTAATAAAAGATTTAGTTCCGGGTGATGTTTCCTGAATCGGTGCTTCTGAAGCATCTTTACTTCTGATTTCGGTCAATCCGACGTCATCAGCAAGATAATCAACCATATTAATAAAGAAAATCAGATTATCCCTTTGGGGTCTGTTTTCTTCATTGGCAAAATCAGCATCGCCGATTACAACCATTTTAGATGGTTTTTCAGACTGATTCTTCTGTTCTAAATTAACCGGCTGAGAATCAGGAGCAGTGTCTTTTGGGACGAGTTTCCCGGAATAGAAACTTCCGAACATACCGGAATAAGTTGCACCAAGAACAAATCCTTTTGAATTAAAAATTGAATCCGCCGTTTTTTTCGAAAGATTCTGGAACTGCTCAAAATTTATTACAACAAAATTTTCAGATTTTCCTGATTTGTCAGAAGATGTCAGTAAAGGTTTCACTTCCAGCCCTTTTCCGTCCGCTGCGGTTAAATCCAGTGAACTTGCAAAAGGCAGAGTAACACTCTGTATATTCTGAAAAGCGGAAATTTCTCTGTTTATATTCGAAACTTGCGGAAAGTACGGATAACTTATCTGTAACGGAAATCCGATTTGTGTCTGAACGGTTACGGGTGAACACTGAACATCTTTAATCATATCACCATTCACCTTAATTCCGTAATGAAAAAGCATATCATCAATCTTTATATCCTGAACCGTTGCAAGAGCAATTTCCTGCTGAAAATTCGGTATCATTTTATTTATCAGCCACGCCACATTACCCCCACGCATAATATACTGGTCAATCATATATTTATGCCATTCGGGTATTTCCGATTTCGGACCGAAGACTACCAGAACATCCACATCATCAGGTACCGGATTATTACTTCCGAGATTAACCGGAACAACATCATAATTACTGCTTAACGTTGAATTGATAGTATTAAATTTTGTATATTCATATTCACCGTGCCCCGCCAGGAATCCGATTTTTTTCTTTTTTTCAGTGCTTAATTTCTTAATTTTGCTTGTAAGTTCATACTCAAGATTGGAAGCGCTCTGAACAAAAGGTATAGTTTCTGATTTTCCTATATAGTTAATCACCATACCCATCAGAACTCTTTTAACTTCATACTTGTCATTTTCGAACACCTGTAACTGTACAGGCTGAATACCGAATTTCTGCGCTTCCTTAACGGTTTCATTTTCGTTAGCCTCAGATTCTTCATTTGACATACTCACAAATTCATAGTCAAGATTTCCTTTAGAGTATGACCTGTAATCGCTTAATAAATCCTTAACATCCCTGCTGACATTGTTATACGGTGCAGGCAGATTATCGCTGAAATACGCACGTACAATTACTTTGTCGTTTAAATTTTTCACGATATCCTTGCTGATATCGGACAAAGTATAAGTTTTGTGTTTAGTCAGGTCAATTCTTGTAAATAATCTGTTGGATATGAAATTCACGGTTATAACTATCAGAATTAAAATACCCAGATAGATAAAAAATTCTTTTTTAAGGCTTTTCCGTGTGTTTTTTTTCAATTCTTTATTTTCCATTTTTAATAATCCTGTTTAACTTTAATTAATTCTGAAATTACCATTTTCTTTTTTCAAGCGAAGCCCTTGTGAGGAGTAAAAATATAGTTATCCCGCTCAAAAAATAAATAAGACTTCGCGTATCAATTACACCTCTTGAAAAACTCATATAATGATAATCCGTACTTAGATATTCGAAAAACGATGCGAGTGAACTCGGTAAAAATATTAGTACTTTATTCAGAATGAATAAAATGAAGATGATAAGGAAAGTAACGATAAATGCAACAACCTGATTCTCCGTCAGTGAAGATGCAAACAAACCGATACTTATATACACACCGCAGGTAAATAATATACCCAGATATGCGGACAAAATCGAACCGATATCGACCGGACCCAGAAGAGACAGCGATATCACATAGATGAGCGTCGGAGCTAATGTCAGAGCAGTAAAAGTTAAGGTTGCAAGAAATTTCCCGAAGACAATTTCCATATCAGTAATGGGTTTGGTCAGCAGCAGTTCTATAGTACCGGATTTTTTCTCTTCCGAAAATGATCTCATAGTTATTGCAGGAATGAAAAACAGCAGAATAAACGGAATCATATCAAATGCGCCCCTCATGGAAACCAATCCGATTACAAAAAGATTACTCGTAAAAAACCACCCTGTTATTGCAAGAAATACAACTATAACAATGTATGCAACAGGTGAATAAAAATAACCTCTTAATTCTTTTTTAAAAATTGACAGTATATTATTCATAAATTTTAAATTTTAATTCGTTAATTTTCTGAATGCTTCTTCTAATGATGCTTCTTCCTGTTTAAGTTCAATAAGTTCGAGTTTAGCCGATACAACTTTCTTAAATATTTCTTCCCTTGCGTCAGTACCCTCAGATGAAAGTATCTCAAAAATCCAGTGTTTGTTATTTTTATCTTCAGTACTTTTTACAGATTCAACATTTTTAATATTCTTAAATTCATTTGTTATGCTTTCCTTATTAAATTTATCATTCATTTTCACCGTTAGTTTTAAAATTACCCTTGATTGAACCTGTTTCTGAAGCAGTTCCGGACTCGCATCTGCTCTAAGCACGCCTTTGTCTATTATAATAACCCTGTCGCAAACAGCACGAACTTCCTGAAGAATGTGCGTTGACAGCATTAAAGTCTTCTGCTTTCCGAGATCTTTTATAAGTTTTCTTATCTCCGCAATCTGATTCGGATCTAACCCTGAAGTCGGTTCATCCAGTAACAGGACTTCCGGTTCGTGTATCATTGCCTGAGCCAGACCAACTCTCTGTTTATAACCTTTTGATAATTCAGCTATATCCTTGTGTTTAACTTCTTCGAGCCCGCACACTTTTATCATTTTTTCAACTGCTTTATTTATAGAACCTTTCGGGACCGACTGCAATCTTGCCGAATAAACAAGATAATCTATAACATTCATATCATTGTAAAGCGGATTCTGTTCAGGCAAATAACCGATTTTTCTCCTGACACCTATCGGGTCTGTATCGGAATCTATTCCATTTACAAAAATTTTTCCTTCGGTCGGAGAAAGATAAGTGGTTATCATTTTAAGCGTTGTGGATTTTCCCGCTCCGTTCGGACCAAGGAAACCGACAATTTCACCGGTTTTAATTTCAAATGAAATGTTATCAACAGCTAATTGCTCGCCGTAATACTTCGTTAAATTTTCGACTTTTATTGACATACTTTAAAATTAAATTAACATTAAATATAATTTTATTGAATATAAATTTCAAACTATTTTGTTAGCATAATTTTGTTCATAGTATTTCATATATTCACCGCTCATTACTTTTCTCCACCAAGTTTCATTTGCATTGTACCATTCAACGGTCTTTAAAATACCGTTTTCAAAATCGTGTTCCGGCTTCCATCCGAGTTCATTCTGTATTTTCGATGAATCAATTGCATATCTCCTGTCGTGTCCGGGTCTGTCTTTAACATATGTAATCAGTGATTCGGATTTGCCTAGAATTTTCAAAATAATTTTGACGATATCTATATTATACCATTCATTATTTCCGCCAATATTATATACTTCGCCAAATCTGCCTTTTTCGAGTACAGTGCATATTGCCGAACAATGGTCTTCAACATACAACCAGTCACGTATATTTTTACCGTCCCCGTACACAGGCAGATTCTCGCTGTTCATTGCCTTTGCTATCATAAGGGGTATCAGTTTTTCGGGAAACTGATAAGGTCCGTAATTATTTGAGCATCTCGTTATGAGGATCGGAAGTTTATGCGTATGAAAATAGGAATTGCATAATAAATCAGCCGATGCCTTACTGGCAGAATAGGGACTGCTTGTTTTTAAAGGTGTATCTTCGGTAAATTTCAATTCCTTTTTGTCTTCAGGCAGAGAACCGTAAACTTCATCGGTTGAAACCTGCAAATACTTTGCAAGTCCGTATTTCTTAAATGCATCAAGTAAAATCTGAGTGCCGGCAACATTGGTCTGGATGAATTCTTTTGCTCCGAGAATACTTCTGTCAACGTGTGACTCTGCTGCGAAATTCACAATAGTATCAATATCATTATCCTTTATCGTGTTATTCACCACTCCCTCGTCGCATATATCACCTTTTACAAATTTATATTTCTTATTTTTTTCAATATCGGAAAGATTTTCAAGATTTCCCGCATATGTAAGTTTGTCAAAATTAATTACATTCCAATCATAATGTTTAAGAACATATTTTATAAAATTACTTCCGATAAAGCCTGCTCCGCCTGTTACTAAAACATTTTTCATATTAGTGAGTAAATATTAATTAACGAAAAGTCCGAGATTTATGCCGAAATTAACAGAAAATCCGTCTGCTTTTATTCCTGATGGGACATTACCTACTTTCAGAATTTCATTTAATTTCCATTCATCGGAAATAGTAAACATATATCCTGCATTCAGTTTCAAATAAAGGAATTTTGTTGCCTGAAATCCAATCCCTAATTGAGGCTGGAAAATGTACAAATTTTTACTGTATTCCTGTTTTAAATTATTTACTCCTGAAGTATCGATGCCAAAATTTCCTATACTCCAGTTCTGATATTCCTTCGGATACCTGTGAACATTGAATCTGAAAGACCCCAATCCGATAATACTTCCGATTGAATAGTCGAATTTATCTGATATTCTTTTCAAATATTCGATTGATATACCGCCCATCCTGAACTTAATAGAAACTGCATTTACATAATTATTGTATTCTGCAGATTCTTCTGATGAATAGCCCATTCCGAGTCCTCCGATTTTCAGACCTTTCACGAACGGAACATCAATATAGCCGCCCGCACCTGTAATAAACTGTCCTGATGTTGAAATCTCGGGAAAACCGATTTTTTTTAATTCACTGTTTAAATCATTAATTTGCGGAAGATGCCATCCGAAGATCGGTCCGCCGGAAACAGAAAAAAGACTTGAGCCCTGTGCATGTGAATAATTAAAAGTGGACAGAAAAAATAAGATAAAGACCGGAAAAAGTTTTTTATACATTTTACTTTATTTTCTGTTTACAAAGTATGTAAGTTAGAAAAATCCTTTTATTAATAAAAGTTAAAATGTGGCATTTATCCCGATTGTCGGAAAGACACCCAGTCCTTCGCTTGCTTCAATTATATTTTTGTAAAAATTCCACTTATAGCGGGTAATATTTTTATTTCCCGTAATATTCTGAACATCTATATAAGTAATAAGCGACCAGTTTTTAAAATTCCATCTTTTGTCAACGCGAAAATCGAGCGAATAATAATTAGGGTACCTTGCCGAATTATATTCATTAATATCCCTGAATCCGTTCGAGGGATTAATAGGAGTATAAGGTCTTCCTCCGAACCATCTGAATTTAGAAGATATTTCCCATCCTTTGCCGAGCATATATCCTCCGCTTGCGGTAAACAGAAATCTGTTATCATAATCGCCGGTACGTTCTATACCGTCGAGTGATGTATATTTTGCCTCGAAGACAGAGAGGTTAACGTTAGTGTAAAAATCATCCGTCAGATATTTCTGGACGAAAAATTCAATTCCTCTTGCAAATCCAATACCCAGCGAGACGAGCGGCTCGAGCCCGAAATTTTCAGGTCTTTGAAAATCCGCTCCGTTATTTGCGAGTATGAAATAAGGTCTGAGACTGCTTGCAGGATAATTCGAATAATCTTTATAGTAAACTTCCAGAGTAGCCCTGATATCGTCAACCGGGAAATATTCAATTCCCGCAATGTAATGGTCAGCCCTGATATCGGTCAGATTTTTATTCTGAGGATTAGAAATGAGCCATATATATGAAGGCGACTGATAAAAAATACCGTAACTTGTATTAAGATTAAGATTATCCAGCAGGGAATAAGTGAGTGAGACTCTCGGCGAGAAATAATTTTTTTCTTCAATAAAATCGAAGTAATTGTATCTGAGACCAAGGTTTATTTTTAATTTTTCGAATAATCTCTGAGTTAACTGAACATAGCCGAACAGTTTAAAAGTATTATTATCGGAATTTATATCAATCGCAGGGATAATTACTTTTTCTGGATTACCGAAAAATAGAGTATCCTGCTGACTTTTGATTATATTTTCGAAATTAATAAGAATGCCTCCGATTCCCGCGGATATCTGGGTTGCTTTTCCCGGCAGCCAGAAAAATTCCGATTTCAGATGAGTTTCACCTTCGTCTGAACGGTTTTTAAATGTTTCAACAAATTCTGCATTCCTTCCTGTGTAATCGAAATTGGTGTAATTTCTCGACAGTGTAAACAGTGTAAATGTTTTCGGTGAAAAAACGGTTCTGAGTTCATAAGAATTCACGTAACCCCACTGGTTAGTTCCGAGGATATCTTCATTATCCTGCCTGTCTTCTTCATCCTCGTTGTTAAATCTTACCTTGTCAATGTTACCGATAGCATAAACCGTAAGTGATGTATTACTGTTAAATTCATAAACTCCTTTAAACTGGAAAGATGTATATTCCGGAATAAAGCCGAAACCAACGGCATTAAACACGAGGTCGAGATAACTTCTTCTTGCGGAGAAGAGCCAGGAGCCTTTTTTACCCGAGCCGAGCGGACCTTCAAGGATTGCACCAAATCCGGTGGCACTGAGATTAATATCGCCGGAAAATTTATTGCGGTTACCTTCTCTCAGTTTAATTTCGAGGACAGAAGAAAGTTTATCCCCGTATCTTGCAGAGAATCCGCCTGTGATAAAATTAACTTCATTGATAAAATTCAAATCTATAATGCTTGTCGGACCTCCGGTAGCACCCTGAGTACCGAAGTGATTTATATTCGGAACATAAGCGTTATCTACTATAAATAAATTTTCCGCGGGAGAACCTCCTCTGACAATTAAATCGTTTCTTCCGTCATTAACGAAAGAAACACCCGGTAAGGTCTGGATGACTCTGCCGATATCTTCAAATCCGCCCGGAGAACGTCTGATTTCTTCGTTAGTTAAATTCTTGTATGAATTTGATAAGTCTAAAGGTTTTATAAATCTTTCAGATTTAACAACAATTTCTTCCGTCTGAATGATTTCAAGTTCCGTTAATACATTTACCGGCGAGCCGGTTCTGACTATAATATTATTTTTCAAAACGGGAACATATCCGAGTGATGTAAATTCGAGATTATACATTCCGGGTTCGACACCGGAAAATCTGAAAAATCCTTCTTCATCGGAACCGGTTTTTATATCGAGTTCAATTATTCTAATTACAACATCCTGAATAGGAAGTTTTGAGAAATTATCAGTGACCCTGCCTGTTATGTCACCTTTAATTTGTGCAAATAATATATTTGTAAGTGCGAGGAACAGTGTTAAAACAAAAACGATTTTAGGTTTCATTTTATTATGTATTCCATTGATAATTTTTTGATTACTCTTTCTAAAACAGTAATTTAGGAATAGAGTTCCTTTTATATTTCGTGAAGATTTATTTTTGTCCTAGAGATGAGGACAAAGAGAATATCATTTCAAGATTCCTTTAGGAAGAGGTGAATTTGCGTTCGTCGAAAATTAACTGGCGGCATAGTTCCCTTCCGTGTTCGTCGATTCTGTAGAGAGGGAGAATTTTCCCGGCGTGAACAATAACACAGTCAAGTCCTGCTTCGACTGCATAATGCAAAAATACGGAATTGAGTACCTGTCTTATATTATTATTTAATCCGAAAGAACTGTTACTAATACCGAGTATTGTTTGAGCGGAAGGTATAATTCTGTTTAATTCTTTTATAGCATTTATAGTATTTATTCCGCTTTGCCTTAATTCCTCAGAACCAGAGCCCAGAGGAAAAGTAAGCATATCATAAATAAGGTCTTTATCCCTCATTCCGAACTCATTAACAGCATAGTCCCTGATTCTTTTTGCTATTGTTACTTTTTTTTCAACAGTATAAGCCTGTCCTTCTTCATCTATTGAAAGAACCACTAATGCCGCACCGAATCTTTTTGCGAGTTCAAGAATTTTTGCAGCTTTTTCTGTTCCTTCTTCAAAATTAATAGAATTTATAATAGCTCTTCCTCCGTAAAGTTTTAATGCAGTTTCAATAACCCTGATTTCAGTTGAATCAATCATCAGAGGTAACTGAACGGTAGTATTGAACCTGCTTACGACTTCGGACATATCTTTAACTTCATCCCTGCCTACGAATGCAACACATACATCCAGAATGTGTGCTCCTTCTTTAATCTGACTCTTTGCCATATTTATCATACTGTCATAATCATTTTTTTCCAGCAGTTGACGGAACTGTTTTGAACCGTTTGCATTACATCTTTCGCCGATTAGAATAGGCGGTCTGTCAATTTTCAGAGGAACGGAAGTATATAGTGAGGAAACTGATGATGAATATTCGATATTTCTCTTTTTCGGTTCATATTTTTCTGCAATATCGGCGAGCGGTTTAATGTGCTCGGGAGTTGTACCACAGCATCCTCCGATAATGTTAACACCTAAATCCGAAACAAAATGAGAAAGCCACTTTTTTAGTTCTTCCGGCTTCAGATGATAACACGCTTTACCTCCGACGTTTTCAGGCAATCCGGCATTCGGCATGCAGAAAATATGCTTGGTTGAATTATGACTCAGATATCTTATACTTTCTTCCATTTCTTTCGGACCGGTAGCACAGTTTAGTCCGAATGCGTCAACTATATCATAAGGTTCAATCGTGGTCAATGCGGCTGAAATATCCGTGCCCATTAGTAATGTTCCTGTTGTTTCGACAGTAACACTTACGATAACAGGCAATTTTTTTCCCTTATCTTTAAAAACTTTCATTGCGGCAGAAAGTGCACATTTTGTCTGTAATAAATCCTGACAGGTTTCTATACAAAAAATATCAACCCCGCCGTCATATAAGCCTGACATATGCCTGTAATATGACTTTTCCATTTCATCAAAAGAAATATGTCCGAGAGAAGGAAGTTTTGTTGTTGGACCTACTGAACCTGCAACAAACCTCGGTTTATCTGCAGTCGAATACTGACTTGCAGTTTCCTTAGCAATTTTCCCGGCGAGAAGTGATAAATCATAATCGAGATTTGAAATGTTATATTCAGCCAGAACAACAGAAGTTGCCCCAAATGAATTAGTCTCGATTATATCAGCTCCTGCCTCAAGAAACTTTGAATGAAGTTTAATAACCACTTCCGGACTGGTTTTACAAAGGTATTCATTACAGCCCTCCAGTTCTTTTCCGCCGAAATCATCTGCCGACAATTCGAAAGTTTGTAAATTTGAACCTGTGGCGCCGTCAAATACTAATATCTTTTCCTTTAATATGTTTAATATGTCTGGCATACAGTAATTAACCATAAATTATCAAATATAAGTTTCATATTCAATAATTTAAAATTTTCTCGTATAATAAATCCGCAAAACAAAAATTCTGATAAAATCCGATACAATTAAATAGAAAGATTTTTTTACTCGAAATTAAAAAATTTTATTGTTATGTTGTTCCAAAGGGAAAAAATATATGACGAAAAAACTGATAATGATTTTTTTATTCCCGTCGCTGATAGCCTTAGAAATCCTATCTTGCTCATCACAGACAAATCTGTTTTCATGGAAAGATTCAACATATACAGAAGGATATATCAATAATATACTCGTAATGGCAATAGTAAAAGACCTTGAATTCAGAAATGCATATGAAAATGCAGTTTACAATATTTTCAACAGCAACGGAATAAAAGCGGTAAAATCATTATCAATTCTGTCACCTGCAAAAAAATATACACAGGAAGAGTTTGATGTAATACTTCAGGAGAACAATCTCAGCGGAATTTTATTTATTAATTATCAGGGAACAGAAATAGAAAAAATAGACAGTAAAGGCAGAACGTATTATAAATTTTACAGGAATGTGTTGAAAACAACATCTCGAAAAGGTTATTATGAAGTGCACAGAACCGTTCTCGTGGAAACATCATTATTCTCGTCGGCATCTGAAAAAATTGTCTGGCTCGCCACTGCAAAGACGGTAGATGCTTATGATGTTGATGATTTGGCAGATTCACTCGCGAAAGAAATAATAAAAAATTTAAAAATTAATAATTTAATATTACCTGCAAATTTACAAACCGAAGATTAGTATATTTAAAATTATTTTCTTTTTTCTCATAATTTTTTCAACACTGTTTTTCTCCTGCGATAATGAAGGAAATATATTAATTCAGCCCCTTGTTAATGATTATTCTCCTATGTGGCCTCAGCCGTGTTATAATGCACGTTTCACATCCAATCCGAAATCTCAAGCCGTATTAATGAATCCGGTACAGAGCGGAACATCAGACTGGTCTTACTCATTTCAGGGAGGGAATGTCAGCGACGGTTCGGACTTCTGTGTAGATTCGGAAGGTAACATTTACTACCTGCATCAACTTTACATTCCATACGGAAGTATTTACAAATTCAGTTCGAACGGAAATGTGTTGTGGAAAATCGATTCACTTATGCAGAACAATTACTGCGGAATATCTATTAATGCAGCAGAGGACAGAATATTCCTTATTGCATATAAACCATCAGAAACTGACAGGCTGTTTTGTATTGATTCGTCAGGGAAAATCCTTTGGTCACATCCTGCAGGTTATTCCATTTTTAAACCTGTTGTAAGAAGAGACGGGAACATATACGCCTCCATCGACAGCAAAATCTCCTGCATTGATCAGAACGGAAATATTATCTGGATATCTGCTTTATATGCGCAGTCATACAGCGCCAGACCTGCTCTCGACAGGAAAGATAATCTCTATTTTTCACAGTATGACGGTATAGATAAAATCGATGTAAACGGAAATTCGGTCTGGAAATATAATTGCGGTAATACTGAAGGGACTGTCATAGACGGATACGGAAATATCTACTTCATCTCGCAAAGTGATGAAAAACTTTACTGTCTTAATTCTTCCGGTCAGGTAAAGTGGACTAAAAATAATGCAAACGATTATTCATCGCCTGTAATTACCGGAGATAATGTAATCATAGCGTCTGTTGCGGGAAAAATAATTGCTTACGATACATCCGGAGCAACTTTATGGAGTCATAATAACAGCGGAGACGGGTTAATTCTTGACAGCGAAGACAATCTTTATTATTTAATTGAAGGTACATCCGGAATATCAGTAGAATCATTAACGAAAAACGGAAGCATACGTTGGACAAGTACACAATATAATATAGGAGGTATATTGCCATGGCCGGTTTTGATACCTCAGGGAAAAATTCTATTCGCTCCTAAACGGGCATTCACTATACAGGCGTTAAGATAATATCAACGGGGATTAGCAGAATTGAATTATCTGTTGCAAATGTAGTGAACACATAACGGGGTTTAATATCAGTGCAGAATTTTAATTAACGTAAAACTCCTAACAGAGCGTTTCAGATTGTATATGTTTTGTAAATTTGAGGCGTCGAACGGACTCGAACCGATAAATGGCAGTTTTGTCCCGACAGGTCAGGACTCCCTTAGCCACTGATTTTTTGAATTTGAGGCGTCGAACGGATTCGAACCGTTGCATAACAGTTTTGCAGACTGCTCCCTTAGCCACTTGGGTACGACGCCAAATAAAACAATGAACTAAAACTTTAACACTTCTTGAGCGGGAAACGGGACTCGAACCCGCGACATCAACCTTGGCAAGGTTGCGCTCTACCAACTGAGCTATTCCCGCTTGACAATATGCAATATATTCTAAACAGCATTTTTTTTCAAGTCTTAATTATGTCACGATGCACGTGCATACTCGATGCCTGTGCTTTGGGAAACAATATCATTCCTGCGACGAGCATATTTTCGTCGCGGGTTACGATATAGTCAATTGCATCGGCGACGTCATCACCATACAGAGGAGTTAATCCGTTATATACAGAATCAGCGCGTTTTTTATCGCCGTGGAAGCGAACAAGACTGAATTCAGTTTCCGCGAGACCAGGGTCAACTGTTGATACCTTTATGGGAGTACCGACCAAATCAATCCTCATTCCTTTCGTTATTGCATCTACAGCGTGTTTAGAGGCACAGTAAACATTTCCGCCCGGATAGACTTCGTGACCCGCTATTGAACCGACGTTAACGATATGTCCGCTTTTATTTTTCAGCATCAGGGGAATCACTTCTCTTGAAATATACAGCAATCCTTTAACATTCGTATCGAGCATTTCTTCCCAGTCGGATATCAGACCTTCGTGAATTTTTGAAAGTCCTCTTGACAATCCCGCATTGTTAATTAAAATTTCTATTTTCTTCCACTTACCGGGAAGTTTTGAAATCTTTTCTTTCACCTGCTTATAACTTCTGACGTCAAGTTTAAATATTAAAACATCAACACCGAATTTTTTCTTTATATCGGCTGATATTTTTTTAAGTCTTTCGTATCTCCTTGCAGCGAGAATAAGATTACATCCCCTTCCGGCAAGTTTATATGCAGTTGCTTTACCGAATCCGCTTGAAGCACCCGTAATAAATGCGATTTTGTTACTTATGTCTTTCATTCCATAATTTTTGATTTGCAATGAATTTAAAATGTAAAATGTATAATTTATCTTAAAGTCAAAAATTAAAATGTCCAACAAAACGAAAATTGTCTGCACGATAGGACCTTCATCTGATTCCGATGAAATTCTGAAAGAACTTATTAAAGGCGGGATGGATGCTGTGAGATTAAATTTTTCTCATGGCGAGCACGAGACACACCGAAAGACCATAGAAACCGTAAGGAAAGTATCGAATAAATGCCGCAAAAATATTCCCGTGATACTTGACCTTCAGGGACCGAAGATTAGAGTCGGAAAATTAAAAAACGGAGCGATTGAATTAATCAGCGGTAAACAAATTATTATTTCCAAAAGGGATATATTGGGCGACGAGAAAATAATTTCAACTACGTATAAAAATCTGGTTGATGATTTGAATAAGGGAGATACAATTTTACTTGACGACGGATTATTAAAACTTAAAGCAACTGAAAAAAAAGACGATGAAGCGATTTGCCTGATTGAGAAAGGCGGGATACTTAAACAGCGAAAGGGATTGAACCTGCCGCATACAAATCTAAGACTCCCCTCTTTATCCGATAAGGATTTATCGGACGTCGAATTCGGAATAAAAAATAAAGTTGATATGTTTGCGTTAAGTTTTGTAAGGAAACCCAAAGATGTAAAAGACTTAAAAGAATTATTAAAGAAAAAGAATTTTGATGTACCTGTAATTTCAAAAATCGAGAGACCGGAAGCGATTATAAAAATAGATGAAATTATTGACGCAAGCGACGCCGTAATGGTAGCGAGGGGCGACCTCGGTGTGGAGATATCACCGGAGGATGTGCCTGTACTGCAGAAAATGATAATAAAAAAATGCAATGAAAAACTGAAGCCCGTTATAACAGCGACACAAATGCTGGAGAGCATGGTTACGAATCTGATACCCACAAGGGCGGAAGCATCGGACGTTGCAAATGCGATACTGGACGGAACGGACTGTGTAATGCTATCGGCAGAAACTTCCATCGGTTATGACCCGGGCAATGTTGTAAGAACAATGCAGAGAATAATTACCAAAACAGAACTGGTAAAAGAGCCGAGATTTATAGAAAAACTGCAAAACAAAAATCAACTTGAATCGCTTTGTTTTTCCGCAACTGAACTTGCAAACAGAATTGATGCAAAAGTAATAGTAACGATAACGAGAACGGGAAAGTCTCCGCTTTACCTTTCGAGTCACAGGGTACGGGCAAAAATTATTTCCGCGTCAAACGACGATAAAATAAATAAATTCAGTTATATTGTATGGGGTGTCAGGCCCTATTATCTCGGGAATTACGATGACATTTCGGGAACTTTTGATGAGATAGTTAAATTTGTTGTGGCGGAAAAATTTGCAATTAAGGATGATAAGATAATTATAATATATAATAAGTCAACGGATGAGATAGAGTCGGCGGATACGATTACAGTGGTGGAAGTATGAAAAGAATCAGAATATATCTATAGAACACAGTCATAGAATATAAATGACGACAAAGAAGCAACGGGCGTAAAGAAATAATAACGGGAGGAAGGTTTTAACACCAAGGTAACTAAAATTTATAGTAAGGGCACGAAAAATATTCAATGTTAAATTTCAGATTTAAAATTTAAATGAAAATATTTTGGTTTCCGGCTGGATCGCGCTATAAAAAAATATATCTTATTGTTTTTTTTCGGCAGATTTCTCTATAGCCCAGATGATGATGATACCGATTATAATAAGCAAGATTGCTATTATTACTTCCGAATTCAGAGATTCGGGTATGAACCAGTTATATCCGATAACTTTTTCTTTTCCGTCTTCAATTAATTTTGTTATTTCGGTTTTCCAGGGCCAGAGTATTCCGAGTGAGCCGAAAATAAAACCTGTTAATACCGATAATGTATGGTCAGGAAATCTTTTAAAAACCCAGGAAAGTAAATGCGAAAATGCAAGCAAGCCAAACACACATCCTGCACCGAAAGGAATAATTAATGAGACATTCAGATTTTTTACTGCATCAATCATAATGAGTTCATAATTACCCATAAGCAAAAGTACAAAAGAGCCCGATAATCCGGGTAATATCATACTGCATACCGCAACGATACCGCAAATGAACACATATATGAAAGAACTGTTTTGTTGTGCAGGTTCTAAAACAGTCGTTATAACAACTGCTATTGCAGTACCAACGATAAATGCAAGAATAACACTGAAAGACCATTTTGTTATTTTTTTACCCACAAAATAAATTGATGCTGCAATCAGTCCGAGAAAAAACGCCCATACGAAAACGGGATAATAGTCAAACAGCGGTTTTAAAACATAAGCCAAACCATAAACACCTGCGCCTGCTCCTCCGAATACTGCTAGGAGAAAAAAGAAATTTATGTGTTTTGCAAATTCAGAAAATCTGCCGGTGAAAAAAAGTTTTACCGCCGTTAAATCAAATTTTTTTAAAGAATTGATTATTTCCTCGAATATGCCTGTTATCAGTGCTATTGTACCCCCGGAGACTCCCGGAATTATATTCGCCGCACCTACGCCAAGTCCTTTAAGAAACAATATTAAATACTTTTGCATCAGTTTTCTTATAATGTAAATTTCAAAAATAGTTTAATTTATTTTCATTATCAAATTTAAAAGGTTGAAGTGTTTTTAAAATTCCTTTCCCAGATAACTTCATATTGAATAATTTGTTCCCGGTGATCCTCCTTTTTACTGCTTCGTTTGGCATACCTTCTTTATTCCATTACATATTTAAATATTTTAAATGTACTTACATTAGCAAGGGATTGTGAAAATATTCTACCGGAATGATGTCTTGACATACAAAATCAAATTAATTATTTTAGCACTGTCTCGTGATGAGTGCTAATAAACAAAATTAAATAACTATTTTTTAATAACTTAAAAAGAGGTAAAATATGAACTTAAAACCATTAGCAGACAGAATACTCGTGAAGCCCTCACCGGCAGAAGAGAAAACTGCTTCAGGAATAATTATTCCCGATACAGCAAAAGAAAAACCTATGCAAGGAGAAGTTATTGCAGTAGGTAAAGGAAGAATGACAGACGACGGAAAAATGATTGCATTAGAATTAAAAGTAGGAGATAAAATTCTTTACGGTAAATATTCAGGTACTGAAGTCACCGTTGACGGAATTGAATATCTTATAATGAGAGAATCAGACGTTTATGCAATTATTTAAATTATTTAAAAATTAAAAAAAGGAGAATATAATATGTCATCAAAAATAATTAACTACAATACCGAAGCAAGAGCCGCCTTGTTAAAAGGCGTTGATAAACTTGCAAATGCAGTTAAAGTTACATTAGGTCCTAAAGGACGCAATGTAGTTATTGACAAGAAATTCGGTGCACCGACCGTTACAAAAGACGGCGTAACGGTAGCAAAAGAAATCGAACTGGAAGATGCAGTAGAAAACATGGGTGCACAAATGGTAAAAGAAGTTGCATCAAAGACATCTGACGTTGCAGGTGACGGAACAACCACTGCAACGGTACTGGCTCAGGCAATATTCAGAGAAGGATTGAAATATGTAACCAGCGGTGCAAATCCGATGGATTTAAAAAGAGGAATTGACACAGCGGTTGAAGAACTCGTAAAAGGATTGAAAGAACTTTCTCAGCCAATTAAAGACAATAAGGAAATTGCACAGGTTGGTTCAATTTCCGCTAATAACGACCAGAAAATCGGAGACCTTATTGCAGAAGCAATGGATAAAGTCGGCAAAGACGGCGTGATTACGGTTGAAGAAGCAAAAGGAACAGATACAACGGTTGACGTAGTAGAAGGTATGCAGTTTGACAGAGGATATCTTTCTCCGTATTTCGTTACTAATGCGGATTCAATGGAAGCAGAACTTGAAGACCCGTTCATATTAATACACGACAAGAAAATATCCGCAATGAAAGACCTTCTCCCGATTCTTGAAAAAATCGCACAGGCGGGAAGAAGTCTTTTAATAATTTCCGAAGACCTCGAAGGCGAAGCACTCGCAACATTGGTTGTAAATAAATTAAGAGGAACACTGAAAGTATGCGCAGTAAAAGCCCCCGGATTCGGTGACAGAAGAAAAGCAATGCTTGAAGATATAGCGATACTTACAAACGGAACCGTGATTTCTGAAGAGCAGGGATATAAACTTGAAAACGCAACTTTATCATATCTCGGAACCGCAAAGAGAGTTGTGATTGACAAAGACAATACGACTATAGTAGAAGGTGCGGGCGAGACAAACAATATCAAGAAAAGAATTAACGAAATCAAAGCACAGATTGACAAGACAACTTCAGATTACGATAAAGAAAAACTACAGGAAAGACTTGCAAAATTATCCGGCGGTGTTGCAGTATTAAAAATCGGTGCCTCAACGGAAATCGAAATGAAAGAAAAGAAAGCAAGAGTTGAAGACGCACTGCACGCAACCAGAGCGGCAGTTGAAGAAGGTATCGTTCCCGGCGGCGGCGTAGCATTCCTCAGAGTTGCCGGTAAACTCGATAAAATCAAAGCAGATAAAGAAGACATTAAATTAGGAATTGCGATAGTGAAAAAAGCGATTGAAGAACCAATCAGACAAATAGTAATCAACGCAGGAGAAGAAGGTTCGGTAATCGTTAATAAAGTAAAAGACGGAAAAGACAGTTACGGTTATAATGCGGCATCAAATACTTATGAAGATTTGGTAAAAGCAGGAGTTATTGACCCGACCAAAGTTACCAGAGTAGCACTTGAAAATGCAGCATCGGTAGCATCATTACTTTTAATGACCGAAGCCACAATTAGCGAGAAACCCGAAAAAGAAAAAGCACCGATGATGCCTCCGGGCGGAATGGGTGATATGGGCGGAATGTACTAAACAATATTCAATGTACAATGTTAAATTTCCGATGTACAATGATAAATTGAAATGATAAAATAATATAATAATATCAGCCGCAGGAAGAAATTCCTGCGGTTTTTTTATTTTTGTTTAGCAGTCCTTGAAAAGGGCATATAAAAATTATCGGAACGCTGATAACTCATAATATCGGAAAATCGAGGAAAATCAATTAAGAAAACATTACTAAAACCCTTCTATGCCGAGGTGGCAAAGGGCAAAGTCGTATTTCACGGGGTCGTTTGAATCAAATGTTTTTAATGTATCGGTGAGGATGAGGGAAAATTTCAAATCGCAGGATTTTCTGCTTATTAAACCAAGTTCTCTTGAAACTTGGTAAACGTGTGTATCGACGGGGATTAATAATTGTGATTTCGATACATTTTTCCATAAACCCAAATCAATATTATCTTTTCTCACCAGCCATCGGAGAAATAAATTCAGTCGCTTGCATGTGGAATTATTTTCAGGGACAGGGACCAGATATCTGAAAGAACTTCCCTGCGGTATTCTGCTGAATGAATTGAATGTCTTCGTAAAATGATTCAGCGGGGTGAGAATATTCTCTTCGGCGGTTGAATATTTCTCCATAAAAAGATTTTCGAGGCTGTTGTATTTTTTCAAAACGAGGGACAAGCATCTGAACAGTTCAGATAAATCACTTTCAGTATTAAATCTGTAATAAAATCCTTTTATGTATTTTCTGTCCCTTGATGAATTGTAATTGATTATAAATTCAAAAATTTCTTTGTTGATTGAATCAGTCAGTTTCGAAATAAAATCAACAATCAGTTCCACCCGGCCGTAACTGAAACAGGATATTATAAATGCAAGAACTTCAATATCCTTTTTGTTTTTAAGGTTATGAAGAATCCAGACAGGGTCATCGGAGGAATATTTCCTGCTGTATTTTAAATAAAGCCGGTCTAAATATTTTTTCAGTTCCTTGTTATGAATATTCTTTCTCAATTGCGGAGATTAATATTGCTATTATGTTTTTGTCTGGATGAACATCGAGCCATTCAATATTTTCATCGCGTCTGAACCAGGTTATCTGGCGTTTTGCATAGCGCCTTGTATTTCTTTTAATTAAATCGATTGCCTCGTCAAGAGAAATTTTGCCTTCGAGGTAATCGAAAATTTCCCTGACGCCGACCGTATTCAGCGAGTTGTTTTTCTGATAATGATATCCCCTGTCCTGCAATTTCTTCACTTCATCAATAAGACCGCCGGCAATCATATTATCAACTCTTGAATTGATTCTTTCGTATAAATAATCCCTGCCGGGCATTAATCCGAAAATGCGGAAATCAAATTCGCTGTGGATTTTTTCCTTCTGCAGTTCAGAAATTTTTTTCCCTGTTGTATAAAATACTTCGAGCGCACGGATAACTCTTCTGTGATAATGGTGAGTCATTTTTGATGCGGTGTCTGCGTCAACTTTCTTTAATTCTTCATAAAGATATTCTTTGCCTTTTTCTTTCAGAAGGGCGTTGAGGTTTGTTCTGATTATTTTATTTTTTGATTCCTCTTCGAACAATCCTTCTATTAAAGACTGAAGGTACAATCCGCTGCCTCCGACGACGAGCGGTTTTTTTCCTTTTGCAAAAATCTGCCTGATTCTTTCCCTCGCCTGATAACCGTATTCTCCTGCGTTAAATTCGTCTTCAGGGGAAAGTTCTTCAATAAAATGATGGGCAACGCCTTTCCTTTCGGATTCGGACGGAATTGCGGAGGCGACCGGAATGCCTTTATAAATCTGGCGCGAATCCGCCGAAATTATTTCCATATCAAAATGCAGAGCGACCGAAATTGAGATTTCGGTTTTCCCTGACGCCGTCGGACCTGTGATAACGATAACTTTCTTTTTGTCCATATTTCAATTTTGTAAAATTATGTTGAACAAAAAAGTTAAATTGTTATTCCAAATTCAGCGGTTAATTATATAATTCGGAAGTATGCTATCGGGAACGTGAATTTCACAGCCGATAGTGGCATTATATTAATATTAAATGTGTTATATTAGCAACTAAATTTTAACATTTTATGATTTCAAAGAAACTAATCATTTTGTTTTTTCTGATTGGTGGATTCTTAAAAGCGGAAACAAATCCTTACTACTACATCAGCCCGATGCCCGAATCCGAATTTAACAAGAAAGAGACGACAATAATTTTAAAGACTCTCGCAATGCCGTCCGGGAACACAATTAAATCGGCGAACTTCATTAAAGTCAACGGCACAATGAGCGGAGAAGTTAAAGGGGAAATAATTTTTTCTTATTCCGAAAATTACATAATTTTCAAACCCGAAAGACCTTTCAAAAATGCGGAGACGGTTTACGTAACCGTTAACAACAATAACAGCACCTTTAAATTCAAATTCAACATCGAAAAAATCACGGTTACGGATAAATACAACAGTCTTGAACTTGAACTGAACGATGCAAGAAAACAATTCGCAGAGCAGAACGATTTTATGCATAGCGATTCACTTCCTTCAAATTTCCCGCCGTTAACGATTAAGCAATACGGACAGACGGCACCGGGAAAAATTTTTATGAGCAACTTCAGAGTTTTCGGACTTTATGCTCCGTACCTTATGATTCTGAACAACAACGGCTCGCCTTTCTTTTACAGAGCGATGGCGAATAATTGTTACGACTTCAAGAAACAACCGCACGGACTTCTTACATACGCGGATTATAATAAAAATAAATTTTACGGACTCGACACAAATTACATCCTCACAGACAGTTTCTATGCCGGCAACGGATATACGACAGACGAGCACGAACTTGTTATAATGAACAACGGGAATTATCTTGTTCTGATTTACGACCCGCAGGTTGTGAATATGAGTCTTTTAGTTCCCGGCGGAGACACTGCCGCAGTGGTAATCGGACTGGTTGTGCAGGAACTCGACGCAAATAAAAACGTAGTCTTTCAGTGGAAAAGTTGGGACCACTTCAACATACTCGACGCAACAGCAACGGATTTCACGGTTCACACAATTGATTACGTTCACGGAAATGCAATCGAAGTTGACAACGACGGACATCTGATGATATCGAGCCGCAATATGGATGAAGTCACAAAAATCAACAGGCAGACGGGAAACATCATCTGGCGCTTCGGCGGAAAGAATAATCAGTTCACGATTACGAATGACACGATGATGTTTTACAAACAGCATTCAATCAGAAGAGTTTCCGGCGGAAAGGTAATTCTCTACGACAACGGAAATCACCACACACCGCCATTTTCAAGAGCAGTAGAATATCAACTTGACGAGACAAACAAAATCGCAACGGTCACGTGGCAATACAGAAATACTCCCGACGTTTACGCACCCGCAATGGGAAACGTACAGCGTCTGCCGAACGGCAACACAGTGATTGGCTGGGGATATACAAACGCTTCGAGAATTGCAATGACGGAAGTCAGCCCTGCCGGCACAAAATTATTCGAAATCGAATTCCCGACGTTAGTCGTTTCATACAGGGCATTCAAGCACGAGTACAAAGAAAGTCCGCCGACAATAATCGGAAAAACCAACAACGAAATTCCTTCACAATATTCACTTTCACAAAATTATCCGAACCCGTTTAATCCATCGACAAAAATAAAATTCAGCATTCCCGAAAGTCAGGCAACATCTTTAAAAATTTTCGACATCACGGGAAAGCAGATTGATTTATTAATCAGCCGCTACATCCCCGCCGGAAATTACGAAGTCGAATGGAATGCTGTCGGAATTCCTTCCGGAGTTTATTTTTACCAACTCTCATCGGGAAATTTTTCGGAAACCAAGCGGATGATTCTCGTAAAATAATTCCGTCGGCTGTATTTTTATTTTATGAAAATAAGCATAGAAATATTTCATTGATATAAAGAATTAATATTTTTAGATTTATGCAATTTATTAGTTCTTTAAAATAAATTTACCGGCAGGGAAATTTTTAAGTGAGGGATTTCTTGAGTTTTGAAGAGGAAGAAGTGAGCATCGAGTTGGAGGGTAAAAAATTAATCATACAATGTCGTAAGTTCCGGGACAGGCAGAAAAATTTGCGTAACCGGAATTAAATATTCATTCGAAAGGGATGACTTTTCCCTGAGCAGGTATGAAATTCGCTTGGG
>CAYWMV010000019.1:14812-23804 GCA_964459055.1 uncultured Ignavibacteriaceae bacterium | reverse complement strand
AAAGTCGGGCGAATATAAGGATTCCGAATTATATACAATAGCAGAGAAAAAATGGCTTGAGAGAGTGGAGCGATATTTACAGGCAATACAGTAACTTTTCCCCGTGCCCCCTCCAAAGGGGGATAAGGGGAAATTAATCCTTCGTTACAAAGCCCTTGCTTTGCAACAAATAACAGGCTAAACAATATGAATAAAATAATTACATTATTAATATTAATACTCTCCGTGCAAGCATACTCCCAGTCTGCCGATGAAATTTACGATATGGGCGGCGAAGCACTGAAAAAAAGAAAACATAACGAAGCCGTTGAATATTTCAAACGGTATATAGAAATGGCACCAAATGACCCCCGCGGATATCTGTCGCTCGGGACTGCATACGGAGAACTTAAATATCTCGATTCTGCATTCTATTATTACAATCTCTCGGTTGAAAAAGATTCAAACTATGCTCCTGCAATTTCAAGCCGCGGGGCGATTTACCTGATGTACGATCAGACCGAACGGGCATACAAAGATTTAAAAAGAGCACTCGAACTCGACCCTGAATCAATGACAACTTATACATCGATAGCCACATATTATCTAATGACAGATAAACAGGATTCCGCATTTTTAACATACGAAAAAGCTCTCGAAATCAATCCGAAATCGCTTGATGTATATTATAACCGGGCTGCACTTTATTTTTCAATGGATAATTACGATAAAGCGATGATTGATGTAAACAAACTGATAGAATTTGCACCCAATTATGCAAGAGGATATTATTTCAGAGGAACGGTTTACAGATACATGAAAAAATACGACGAGGCAATGCTTGATTTCAACAGGGCAATTGAACTCGACCCTGACGACGGCGAGGCGTATGTACGCAGGGGAATACTATTTCTGAATATCGGTAAATACAAAGAAGCGACAGACGATATGGAACACGGTTATTTGCTAAATCCGTCCCTGAAAGAACAAACGCAGAATTTTTATGATGATGCTTTAAAAAAACTCGGAGAGCAGAAATGAGAAAAGTATTTCCGTTAATACTAATCCTACTTTTTTTACTTTCCTGCGGAAAAGATGAATCCGATGAAATTACAATTACAAAGCAGGAAAAAACCGAAAGACAAAAATTCGCGGAAGATAACCCGGCTGCGGAACAACAGGAAGAAGTGCCGCAGGAAAATATTGAAGAACCGGATGAAATAATTTCAGCAAAAGATGCCGCCGATTATATCGGTAAAACCGTTATTGTAGAAGGATATATTGCAGATGTAGTAATGAGACCAAAGGTAAATTATTTAAATTTCGACAACAAATTTCCGAAACATACATTTACCGCCGTCATATTTCCGAAAGACGCGGAGAATTTCGAAGATTTAAATATATTCAGAAATAAGAATGTCCGTGTAAAAGGAAAACCGGAATTATACAGGGGCAAGCCGCAGATTATCCTGAATTCACCCGAACAAATAAATATAATCAAATGAATAAATGCGGATACGTTACATTATTCGGCAAGCCGAACTCGGGCAAGTCAACACTGCTTAACAGACTGCTGAACTTTAACCTGTCAGTCGTAACACCCAAAGCACAAACCACGAGAAATAAAATATCGGGAGTCCTCACGGAAAAAAATTATCAGATTATATTTCTCGATACCCCGGGATTTCTTGACCCGAAATATGAACTTCAGAAGTTTATGCTGAAAGAACTGAATTCATCCCTTGAAGATGCTGATGTTATACTGAATCTCATTGACGCAGCTTCATTTGATTTGAATATGCAGATAGAAATATTTTCAAAAATACGGAAGTCAATTGCAACAAAAAAATACATTCCCCTTTTCACGAAATCCGATCTTCTTGAAGATGAAAAGTTAAATAAATTTATTTCGCTTTACAATACGGAGTTTCCGGGATTTGAAATAATGGCTGTTTCCTCTCTGACGGGAAAAAATATAGATTTACTTAAAAACAAAATAGTGGAAAAACTTCCGGAATCCGAATTTCTTTTTGACGAAGAATACCTTACGGACAAACCCGAAAAATTTTTCGTATCCGAAATAATCCGGAAAAATATACTCGAACAGTTTCGCGAAGAAATTCCCTACAGCGTTTTTGTAAATGTAATCGAATACAAAGAGCGGGAAAAAGGCAAAATGTACATACACGCGGAAATAATTGTTGAGCGCGAATCCCAGAAAATAATTATTATCGGCAGGAAAGGCGCATCCCTTAAAAAAATCGGTGAATCCTCACGGTTAGAAACTGAGAAATTCCTCGGCAAAGAAATTTTCCTGAAACTCTTCGTCAAAATCCGTAAAGACTGGCGCAACAATCCCTCATTCCTGAAATCCAACTTCTGATTCCCCCAAATCTATTTATAACTGCAGAGACAAGGCAAAATATAATTTTTTAATTCTTAACTGAAGTGCGTCCGATAGAGACAAGGCATACCTTGTTTCTACGATAATCAACGCCGTATAAAATTTTTTCTGACTATACTATTTTTCAAGTTGTTGCTTTATTTCCGAACAATTTATTTTTATGATGTCCGACTCTTAATCTAATATTATCAACAAGTGCATATATTGTAGGAATAATTACAAGTGTCAGAAAAGTCGAGAACAGCAAACCGAAAATAATTGCAACACCCATCGGTCTCCAGAATGCAGTATTCTGACCTCCGATAATGAAAGAGAATGTCCGCCAATCAAAGTCAACTCCAGTTGACAGCGGAGTAATTCCGAGTATTGTAGATGCAGCCGTGAGAAAGATTGGTCTCATTCTTATCATTCCTGCCTGAACAAGCGCCTCATCTCTTTCGATGCCCTGATTGACAAGTACTTTCTGGAAATCGAGAAGAACAATAGCGTTTCGGACAACAATACCTGCAAGTGCTATACAGCCTATTCCTGTCATAACGATACCGAAGGGCGTACCCGTTATCATTAATCCTATCAACACGCCTATAAACGACAGGAGAACCGATATCATAATAATCATCGGCACTTTAATTGAATTGAATTCAACAACCATCAGGAAAAATATCAGCAGCAAAGCGATTAACATTGCTCTTGCAAGGAATTCCGAGGTTTCCTTCTGGTCTTCCTGTTCACCCGTATATTTAATTGAATATCCGCCTGGCAACTGAAAATTTGCAAGTATAGTCTGAACGTCTTTCAGAACTTCATTTCCAAGTCTTCCGGAAGCATTAGCAGAAATCGTTACTACTCTTTTTGCATCTTTCCTGTTAATTGCACCGATACCGCCCGAAAATTCCACTTTTGCAACTGAAGTGATAGGAATTTTCTGACCATCTTTATTTGATATGAATAAATTATTAATATATTCAATATTATTTCTCTGTTCCTTTATGAGTCTCACAGTAACATCATATTCATTTTCGCCCTGTCTGTATTTACTTGCAATAAGACCGTTAATCGCCGTTCTTACGGTACCTCCGATAGAAGCAGTGCTCAATCCATACTGAGCGGCTCTTTCGCGGTCAACGGTAATTTGAATTTCGGGAACAGCTTCATCAAAATCATCTTTAAGGTCAGTAAGTCCGGGAACATCCTTTATTTCTCTTTTTATCTGATTTGACAGTTCACCCAGTTTTTCGAAATCATCGCCTGACAATTCAATATTCACGGGCTGACCGACAGGCGGACCCGCTTCCTGTTCTTCAATTACTATTTCACCGCCTGAAACATTTTTGATAGATTTCCTTATTGAATCCATACTGATAAAAGAACTCTGTTCTCTGTCTTCTTTATCAAGAAAATTAATTGCAATCACGCTTTTATTAGGAATGCCTTCGCCACTGAAATCAAAAGGATTATTGGAGGAACCGACATTAGTAACAATGTATTCAATATCCCTGAATTTCGGAATTCTTTCCTCTACGGATTTTGTAAACTCATTTGTCCTGTAAACATTGGTTCCGACGGGTGTAGTAAGATTAATATTTGCCTCTTTCGGTTCTATTTTAGGAAAGAACTCGACTCCGTGATTAAAAATACCGTAAATAAAAATCACTACAAATAATAACAGGAACGAAAGAGCAACAGCAGTCTTTTTATATTTAAGGGCTTTTCTCAGAACTTTCTCATAAATTCTCAGTGATGTACCGAAAAACTTTGCATCAAAAAACTCAAGGAATTTCGATACAGGTCTGAACTTTTTCCTTTGAGACCTTTCCTTGTCCTTTTGATAATGAATAAAAACGGCAGCCTGAACAGGGCTGATAACCATTGCCACAAACAGTGAAGACAGCAAACAAACTATCAATGTTATCGGCATATACTTCATAAAATCGCCTACGATGCCCGGGAAAAAGAGCAGCGGCAGGAAGGAAGAAATAATAGTCAGCGTAGCGATTACAACAGGAAAGACAACTTCCCTCGGTCCTTCAACTGCCGCATCGTGCGGATTATATCCTTCAGTTTCCTGTAATCTGTAAATATTCTCAATCACCACGATAGCATCATCCACTATAATACCAAGCACAACAATAAGCGTAAAAAGAACAATCATATTAAGTGTTATTCCCATAGCATCGAGAACAGTAAAAGATATCAGAAACGAAAGCGGAATCGCCGTTGATACGAGAAGTGCATTTTTCAGCCCCATAAAGAAGAACAGCACCAGAATTACAAGCAGCATACCCGTTATGATGCCGTTTTCCAGTTCGTGGACTGTATTTAGAATAAAAGTTGAATTATCACCCGTATAACTTACCGAAACGCCTTCAGGAATCATATCTTTTCTTGTTGACAGCAGTTCTTTAATTTTATCTGCAATCTCAATAATATTTGCACCGCTTCTTTTTTTAACAACGAGAGTTATACTTTCCTTACCATTTTCACGCGAAAAGGTTTTTCTGTCCTGATACCCAAAAGAAACATCTGCAACATCCCTAATATAGATTACATCATTTCCTGCTTTTTTCACAACGATACCGGCAATATCTTCGGGATTATTGTATTCGCCCGGGACTCTGACGAGGTAACTTGATTTTCCTATATCAACTTTTCCGCCCGGTATATTAACATTTTCCGCTTCAATGGCTTTGGAAATATCATTGAAACTCAGATTATAGTGAAACAATTTTAATGCGTGAACATCAATTTTCACTTCCTTATCTACTCCTCCGACGACTTCTGCGGACAGGACTCCGGGGATTTCCTCAATTCTGTCACTGATATCATCGGCGGCTTCCTTGATATTCCACAGTCCGATATTACCCGTCAGATTCACATAGAGCATCGGCAATTCCGAAAAATTAATTTCCGTAATTATCGGTTCTTCAACATCCGCAGGCATTTTGGTTTTGGCGGTTGAAACTTTATCCCTTACTTTCTGCAGTGCGTCATCAATAACAACATCGGTAGTAAACTCCACAACGACCGTACAGAAACTTTCCCTTGAAACGGATGAAATTTTCTTGACTCCGCTTATGGATTTCACTTCCTTTTCAATTTCCTGAGTAACGAGATTTTCAATATCCTGCGGAGAAACACCGGGATAAACCGTAGTTACGAACACATAAGGAATTTTTATGGACGGAGATGCTTCCCTGGGCATTGATATATAAGAGAAAGCACCCATCAATATAATAATAAGTACGAGGATATAAACCGTAACTTTATTCTTAACTATAAGACTAAAAAATTTCATAATTCTGATTTGAGATTAATTATTTTCAATTAACAACCTGAACTTTATCACCGTCGGTCAGACTCTGAAAACCTTCGTAAATCAACTTTTCTCCGATATTCAGACCGTCTGTTATAATTACCTTGTTTCCGTTTCTGCCGCCTAAATGAATTACTTTCTTTTTCGCTACATCACCCTCGAGTATATAAACAAACTGTTCCTCAACATTATCCACAATCAGGTCCTGAGAAAGTACGACTGCATCTTCAGCGGCTGTTTTGGTAATTTCTATATAAGCAGCCATTTCGGGTTTAAGTTTACCCTGCGGATTCGGCATAACTACTTCTATTTCAAAAGTACGCGTTACCGCATTAATGGTCGGAGAAATAAAACTGATTATACCCTTCCGTCTTTCGTCCGGTGAATTTGAAAATACGATATCAATAGTCTGTCCGATGCTTAAATCATTAACATATCTTTCGGGAATACCGGCAGTAACTTTAACCCTGGACACATCAACAATACTGACAATCGGAGCACCCGGGGAAGACATTTCACCCCTGTTCATATATTTCACATCAATAACACCGTTTATCGGAGAGACGACTGTTGACTTCCTGAGCCTGACTTCATAAACGTCCACCGATTTTTCGGCAACATCAAGCTGGAGCTTTGCGTTGACAAACTGCTGCTCGGTTGCGGCGCCTTCTATATAGAGTCTTTGAAGTCTTTCATAATTATCCTTCGCAAGATTATACTGTGCAAGTGCCTGTTCATACATCGCATAATCGCTGTCTTTGAGCAGTCTAACGACGATTTCACCTCTGCCGACCCTGTCGCCCTTGTCTTTACCGAGATAAGTAATAATACCACCCTCCTCCGATGAAAGTTTTGCGGATGCATAGGGTTTAACGACTCCGAGAACACGGTATAATTCCGTAAACGATTCACCCGTAACATCCATTACCTTTACAATCGGAATCTGTTTTTCTTCCGCGGTTTCCTTTTTATCCGAACCGCACGAAGCAAGTACAAAAGTTAAAATAAATGCAAATACTAACCTTAAATATTTTTCCATATATATTATAATGTATTTTAATTTCATTTAATTTCAAGTAGTCCTTCAAGTTCTGATTTTGCCGTCAGGTAATCAAAAACCGCCTGAAGCAGTGCGAGTCTTGACTGTGTAAGCATCAGTTCCGAATCAAGCACATCAATCTGATTCAGGATGCCTGATTTGAAACTTGAAGCTGCCAGTTCATATCCGCGTTCAGCCAGTTTTACGGTTTCTGTCTGTGCCGAAATTCTGTTTTTTGCATCTTCCATTCTAAGCAAAATGCTGGATGCCTGTATTTTCAGTTTCTCCTTCACATCATAAATCTGTTCGTCAGTTTTTTTAAGGTCCAGAATGCTTTGCTGTTTTTTATACGAATTTGTAAACAGATTGAATGTCCAATTCAGACCGATACCCGCATTAACTGCATTATAATACCTGTATTTCAGGATACTTCTGCCGTCATTTTCGTTTGCAAACAACTGGTACTGACCGAAGAGATAGAGTTTAGGAAGATAATTTGCGTCGTCAACTTCAATTAATTCGTTATTAATATTCTTGCTGATATTGAGCAATCTTATATTTACATTATTTGAGGCAATTTCCGTAATTATATCATCCTGTGATTTTAAAAACTCCGTACTGTCATAAATCAGACTTCCTACAATATCAATTTCATCATCCGTTTTCAGACCCATCGAATTTTTGAGAGACTTTTTACTGAGAAGCAGATTATTCTCCGCTTGCGTCAGATTCGGTTTCATAGTTTCGACTTTTACTTTAGCCCGGAGATAGTCGAACTCCGTAAGCGTTCCGTTTCTGTATCTTATTTCGACAACGGATAAATTATCCATAGTATTTTTCAGTGCTTTCTTATTGACTTCCACCACCTCCTTCAGCAGCAGAACATTAAGAAATGATTTTTTTACATCCGTCGCAATTTTTGTTTCGATGGCAAGAATATTTTCTTCCGATAATCTTTCATAATATTCCGCAATTCTGATACCCTGGAAAATCGGAGTACCCAAAAACGGTATCGCCTGAGTCAGTTGAAGTGCCGTAGTAATGGAATTATCCGTGCCGATTTCAAATTTCTGTCCGAAGATATCAAAAACCTGTTTCTTAAAAGCCCTTGTATAATTTGAACTCAGGGACAATGTAGGTATGAGCCCTTCGTTATATGATTCGGTAACCTTGTACTGCGCTTTCATCAGGTCGTACCGTGCATTCGTGAGTTCGGAATTATTCCTGAATGCTTCATTAATCGCATCTCTGAGAGCAAACACCTTCACTTCCTGCGCCTTCGATATTCCGGTGATAAAAATTAACAATAAAAATATTAAAATTTTATTTCGCATTATTTTTAATATAAGTTTTCGATTTTAATTTGTCTTTTTTATATTTTGCCCTGCCCTTATCAGTCAGCAATCCTGTCAGATAACTGTCAAAAATAAACTCGATGATATCCTGATGAGAATATTTATGATAATGCACATATTCAGGGGACAGAAGATGACGAGTAACTGCCGTAATTGATTCAATTACCATTTCAAGCGGTGCATCAATAACGAGATTTTCCTTTTTCCCCTGCTCAAGCAACTGGCTCATAATCGCATATATATGATTGTACTTAAACTCTTCTATTTTCTTCCAGATTTTCGGTGAATGCAGTTTAACATCCTTCATCCAGTTATCGGAAATCGTTCTCATCTGAACCGAATAATATTCAAATAACTTATTGAACTTGGCGACCGAGTCGAGATCCGAATCAAGAATAATTTTTATTCTTTTATTATATCCTGAAATCATATTATTTGTGATTTCATTCAGCAGTTTCTCTTTTGAAGGAAAATACTTGTAAATCGTCTTCTTGCTTATCTGCAGTTCGGAAGCAATCGAATCAACGGGAGTCCTGTAAAAGCCCTGAGACAAAAACAATTCCCTTGCGCAATCAATTATATTTTGTCTAACACTTGTCATAATTTGGTTTTCTTTTGGAAACTGAAACTGTTTCCCTGGTTTCCAAAATTATATTCTTTAAAAATCAGATTCAAGTTATTTTTATAATACGATACTAACTTTTTTTTGTTGCAGTTTTTCTTTGTATAAGGAATCCTTACGACTAATGAAACTGTATGAAAACCAAAAGTCAAGCTTCTTGTCATTTCCGAGTATGCGGAAATCCAATTTTTTCCGAGAGTTTTTTCCGGATTCCTGCCCCTTCAAGCCGGGTTTTAAAAACTTTCGCAGGAATGACAATCAGAAGGTTATTAACCAAGAT